>JBDKUX010000135.1:0-26332 GCA_039679455.1 Smithella sp. | reverse complement strand
AGGGCCCGTAGAATAAAAGAGGTTAGGTGAAAAGGAAAAAAGGTTGAAGTACCATCACAACCATTTTCAGCTTTAACGATCTGTATAAAGAAATATTCTTGACATCTTCCTTAGAAGAGGAAGCTATATGCGACTCGCATGCCCATCATTCTAAAGAAATTTGACCCGATCAAATGGGTTGGGGAAGCAGCTTATTGTAATTTTAAGGCATGGCTTGTCGCCTGCGGTCACATTGGCTATGTTTTTCCATGCTTATGCTGCGATAAAAAGGGTGTTAACTTTCAATCCCGCTCAAGTTTAAATAATCCGGTACCGAAGGAAATGATGAGTAAAAAAAAGAAGGAGAACATTAATGATAACAGGAATGATAGAATGTATCGGTTTAATTGTAATTATTGTACTTGTTCTGCTGATTATCTTCCAAGGTTTTTGTTTGATTGGGTCCAATCAAGTCGGCATCCTTACTAAAAACATGTTTGGCAAAAAAATGCCTGAAGGACAAATTATCGCACGTCATGGGGAAATAGGGGTTCAGGCAAGTACTTTGATGCCGGGGCTCTATTGGAGAATGCCCCTGATTTGGTCGTTTACAAAAGTTCCGGTCGTAACTATTGATAATGCCGGTATCGGCATCGTCGAGGCTATCGACGGCGAGCCGTTGCCTAAAGGTAGAGTACTGGCCGATGAAGTCGAGAGTAATCAATTTCAAGATGCGGAGATGTTCTTAGCCAACCATGGGAAAAAGGGACCTCAGGTTGGAATTTTACGTCCAGGTACCTACCGGATCAATTCCGTCCTGTTCCATATTACGAGAGCTCCGGCGATAAAAATAGCGGAGAATACCGTTGGTATAGCCATTGCTAAAGACGGCATTCCGTTGCCGAGCGGCTATGTCATAGCCCCGAAGGCTCTGAATAATGACGGTACTGAAGTAGATCATAAAGCATATCAAAACGGTCAGCGCTTTATCGACAGCAAAGGATACAGGGGGCCGCAATTGGATACCCTGCAGCCCGGCATATATTTCATCAATCCCAACCTGTTTGATATTAAAATTGAAAATGTAGCCGAAGTTTTGCCGGGATATGTGGCGGTCATCAGGTCCAACGTAGGGCTGGAGCTGGAAAGAACGATTCAGGGACCCGAGAAAACTACCGGGGAAGGGAAACTCGGGGGACCGATCCATGAAGATGTAGAAAAAATTCTGATAACGGATAAATTCACACGCGGCATTTGGAGAGAACCCATAGCACCGGGGAAATACAATCTGAACACGATTGCTTTTTCAGCCTATCAGGTACCTACTTCCGCCGTGACCATTGACTGGGCAAGCGAGGGAAAAATCGGAACAGAGGTAAAGGGAATTAAATCAACAGAGACTAAGGCTGCGGCCGTTTTATACAGTTTTGATCCCCTGAAGGTGACTTCCAAAGACGGCTTCCAACTGGAAGTCAACGTTCGGATGGTGATTCGAATTCAACCCGGCAATGCGGCGTATATTATAGCCAGATTCGGGTCCGTCGCCAATTTGATCGATCAGATCGTACATCCGCTTATTGATTCGTCCTTTAGAAATAAAGCAGGCGAAAAGAAAGCAATTGATTTTTTCCAAAGCCGGACGGACTTGCAGACCGAAGCACTGGCACATGCCAAAGAAAGATTTTCCGAGTATAACGTAGAAGCTCAAAACTTACTCATTGCCTATATCGATATACCCAAGGATTTGCTGGACACTCAGACCAAGAAGGAGATTGCCAATCAGCAGCAAGCACAGTACGACCAGGAGGCGCTGGCTCAGGAAAAGCGCATTGCAGTTATGGAGAAATCGTCCCGGGCGGATAAGCAGAAAGATGTTATTGATGCCAAATTATCTATCGATATAAATAATGACAGAGCCGAAGCCAAGGTCAGGGAAGCTGATGGAAACAGGCGTTCCGCGATTCTCCAGGCCCAGGGAACTAAGGAATCTACCATACTAACTGCCCAGGGAACCAAAGAATCTACCATACTGGTGGCTGACGGCAACTCTTACAAAAGCAAGATTGAGGGTGACGGTGTTGCCGCTGCTTACATTGCCCAGAGTGAGGCCATTGGTCAGAAGAATGTAGCGGTCATTAAACTCATACAGGAGATAGCGGCCGGTAAGATTCAAATTGTGCCCCAGGTTCTGGTGAGTAGCGGGGATGCCTCAACAAGTGGCAATTTGTTCAATGCCTGGTTATCTCAAATGATTTCTCAAAACGTACCGAAAAGTGAGCAAAAAGAAATTACAACGGCTGTATAATATTAGACAAAGGGTGTGCTGGCGACTGTAAAATTAAATCAAATAAAAATAATCAAGTATTCTTGTATAGCGAATTCTTAATGATATAGTTGCGGACACTGTCCGGGGTAAGGTAACGAATGGATTGGCCGGTTTTTGCCATTTCGCGGATGCGGGAAGAGGATATATCCAGAAAAGTTACATGGCGGAAATAGATAAAATGCCCGGTTGGCCCTCGATATCCGTCGATTTCCTTATCAAATACAAAGCGGGACGAAAAATCGGCGGGAAGAATTTTCTCCAGACCTTCCTGCTTATAACCGGGGCGGGTCATCACGGCAAAATTGCAGAGCAGGAGAAGTTTTTCCCAGTCTTTCCAGGTGGTGATCGCCTGAAAAGCATCCTGACCGAGGATGAAATAAAGTTCCAGGTCTTCCATGTACTTGTTCAATATATATTCGACTGTTTCCACGGAATAAGATTTACCCGATTTTAAATTTTCCACATCAGAAAAGGAAAAAGAAACATTGCCGTCAATGGCTGCCCGCACCATCTGCTCGCGATGATAGAAAGAGGTGATTTGAGCTTCCAGCTTGTGAGGCGGACGTGAGGAAGGGATAAAGAAAATGCGATTTAAATCGAAAATTTTCAGCATTTCTTCTGCTGCCCGCAAATGACCGAAATGAATCGGATCAAATGTTCCTCCCAATAAACCCCATTTCATGTGCGCACCTGCCCGTTGCCGTAAATGATAAATTTTGAAGTTGTTAATTCTTCCAGACCCATCGGGCCGAAAGCATGCAGCTTGGTCGTCGAAATGCCGATTTCCGCACCCAGCCCCAGCTCGAAGCCGTCGCTGAAACGGGTTGAGGCATTGACCAGCACTGTCGATGAATTCACTTCGTTTAAGAAACGCTGCGAATTTGTATAATCGGTGGTGATGATGGATTCCGTATGCAGAGAACCGTATTTCTCAATATGCGCCATTGCCTCGTCGATGCCGTCGACTACGCGTACCGCCAGGATCAAATCAAGATATTCCGTATACCAGTCCGCTTCGGTAGCTGTTGCAATATCTTTTAAGATCTTTCTGGTTTTAGCACAGCCGATCAACTGGACATTTAATTTATTTAATGCCTCGGCAACCAGCGGCAGAAATTTGCGGGCGATATCTTTATGCACGAGCAGGGTTTCCATGGCATTGCAGACACCGGGGCGCTGGGCCTTGGCGTTGCAGCAGATATTTACGGCCATTTCCATGTCTGCATGGGCGTCAACAAAAACATGGCAGACGCCTTTGTAATGCTTGATCACCGGTATTTTGGACTGGGCGACTACGGCCCGGATCAATTCCTCGCCGCCGCGGGGGATGATTAAATCGATATATTCTTCCAGCTGCAGCATTTCATGAACCGCTTCCCGGTCGGTCATCGGAATCAGCTGAATTGCTTCTTCCGGCAGCGAATTGTCACGCAGAACTTTCCGGAGAATTGTGCAGATTGCCATATTCGAGTTTATTGCTTCCGATCCTCCCCTTAAAATTACCGCATTTCCCGATTTCAGGCAGAGCGCGGCGGCATCGGCCGTCACATTGGGACGGGACTCATAGATGATGCCGATTACACCCAGGGGAATGCGCATCCGGCCGACCAGAAGGCCGTTGGGCCTGCGCCACATGGATGTTACCTTGCCCAGGGGATCGGGCAGTGTGGCGACTTCTCTCAGGCCCTGCGCCATGCTTGTGATTGTCTCCTTTTTCAGGGTGAGACGGTCGATCATGGCTGGAGAGAGTCCTCTCTCTTTTGCGCCCGCGACATCGCGGGTGTTTTCGGCGATAAGTTGATCGGTATTTTTTATCAGTTCATCAGCCATCTGCGTGAGGGCGTTGTTTTTGGCCGGACAGGAAACACGGGCCAACCGCCGGGATGCCTCCTGTGCATTCTGGGCTATTGTCCTTACGGAATTTTTTATATCCATTTGATTATCCTATGCCAAGAGATAAAACTGTTTGCTTTTTTCGCAATTATTGGTAAAAGCCGCTCCTGCTGTCATAATCGTTGATAAATTTAAAACGCAGCGATCTTCAGCTTTAGTCAAAAAAACTTAGCATATTTACAAGACAAAAGTTTTCATGTCAAGGCCTTTGCCTGGTGGAACATAAATGAGTCAACTAAGAATTAAAGCCGGTAAGCGGGCCTATAAAATTATTAAAGACGGCGGATTTAATTTTGATTCCATCTCGGCCTATTTCGGACCGGCTGTCGGCCCCCGCTGGCTCGTCACCAGTGGTTTTGACTTGACCCTGATCAACGGAAATATTTTAGGCCGTAAGCGGCTTGTCCATTTAATCGGTTCTTCAGCCGGCGCCTGGCGGTTTGCCGCCTGGCTTCAGCCGGCTGCACCTCTGAGCTATCGAAAATTGATCGATGCCTATATTAATGTTAAATTTACAAAAGCCGATACTCCCGCAACAGTTCTGGGGAAGTTAAAAAAAATAATCAATTCGTACGTGGAAGATGACGCACTGCACTTTGCCCTGGCTAACAAGAAATACCGTTTAAGTGTAATTACCGCCCGCACACGCCATCTGGTCGCTTCAGAAAAAACATGGCTGCAGAAAACAGGTTTGGCCGCTTGTTTTTTATTGAATTTTTTCAGCCGGAACAATATCTATCGATTTGCCGACCGCGTTGTTTTTTATCAGGGTTCGAAGCCGCCACCCTTTTGTTTTCGTCCCCGCTTTCGGGGTTCATTGGTCCGTATAAATGAAATTAATTTTAAACATGCCGTCATGGCCAGCGGCGCTGTTCCTCTGGTTGTGGCCGGTGTGCATGATATTTACGACGCTCCTTACGGAGTTTACCGGGACGGCGGCCTGATTGACTATCATTTAACCCATCAGTTTGCCGCCGGGGAAAATGACATGGTACTGTTTTTTCATCACGATGAACGAATCATTCCAGGCTGGCTGGATAAGAAATTAGTGCGCCGGGCGCCGGATGCGGATACCTTAAGCAACGTCCTGATGATCTTTCCTTCGCCAGGTTTTGTGGAAAAGCTTCCAGGGAAAAAGATTCCCGACCGAACGGATTTTCTCACTTATATTGATGATCACGAGACACGAGTTAAAAATTGGCGCCAGACGGTGGAACTTTCCGCTCCCTTGGGTGAAGAATTTCTGGAGCTTGTCGCCAGTGGTAAAATAAGGGATATAGTCGAAAGACTATGATACCGCTTCTTCTTTCATGCTTAGCCGAGGAGTCATAATGGAACTGACGGAAAAGATATCTTTTCTGAAAAAAGTTTTAAAAGATTGCTGGCTTTGTCCGCAGCAATGCCACATTGACCGTACACAGGGGGAGCTTGGTTTCTGCCGCCTGCCAGCGAAGATTATCATGGATTGCGCCTTGCCCCATCATGGAGAGGAGCCGCCTCTCTCGGGAACGGGGGGAGCCGGAACTATTTTTTTCTCCTCCTGTAATTTACGCTGTATTTACTGCCAGAATTACCAGATTTCCCATCAGGTGGAAGGACAGGAACTTGATCCTCCGGCGCTTGCGCAGGTAATGCTTGATCTGCAGAAGCGCGGCTGCCACAATATCGATGCCGTGACGCCCACTCCCCAGACGCCGTTGATCATGGAAGCGCTTCTGCTGGCGCGGGAGCAGGGGCTGAAAATTCCCTTTATCTACAACTGCGGCGGATATGAAAGCCCCAGTATTATAAAAATGCTCGATAAGATGGTGGATATTTATCTGCCTGATTTCAAATACGGCATTGCGGAAGACGGCGCCGAGTTTTCCGGCGTTTTTGACTATCCGCGCTACGCCCTCGATTCCTTGAAGGAAATGGTGCGGCAGCTGGGTGACGGTCTGGAAATGGAAAATGGTTTGGCCAAAAGGGGAGTTATCGTGCGCCATCTGGTTCTGCCGGGCAAACTGGAAAATTCGAAGGAGGTCTTTCGCTTAATTAAAAAGGAGATATCAACGTCGGTGACAATCAGTTTAATGTCGCAATATACTCCCATTGACAAGGTGCGCAATCATCCACTGCTGGGGCGCCGGATTACCGCCGAGGAGTATCAGCAGGTACTGGATTACGCCCTGGATTTGGGCTTTGATAATCTTTTTATTCAGGAAGTCAGCGACATTGAATTGACGCCCGATTTTGCAAGCGACAAACCGTTTGGTTAAGGAAAGAAGATTAGAATGTGAACGGCGGTTCCGAAATAATCGCCTTAATGAGCGCGTCGGCGTCATTCATCTGCTGATCGGTTCCGTTGACTGCCAGCCAGATGCTTCCCTCTGCGCCGCATACTCCCCCGCTGGCAATTATCTCTGCTTTAGCTCTTGTTAAAAGGGCAATAGCATCGATTTCGGTAAAAACCGGACTTGGAACGGGAAAAAAGCGCGGTCCTTTTGCTGCGGGAGCATTGAGCTGCCGGGCGATGGCGTCTAAATCCCCATCGATGCGCTTCTCCAGTCCGATGGGCAGAAGGAGATGAACGCGCCTTCCCACAACTGCCTGGAATGCCGCGCCGATTGTTCCCGCCTGGGGATGCCCGATCAGAATGGCCGCTCGCTGATGACGTAAATCCAGGGCATTGGCGCCTTTCAGGATGAGATCCCCCTCCTTCAGGTCGTTTATAACATCGAAAATCGTTTTGCCTTTTTGCCAGATTCCGTTGGTGATGACCACATCACCGGGAAACTCGCTTTCGTCGGGCAAACGCCCGCTTTCACTTGCCGGTCGATGCGGAGGAAGAGTGATTCCCCGGAAAAATCGCCGCCGGGAGAAGCCCTGCGCCTGTCCGATGGACGTCAGTATCTCCTCGGCAACATAGCCATTCGTCGTTCCGGCTATAATAACAATAGTTCCTGTTTTCAGAACGGATGATACCACGGGGTGAAAAACCAGCGCTTTTCCGATTAAACGTTTTCCGGCGGCCGGTGTAAGAACATACTGTTGCACTTCATACCTCGCATATAAGTCAAAATGTTAATATGGCTGGTTACTTTCTCCCTGATGGTCGTGCAGGTACTGTTAAGGCATATTAAAAATGGAGACTCCTTTGGGCGGCTGGAACTGGAACATCTTTTCAGCAATGCCAATATTGGTGGAAATATTGGAAAATTTCAGCAATGTAGTATTGCCCAAGGCGTCGGCAAAGCTGACCTGTAAAATCAGATAAGTGTTCTTATCAACCGTTACCTGAAAAGGCTGTAAAGTGGGCGCTTTCTCCCGTGGGATTAAGTAAAGTAAATAATTGCCTTGTTTGTCCAGAGCCTGGGGTGCGGCATATTGAATAGTGAAATCATTTTCTAATTTACCCAAGCCGGATAAAAACTTAATTAAGGTTCTCGATTTAAGAATGTTATCGGCTTCCTGGACATAGGCGACTTTTTCCTGGGGAAGGTAAAGCCAGGCTTTGCGGGAATTGATTACCAGTTTTTTAGCTTTGGGACGGGAATAGTTCCAAAGCATGTTCTGGGGGCTTTTAAAGAAGACCGTTCCTTCTTCTGTATCTGTTTTCTTTATGGATTTTATTGTCGTTTGTTGAATGAAACCGGCTTTGAAGTCCCGGGTTTTTTCGTACTTCTGCTGCAGCCGGGCGACCACCTCACTTATCGGCGCAGTCGTCAAAGTTATGGCGGTTTTCGGCGCCAAAAAAATGAATAAAGTACAGAACAACCAAATGGCTGCCACAGTGATAATAAGCTGTTTATTTCTTTTTAAAAACATTTTATTGCTTTTCCTTATGAAAAAAACCGGGAAAACATCCCCGAGAAATATTTCTTTTTTAATATAGTTTATATCCTTTGACCGATATTGCCCTAAGTGGCCATGAATAAAGAATATATTTATATGTAATTGATAATATTAAATAAATATCGTTGCTCAAATTTTATGCAATTTGGTGTAATCTACTAACAATTGCATACTTGCGAATATTATCCACAAGGTTATCCACAAGTTTTTCCACAATGTTGTGGAATACAAATCCAAGTGCTTGTATACAAGGGAAAAAAACTCAATTCACCCCTTTTTAACTTTTTTCCCGTCCAAAATTTTGACGCGCCAGCCAAAGGGATCTTCTTTCCGGCCATACTGGATTTGCAAAATTTCGGTATACAATTTTTCGGCTAATGGACCGGATTTACCGCCGTTGATTAAATATTCTTTGCCGCGGAAATAAAGTTGTCCGACCGGAGAAATGACCGCGGCGGTCCCTGAGGCGAAAGCTTCCCGGAGTGTTCCATTTTCGGATGATGAAATGACTTCCTGAATAGTAATCGGTCTTTCGACGACTTTTGTTCCCAGGAAGTCCGCCAGTTTGATGACCGAATTACGAGTGACTCCCGGCAGGATGGTGCCGGCCAGAGGCGGAGTGATTAATTCATCGCCGATAACGAAGAAAATGTTGCTGGTGCCCACTTCTTCCACATACTTCTTTTCGACGGCATCCAGCCATAAGACCTGGGTATAACCCATTTTTGTGGCAAGTTGACTGGCATAGAGACTTGCTGCATAATTAATTGCCGCTTTAATGTTGCCTGTCCCACCCTTGGTTGCCCGGACATATTCTTCGGATACATACATCTTGGTCGGGGAAAATCCCTGCGGATAATAGGCTCCCACCGGTCCCACCACAATAAAAAAGAGAAATTCATTGGCTGGATGAACGCCCAAAGCGGCCTCCGTAGCGATCATTGTGGGGCGGATATAAAGGGATGTGCCTTCACCGCGGGGTATCCAGTCCTTTTCCAAAATAACCAGTTTTTTGATGGCATCGTAAAAGATTTCTTCATCCATGGGCGGCATGCACAATTTTTCCGCGGAAACGCTCATTCTTTTAATGTTTTCGATGGGACGGAAAAGATAAATTGATCCATCCTGACCGCGGTATGCTTTCAGTCCTTCAAAAATTTCCTGGGCGTAATGCAGACACATGGCCGTCGGCTCTAATTGCAGGGGACGGTAAGGTTCAATAATCGGATCATACCAGCCTTTTCCTGTCTTATATTTAATGTTGAAAAAATGGTCGGTAAATATCTTGCCAAAGCCAAGCTTTGATTCATCAGTTGGTTTAACTTTCCTTTTCGTGGGCGACGCTTTTTTAATTTTGATTTCCATAATTTTTCTCTTCCTCCAAGTAGTCTTCTTCGGAATGGAGTTTTTGCTCCCGGAAGAATCTGTTTGATCTGAACTGTAAAATATTATTGCCATATCACTAAATTAAACTGCGATCAAGGCTTCGATATTGAATTGCTTCGGCAACATGAGCCGGTTCAACGGCTTTTTTATTTTCCAGATCGGCAATAGTGCGGGAGACTTTTAAAATGCGGTTGATGGCGCGGGCGCTTAAGCCCAGCTTTTCAATCGCCATTTCCAAAAGCCTGTGCGATTCTTCATCAATGGAGCAGTAAGTTTTGATCTGCATTTCGGTCATCCGGGCGTTGCAAAAGATGCCGCTGCCTTCATACCGTTTTATCTGCCGGTTGCGCGCTGCATTGACGCGTTCCTTTATCGTCGCGGAGGATTCTCCCTCTTCCTTGTTGGACAGGGCGCGGTATTTAATCGAGGGAACTTCGATGTGCAAATCGATCCGATCCAGCAGGGGGCCTGATATTTTTGCCTGATATTGCCGAATCTGCTGGGGGGAGCAGCGGCAAGTGCGGATTCTGTCACCGAAATACCCGCAGGGGCAGGGATTCATGGCGGCAATCAGCATAAACCTGGCGGGAAATGATGCCGTAACCGAAGAGCGCGTAATTGTTATGGTACCTTCTTCCAAAGGCTGTCTGAGAGCTTCCAGAACATTTCTTCTGAACTCCGGCAGCTCATCTAGAAAAAGGACTCCCAGATGGGAGAGGCTGATTTCGCCGGGATGCGGTGTCTGCCCGCCGCCAACTAGTCCGGCATCCGAAATTGTATGATGAGGCGCCCGGAAAGGACGCACGGCAATCAAAGTGTCTGTTTTACTTAATGATCCGGAAACAGAAAAGATTTTTGTTACTTCGATGGCTTCCTCAAAATTGAGGTCGGGCAGAATTGTGGGCATTCTTTTGGCCAGCATGCTTTTTCCGGAGCCGGGAGGGCCGATCATGATTACATTATGACCCCCGGCGGCGGCGATTTCCAGAGCGCGAAGAGCCTGCCGCTGCCCCTTGATTTCATTGAAATCAATTTCATATTGGCGATGTTCCCGGAAAATGTTGCTGATATCCAAAACAAGCGGTTCTATGATTTTCCGGTTATTTAAAAATTCGACAACATCCGGCAGAGTGTTTACCCCAAAGACGGAAATCCCTTCGACTATCGCCGCTTCAGCGGCATTTTCTTCAGGGACAAAAACTTTTTTAAAGCCCAGTTCCTTTGCTTTCAGGGCGGCAGGTAGTACACCCCGCACGCTTTTAATGCTGCCGTCAAGAGAAAGTTCGCCGATGAAAAAACAATTTTCGAAAGAATCTTCTTTAATCAACTCTTCAGCGGAGAGAATTCCGACGGCAATCGGCAGGTCAAAGCCGGTGCCTTCTTTTTTTATATCAGCCGGTGCCAAATTTATTGTCACATGGCTGCGCGGGAAGCGGTAACCGGAGTTTTTTATTGCAGCTTTGATTCTGTCCCGGCTTTCTTTAACAGAAGCATCAGGCAGGCCGACCGTGGAGAACTGGGGCAAGCCGTCGGATATATCAACTTCCACGGCAACAGGGTAAGATTCCATGCCGATGATACTCATGCCAAAAACTTTAACGAACACCTATCATACTCCAATGATTTTTTAGCTGAAAAATACTAGTCAATCCGGTTGCAGATATCAAGAAATATAATTTATTGTTAACTTGCTTGACTTCCTTGACTCCAAATCTTCCCTATGCTAAAGTTACCAAAGAAAGCTATCCAAATCTTGCTACCCCTTATAATGGGAATCTAACGTTGGCAGAGTCTACGGCTTCCCCAAAGTGTTATTAATTAAGTATGAACGAGACTTTTTTTAAAATCAGGAAAGCATTTCTTATACCTTTGTTCTTGATAGTAATGCTTTTATTTTTACTTTTTTTCATCAGTCTGATCAATGGCCAGCGCTGGGAGATCATAGCTGCGGCGGTTCTTTTTCTGGCTTCTCTGGCTGTGGGCATGGGTATGGTGAAAAGAGAAATAATTGTTCACGATCAGGGATTGAAAATTAAAAATTTTTTCCGTTCTAAAGAATTCGGATGGATGGAAATTACGCATCTGGCTGTAGTTGTTTTGAAAAAGAAAGTTTATTTCCTGCTGACGACGACAAAAGGCTTTTATATTTTTTCCAATCTATTCGAGAATCATGCTTTACTTGTAAGCTCCATTATGGACAGGTTGGATGAGGAAAAGGTGGAAGTTGAAGTAAAAAAATATCTGGATCATCCCCTGGAGCGGCTTTCACTGATAGTGATGAGTTGGGTTGCTGTCGGGATTATAATCGGTGTTATAATTTTAAAAATATCGGAAACTCAGATTTAGCCTCGATAAATACTGGTTTTAAAAGTGGAATTCGAAAAGAGAGGAACTTCAAAAATGCGGCCGGAAATGCAAAACGATCAAGTTCAAACTGAAGAAGTTAAGGAACCTCCGAAGTTGGTTGTGGAAAGATTGATAGAAAAAAGACTGGAAGAACTTGTTACATTTTTATCAGCGTCTGATGGCCGCAAAAGCAAACTTTATGAAGAAGTTATGACAATGGTGGAAAAAGGTTTGTTCAAGGTTGCCTTACGACGGTCAAACAATGTGAAAAGTACTGCGGCGGCATTTCTCGGCATGAATCGCAATACATTTACGGATAAAATGGCCAGGGTGGGCATAAACAATGGGAAAAATAAATAAACACAACCAAAATTATTTATATCTGACAATATTTAAATTGTTGTCGAATACACGGCAGCGCACAGTAATTGCATATCTTGTATTCTTTTCCAACAGACAGTAAATAGCATTAAAAAATCACCGCAGGCGTACCTTTAAAAAACAAAATCCTGTGGCATAGGATGAATAATGTTTTATATAAAAATATTCAATATTATAAAAACTTTTCTTTGTCTAATTTCCAGTTGCCGAATTTATATCGGCCGGCATCCTGCTTACGTTCAAGGACCGGCGATTATCTTTTTTCCGCTGCTTTCCGGGCAGCTCAATTGCGGTTTCGCAGGCTTAATGACTTGCCGTCTGGCGAAAAAAGATGCGGATACGACGGCTGATCTGACAATAAACGAATTGTGGAAAAAAGTCAGGGCAAACGGCTTGCAAACTGTTGCCCCCAAAGGTTCCGTAACCGGTTACTTAAACGGCATGGATACTGTCGAAGCCATGAATGCGGCCGTTTTGGAACTTAAACGCGAGGATGCACAGGAATTTCTTTTTTTCCACACGCAACGTGCGGCGGATCTGGTTAATGTTGCCGGTGAAATGAAGCGGTTTCTGGTAGATGAAGAAAAATGGCTTGAAAATCAAGCTGTTGTAATTGGCTCCGTCGATTTGGAGATAATCAACAGTCGTATTCTTCTGCTCAAAGATGTTTGCTGGATGCTGGAGAAAGATGTTCTGGCCAATATACAGAAAGTGCTGGCATTGTCCGATGCGGAAAAACATGCCTTAGTACAACCTGATGCTTTCCGAAAATACAGAAAATTCAATCTTCTTCTAAATGCCCTGGATCGTCTGGAAGTCCGGGGAAGAGATTCGGCGGGTATCCAGCTGGTTTTTGAACTGAAAAATGAAACAGAACTGCAGGATGTTGTTCTTCTAATTAGGGAAAACGGGTTGACTGAGGAATATCAGCAACGGACTAAAAAAAGTGATTTGCTTAACCGCTCCATTTTTATTTCCAACGATCAAACGGGCTGCTCCGGCGGGATCAGCGTTGCGTTTACCTATAAAACCTTTTCTATTGTCGGCGAACTGGGGCGTAATGTCGCTGAACTGAGAAAATTCATTCAAAGCGACCGGATACTGCAATGTTTCTGTGCATCGGAAGCAGCTTGTGAAACGGCGTTGACGCATACACGCTGGGCGTCCGTCGGTTCCATCACCGAAGAAAATTGCCATCCGGTAAACAATTACACAACAGTTCCGTCCACGCCTGTTTATCCCTTTTATCCCGGTGCCCAGGCGCAGATTAATGCTGTTTTAAATGGCGATATAGATAACTACCCGGCTTTGCGGCAGGACCTGGAGGCTGGTGGCGACCTGATTGCCCAACAGGTAACAACGGACACAAAAATCATACCGCTGCAGATCGAGAAGTATCTGAAGGCGGGGCAAAATCTTGCGGAGGCATTCCGTCTGGCCGTCAATGATTTTGAAGGATCGCATGCTATTGCCATGACCAGTGCTCTCGAGCCCGGTAAAATGTTTTTGGCGCTCAAAGGCAGCGGCCAGTCGATCTACGTCGGTTTAAACGCTGACCAATACATGTTTTCTTCGGAACTTTACGGCCTGGTGGAGGTCATGCCGCGTTTCATCAAGATGAACGGTGAGGCGGGCAGTGGCGGGGTTGCCGGCCAGATATTTGTTCTGGATCAGAATTGCAATAGCGGTCTAGCGGGGCTGTCCGTCTGTTGCTATGACGGCAAAATGATTGAGTTAACGGAAAACAATCTGCAAACGGCGGAGATTACTACACGGGATATCGACCGCGGCGGTTATCCGCATTTTTTCCTCAAGGAAATTTCCGAATCCGCCCTGTCGATCAAAAGAACGCTGCGCGGCAAATACCGTATCACCGGCTTCAATAACTCCTCTGCGCATGTCGATTTCAACATGGGAACGGATATAGTTCCCGATGCGGTGCGCAAAGCCCTGGTAAACGGCATGCTAAAGAACATCGTCGTCGTCGGTCACGGAACGGCGGCAGTTGCGGGACAGGTGGTGGCCGACGCATTGTCATATTACCTCCAGAGCAGGCATCTTAATATTCTGGCCCGGGTTGCCTCCGAATTGAGTGGATTCGGGCTGAATGCCGAAGGTCCCGACACGCTGGTCATTCCCATCACGCAGTCCGGCACCACTACCGACACCAACAGGGCTGTGGCCATGGCCAGGGAACGCGGCGCGCATATTATATCCATTGTCAATCGCCGGCAGTCCGACATTACCGCTATATCGCATGGCGTATTTTATACCAGCGACGGACGCGACATAGAAATGTCCGTCGCTTCGACCAAAGCTTTTTATGCCCAGATCGTTGCCGGACAGGTGCTGGCTTTATTTTTTGCGCAACTTCTGGGGACGCGGTCCAACGATGACATCGCCCGGCAATTACTCCGGCTGGAATCCGTACCCGGCCTGATGGATCAGCTGTTCGCACGGCGTGACGATATCGCCGCCTCGGTGAAAAAAGCCGCAGATAAAAGATACTGGGCTATCGTCGGCAGCGGCCCCAATAAGGCGGCGGCTGATGAAGTGCGCATAAAACTCAGTGAGCTCTGCTATAAAACCATTTCATCCGACATTGTTGAAAATAAAAAGCATATCGATTTGTCTTCCGAACCTTTAATTCTTGTCTGCGCCGCCGGCAATCCGGCAACCGTCGTGGAAGATGTCGTTAAGGATGTGGCGATTTTTAAAGCCCATAAAGCTTCAGTGATTGTCTTTGCTGATGAAGGAGAGAACCGTTTTCATCAAATTGCCGATGCCGTCATTCCCATACCCGTCGCACCCGCTCCCCTGCCGGTTATCCTGAATACAATGGCCGGTCATTTGTGGGGTTATTTTGCGGCGCGCGCCATCGATGAAGAGGCGCAGATCTTTCGTGAATTCCGCGGTCGCCTGGCGGTGGAACTCGCGCAGAGAATGCAAAGGAAATTATCAGTTTTTGATATGATTGCCGATGCTTCCTTCCATCGGATTATCAATGATTTTTATTTACAGTTCAATAATCGTCGTCTAAACGGTGCGTTTGGTCTGATGGAGGCTAAAACAATCGCCGATCTGCCGCTCTTGCTCAAATATGTGGTGGGCAAACTGCCGCTGCACGACATTCGTCAGGAATTTAAAATTAAGGGAGACTTTATTTCTCCTTTTGATCTTCTGGATGTAACGTTGGGAACGGCCATTGACGAACTTACCCGTCCGATAGATGCCATTCGCCATCAGGCGAAAACGGTTACGGTGGGCACCAGCCGCAAGGAGAAAAAACTTGAGGGCATTATTTATAATTTACTGGAATCACTTAATTTCTCTGTGAAAAATTTGACTTATCGCAATATCATGACGATTAAACGTATCCAGCCGGCCATTGCGACTGTACGGGGATATACCGCCTACGATGTAAGCGGACTGGACGAACAGGGAAATCCAATGGAAAATTCGACAATTGCCATCAAAGCTAAAGGCGGTGTGGCTATGTATATGCAGTCACGCGCCGACCAGCCGGCAACGCTGATGGGCACGAAAAAAATGATCGTCAGTTCCGGCCACGCCTATGTTGGACGAGGCAAATCCGACGGTGTACCCCTTGTTATCATTCCCCTTTTGGGAGAGAACAACATAGTAATTAACCTGCTTTTGATTCATATCCTCTATAATGAAGCACTGCCGCTCAGGGAAAAGATAAAAGTGCTGGGTTATCGTTACCAGGATATCCGGAACCTCATCAACGAATACAATTTGCCCTGGAATGATGAATGTCTGGAATCCATTTCTCTGGAAGTGCTTTTCAGCGAGCAGGTTGAAGTGATAGCCGAACGGATAAAAGCACGACTTAATCAATAATACCATAGACAACCATCCTCTCAGTATCTGATAATATGTAGTTAATATTTAAGATGTTTTCTTTTAAGGCGTATTCGACGCCGGTTTGCGTCCCTGTCAATGATACAAAATTGAGCCTAAAAAATTAAAAAAGTTACAAATTTGTATTTGACAAAAAAGTAATTTGTAAGTATTGCCAATACGGCAAATGATAGCCGATTGCCGTATTGGGAGGCGCATGAAAGAGCTTTTTAAACCGGAGGACATTGAGCGCAAAGTTCTCCTGATCTTGAAAATTCTGCACGAAAGTCCCGGGCCGCTGGGAGCGCGCGTTATCGCCCGCAAGATGTCGGAGCGCGATGTACAGCTCAGTGAAAGGACTGTCCGCTATCATCTTAAGATCATGGATGAACGCGGGCTCACCCGCCTGGTGGGCAGGCGTGACGGCCGTGTAGTCACAGAGCAGGGTCTCAGTGAAATTACCGACGCCCGTGTACAGGACAAGATGGGGCTTTCCATTTCCCGAATAGACATTCTTTCTTTTAAAACAACATTTGACATCAAGAAGAAGCGCGGCCTCGTGCCGGTAAATGTTTCTTTTTTTCCGGAGGATCAATTTTCCGCTGCGCTGCAAGTGATGAAACCTGTTTTTTCCAAAAAGCTGGCGGTATCTTCCCGCATTGCCGTAGCCGAGGCCGGAAAAACTCTGGGCGAGCTTGTGGTGCCGCCGGGCAAAGTCGGATTGGCGACGGTCTGCAGCATTGTGATAAACGGCGTTCTCCTGAGGCACGGCATCCCCATTGATTCCAAATTCGGCGGCATTCTCCAGATGAGAAAAGGAGAAAGCCTGAGATTTGTGGAGTTGATCCATTACGCCGGTTCCTCCCTTGATCCGTCGGAAATCTTTATCCGCGGCAAAATGACCTCCGTCAGGCAAGTCGTGGAAGAAGGCGAGGGTAAAATTCTGGCCAACTTCCGTGAAATTCCCGCACTGAGCCGTCCATTAGTTGATGATATTATAGATGATTTTAACGAGGTCGGCATCAATGGCGTTTTATCAATAGGTGGTATCGGTCATCCCATTTGTCAAACTCACGTGGATATTAACAAAATCGGCATGATTCTGGTCGGCGGCCTCAATCCGGTCGCGGCAGCCTATGAAGCAGGTTTTGAAGTGGACAATAAAGCCATGTCCACGATGATGGAATATGAAAATCTTCAGGATATCGAGAAGCTTTAAATAATTTTAAGATGTAATGCACAGATTGATGCGCAAAATTAAATAACAAATTTTTTAGAGGGGGAGTAAATTATGTCAGTAATCAAAGACGTTATCGCCAAAGTAAAGCAAACTGATCCGGATCAGCCTGAATTTCATCAGGCCGTGGAAGAGGTTATGGAAACCTTGGAACCAACTGTGAAGAAAAATCCGGAATTTGTTAAAGCCAATATCTATGAGCGGCTTGTAGAACCGGAAAGAGCCGTAATTTTCCGCGTACCCTGGGTGGATGATAAAGGTAAAGTCGTTGTCAACCGCGGTTTCCGCGTACAATTCAACAATGCCATCGGTCCCTTCAAAGGCGGCCTGCGTTTCCATCCGTCCGTTAACCTGGGCATCATTAAATTCCTGGGTTTTGAACAGATTTTGAAGAACGCTTTGACTACGCTGCCCATGGGCGGCGCCAAAGGCGGATCGGATTTTGATCCCAAAGGCAAATCCGATGGCGAAGTCATGAGATTCTGCCAGGCTTTTATGCGTGAATTGTTCCGTCATATCGGCGCGGATGTGGATGTTCCCGCTGGTGACATTGGCGTCGGCGGTCGTGAAATCGGCTACCTTTATGGTTATTACAAGAAACTTCGCAATGAGCACACCGGAGTTCTGACCGGCAAAGGTTTGGAATACGGTGGAAGTCTGATTCGTCCCGAAGCAACCGGTTACGGCACCACCTATTTTGCGGCAGAAATGCTCGCGACTCGCGGTCTGGATTTCAAGGGCAAGACAGTCGCCATCAGCGGCGCCGGCAACGTCGCCCAGTATGCCGTGGAAAAAGTCAATCAGCTGGGCGGAAAAGTTATTTCCCTTTGTGATTCATCAGCAACAATTATCGATGAGAAAGGCATTGACCAAAAGAAGTGTGAATACGTTCTGGATCTGAAAAACGTCAAGCGCGGCCGCATTTCCGAATACGCGGATAAATATAAAACAGTCTGCTACGAAGGCAAGAATGTTTGGGACGTCATTCGTGAACAGGGCATTAAAGTGGATATCGCTCTGCCCTGTGCGACGCAGAACGAAGTCAACAGCGACAATGCAGCAGCTCTGGTGAAAAATGGCTGCATCTGTGTAGCCGAAGGCGCCAACATGCCTTCCACACCGGAAGCCATCAGGATTTATCAGGAAAATAATATCCTTTACGGTCCGGGCAAAGCAGCCAATGCGGGCGGCGTGGCTACATCCGGTCTGGAAATGAGCCAGAACAGCATGCGCTATTCCTGGACAAGCGAAGAAGTTGACAACCGCCTGCTCATCATCATGAAGAGCATTCATAAGAATTGCTTTGACACGGCGGAAGCTTATGGTAAGAAAGGCGACTATGTCACCGGCGCCAACATTGCCGGTTTCCTTAAAGTGGCCAAAGCCATGCTGGCTTTCGGTGTTGTGTAATTAATTTCTGGCGCGGGGGCGATGATCCAAAGGTTATGCCCAAAGATTATTCGCTCCCGCAAACAGGTAGACTGGATGGATTTTAAACCAAAATCTTATGAAAAAATACACCAACTGCTCGATAAAGGTGTAAGTATAAGAAATCCTGAAAGTCTTGATATAGGAGACGAGGTCAATATTGACAACATCTCGTCTTCCAATGTTAAAATATATCCGGGCTGTAGAATTTACGGCAAAAACACGGTCATATCGGCAGGGAGTATCATCGGTTATGAGGCTCCCGTTACCATCGATAACTGCCAGCTGGGCTCGAAAGTCGAGTTGAAAGGCGGCTACTTTTCTCACTCCGTTTTTCTCGACGATGCCGGCATGGGAATGGGCGCGCATGTTCGCGACGGATGCATTCTGGAGGAACAGACGGTTGGAGCGCACTGCGTCGGGTTGAAGCAGACGATTCTTTTCCCGTTTGTCACACTGGGCAGCCTGATTAATTTCTGTGACTGTCTGATGGCCGGGGGCACAAGCCGCAGCAATCACAGTGAAGTGGGAAGTTCTTACATTCACTTTAACTTTACTCCTAACGCCGACAAAACCACCCCCTCTTTGATTGGCGATGTTCCCCGGGGGGTTATGTTGAACCAACCCCCCATTTTTCTGGGCGGACAGGGTGGAATGGTCGGCCCGCTGCGCGTCGGCTACGGCGCTGTTGTGGCGGCTGGCTCCATCTTAAGAAAAGACTATCCTCAAGGCAATCAATTGATATTCGATATACCGCAGCCCCGGGAGGTCCGGGAATTTATTCCTGCGGCCTACCCCGGTTTCCGGCATATTCTGGAAAACAATATTCTCTACTTGGCCAATCTTAAAGCCCTGGAAGCATGGTATGCCCATGTAAGAAAACAGTTTTTTGAGACTCGGGAATTCGGCTTATTGATTTATGACGGGGCGATGGAGAATCTTTCCCTGGCGATGCAAGAACGCCTCAAACGCCTTAAAATTATGGCGGAAAAAGCCGTTTCCATGCCGGCCCGGCAAGTGGAAGCACAGCCGCTTGATGAAAAACAGGCCTTGTTTGAACACATGGATGGTGTTGCAGGCGTCTTTTCCGGGAAAATAAATGATGGCGTAATCCAGCGAAATCAAGAAGTATTTCTCGAGTGCTTCTTGCAATCCGGAAGAAACGGCGCCATGCCGTATATCGAATCAATTCATCAACTCCCGCCTGATATATCCACAAAAGGAGTTAAATGGCTTCAGAGTATTGTTGATTACTATTGCCAAAGAATATCAAGAGTGCTATCATCCACAGGTTTATTTAGAACGATCTAGTTCAATACTGATGGAAGTTAATACTCATGGGAAAATTATTCGGAACCGACGGGATCAGAGGAGAGGCCAACCGCTATCCGATGAATGCGGAAATCGCCTTTAAAGTCGGACAAACCGTAGCATATCTATTTAAAAGAAACAGTCACCGGGCTCGAGTAATTATCGGAAAAGATACCCGTATTTCCGGCTATATGCTGGAGAGTTCCCTGGAAGCGGGTATTACTTCCATGGGGGGAGACTCCTATCTGGTCGGTGTGCTGCCCACTCCGGGAATCGCCTTCATCACGCAGAGTATGCGCGCCGATGCCGGCATTGTTATTTCCGCATCCCACAACCCTTTTCAGGACAACGGGCTCAAAATCTTCGATGCCAATGGTTTTAAACTGACCGATGAGCAGGAAAACAAAATCGAAGATATGATTTTAGACGGTAATCTCGCTGATCTTCTGCCGCCTGCGAAAGCTATGGGCAAAGCCATCCGCATCAATGACATCCACGGCAGATACATCGTGTTTCTAAAAAATTCCTTTCCCCGCGAACTGTCCATGGAAGGAATGAAAATTGTGCTGGATACCTCCAACGGCGCCACTTACCGGGTCGCACCCGACGCGTTTGACGAACTCGGCGCCGACGTTACTGTTATTCACAATACCCCCAACGGTATTAATATCAACGACGGGTGCGGTTCTCAGCATACCCAGGATTTGAAAAATAAGGTGATTCAAACCGGGGCGGCAGTCGGGCTGGCCTTTGACGGGGATGGAGATCGTTTGATTGCCGTAGATGAAAAAGGAAATGAAATTTCAGGAGATCAGCTGCTCATCATCTGCGCATATATGTTAAAAAAAGAAGACCGGCTGAAGAATGATCTTGTTGTCAGCACAGTTATGAGCAACCTGGGATTTAAACTGGCCTGTAAAAAGTATGGATTTCAACATCATGCCTCCAATGTAGGGGATCGCTACGTCCTGGCGGACATGCTGCGCCTGGGCGCCATCGTTGGCGGTGAAGATGCCGGGCACATGATTTTTCTTGAACACCACAAAACCGGAGACGGCATTATTGCGGCCATGCAGCTCATTGCCGCCATGCTCAAAGAAGGCAAGCCGCTGTCCGAACTGGCGCGCCTCATGGATATTTTTCCGCAGAAGCTGATTAACATCGACGTGAAAAGCAAACCGGAGATTTCCGACGTTCCCAGGCTTGTGGAAGTCATCGGGCAGGTGGAGCAGGAATTGGGTGATGAAGGGCGGGTTCTGGTCAGATATTCCGGTACGCAGAATATGTGCCGCGTCATGGTGGAAGGACCGTCTGACGGCGTTACGGACAGATACTGCCGGATGATCGCCGATGT
This sequence comes from Smithella sp., assembly GCA_039679455.1. Classification (GTDB taxonomy): domain Bacteria; phylum Desulfobacterota; class Syntrophia; order Syntrophales; family Smithellaceae; genus MVRV01. The sequence continues at coordinate 4,993 of JBDKUX010000135.1, read as the reverse complement.
GGTGAAAACTGAAATCGGCTGATCGTTCGTATTTTTAGTTCTTTATAGCACTGTGTTGTTGCATGGAAAGGTTCAATTCGAAAAATATGAAAACAAAATTCATCTTTGTTACCGGAGGTGTTCTATCTTCACTGGGTAAAGGTCTGGCGGCGGCATCTATTTCAGCGTTGCTCGAAAGTCGTGGACTGAAAGTTACCAATCAAAAACTGGATCCGTATATTAATGTCGATCCCGGCACCATGAGCCCCTTTCAGCATGGAGAAGTTTTCGTTACCGATGACGGTGCGGAGACGGATCTCGATCTGGGCCATTATGAGCGCTTCACATCCACCCGTATGGGAAAAAGCAATAACCTGACCACAGGGCAGGTTTATTTTTCTGTTATCACCAAGGAAAGACGCGGCGATTATCTCGGTAAGACTGTTCAGGTGATACCCCATATAACCAATGAAATCAAAGATTTCATTCGCAATACGGCCGATGGCTTTGATGTGGCGATCGTGGAAATAGGCGGGACTGTCGGCGATATTGAAAGCCTGCCCTTTCTGGAAGCTATTCGTCAATTCCGCAACGAAGTCGGAAGACAAAATGCCATCTTTATTCATTTAACCTGGGTGCCTTTCATTAAAACCGCGGGGGAGGTTAAATCCAAGCCCACGCAGCACAGCGTCAAAGCGTTGCGCGAGATCGGTATTCAGCCGGACATTCTGTTGTGCCGGACGGAAAACTTCCTTTCCGAAGAAATCAAAGCGAAAATTGCCCTTTTCTGCAATGTAGAAGTCGCCGCCGTTTTTACCGCCAAGGATGTCAGCTGCATTTACGAGGTGCCGTTAATTTATCATCGTGAAGGTCTGGATGCCAAGATAGTCGATCTGCTCAATATCTGGACCGGTCAGCCCAAGCTTGACGTCTGGGAAGAAGTTGTCCGTAAATTTCACAATCCCACACATGAGGTATGTATAGGCATTGTCGGTAAATATGTTAATCTGACCGATTCCTATAAAAGCCTCAATGAAGCCCTTGTGCATGGCGGCATCAGCAATAACTGCCGGGTAAAATTAAAATTCATCGATTCGGAAAAGGTGGAAGAGGAAGGCCTGGGCGGCATGCTTGATGATGTGGACGGAGTTCTGATACCGGGAGGCTTCGGCATTCGCGGCATTGAAGGCATGATCACCGCTGCGCAGTACGCGCGGGAAAAGAGAATTCCCTTTTTCGGAATTTGTCTGGGTATGCAAATGGCGGTGGTGGAATATGCCCGAAATATTTGCGGTCTGGCCCGGGCCAACAGCTCCGAATTTGATCCTCAGACTCCTTATCCGGTAATAGATCTGCTTCCCGAACAGCGCAATGTTCAGGATATGGGAGCCTCGATGCGTTTGGGCGCCTGGCCTTGTTTGATATCACCTGATTCCTTTGCCTTTGACGCTTACGGACAGGAAGAAATTTCGGAGCGTCACCGGCATCGCTACGAATTCAATAACGACTACAAAAAAGCATTGACGGATAAAGGATTGCGGATAACAGGGGCGTCGCCGGATGGCCGCTTGGCGGAAATTGTGGAATTAAAAGACCATCCCTGGTTTTTAGGCTGCCAGTTTCATCCGGAATTTAAATCCCAGCCGACAAATCCCCATCCTCTTTTCAGCAAATTTATCGAAGCGGCTGTGAATTATGCCCAAGGTGCCGACAGGCACTGAAATGAAAAATTGCCTGATCATTACGGATATACAAAATGATTTCTGTCCCGGCGGCGCGCTGGCTGTGGCGGGAGGCAACGAGATTATTCCGGTTGTGAACTCGCTTACGCAAAAGTTTGATAAAGTAGTCGCCACCCAGGATTGGCATCCCACGGGCCATGTCTCTTTTGCTGCTACCCACAATAAAGAACTTTACGACATTATCTCCATAGGTGATATTCAACAGGTCATGTGGCCTGTTCATTGCGTCCAAGGCTCCTTTGGCGCTGATTTTCACAAAGATCTGGACTTGCGCCCCGTCGATCTGATCATCCGCAAAGGCGGTCATATAAATATCGATTCCTATTCAACTTTTATGGAAAACGACAAGAAGACCTTCACCGGTCTGCACTCATACCTGCAAGGGTTCGCCGTTCAGGATTTATTTTTTTGCGGTCTCGCCACTGATTATTGTGTCTATTACAGCGCCGTGGATGCAAAGAATATGGGATTTAATGTCAGTGTTATTCTGGATGCCTGTCGGGGCGTTGATGTGCCGGCAGGAAATATCGCTGACACCGTTCAGATCATGAAAGAACGGGGAATTCGCATCCTGAACCACGATGATTTGCCTTTTTAAACAATCTTTATTATATTTGCTAATCAGAGTTCCATTTATTGTTCTAATCCTCTCTTCAGGAACATTTCCTGCCCGCTGACTGATATATAATGACAAGCATATACGCAGGCAGGTTAAAGCCTCGCGTAAAAATTTTATTGATGGAGCAAGAAGTCCATGCGTAAATTTAATCCATTACAGCACCTGCGTATTCGCTACAAACTTTTATTCAGTTACTCCCTGGTATTTGTTCTGGCTATAGCCCTGGGTTACTCCAGTATCTACTATCTCGTCCTGAAAACAGTCGAAAACAATATCGAAAACGAGTTGAATAATTCCACCGCAAGTATCCTGAATACGGTCAGATCATCCGTAACCGTGTCGATTAAGAGCCACCTTCGGGCCATGGCTTTAAAAAACCGTGAAATTGCCGATCATTTCTATCGACAATACAAGATGGGAAAGTTAACGGAAGCCCAGGCAAAGGCCCAGGCGACAGCTGTTCTCCTCAGCCAGACAATAGAAGGGATGACCTATCTCTATTGCCTGGACAGCAAAGGAGTTATTGTTGTTCATCCCCAGCAGGCACTTCTTAAGAGAAATGTTTCCGATTATGAATTCGTCCGGAAGCAGAAATCGATGAGGGAAGGCTATCTTGAATACGACTGGAAAAACCCTGATGAAGCCAAACCCAAGCCCAAAGCCCTTTATATGACCTATTTTGCTCCCTGGGACTGGATCATCACCGCCACTTCCTATCGCGAGGAATTCAACCGGCTCATTAATGTGAACGATTTCCGGGACAGCATCCTATCGCCGCGCTTCGGCAAAACGGGATACTCTTTTATCGTCGACAGCAAAGGAAATGTAGTAATTCATCCCAAGATTGACGAAAAAAATCTCTTCAATGAGAAAGACGCCAACGGACGTTATTTCATCCAGGAGATGTGCCAGCGCAAGAATGGAAAAATCATCTATTCCTGGAAAAACCCTGATGAATCGACTCCACGCCTAAAATTCGTCATATTCAATTATATACCCGAATTAGACTGGATTGTGGTTTCTTCCAGTTATCTTGATGAATTTTATGCTCCACTCGTCACCGTGCGCAACATCATTTTCTTCACGGTTGTCATATCTCTGTTGTTGTTCATACCGATTACTTTACGCATCAGTTCGTCCATCACCCGGCCTATACAAAATCTCATGGACCGGTTTGCGACCGGCGCTACGGGAGATTTTTCCGTCCGAATGAATAATGCGTCCCGGGATGAAATGGGTCAACTTGCATCATATTTCAATACCTTTATGGAATGGCTGGAGAAATACAGTCGGAATCTTCAGGATGAAATCAAGGAACACAAGCATACTCAGGAGGCACTCCGGCATTCCGAAGAAGTTCTTTCGAAGGCCTTTCAATCAAGCCCGAATTCCATATGCATTGCCTCGCTCGCGACAAAGCGATTCATCAGCATCAATGAAACCTTTTTACGTTTAACAGGTTATTCTGCTGAGGAGGTACTCGGCAAGACCCCTGTTGAGTTGCAATTGTTCACGAGTCGCGAAGATACCTTAATGCTGGGAACCCAGCTGGAGAGTAAGGAACATCTGCGCGGCAAGGAAATTGAATTACGAACCAAATCCGGTGAAGCCCGTACCTGTCTGCTTTCCGGTGAATGGATTGAGCTTCGCGGTGAGCAATGTATTCTTACTACCATTGAAGATATTACCGAGTGGAGACGCCTGGAACAGGAAGTTATGAATATTGCAGACGGCGTACGTCAAAAGATCGGTCAGGATCTTCACGATGATCTCTGCGCCCATCTGATCGGCATCGAGGTTTTAAGCAAGGTTTTATCGGACAAGGAGAGGGATCTGGCCGGAGGTCATAATGTCTACACGGAAAAAATCAGAAGCCTTATAAGTGAAGCGGTGGAAAAAACGAGAGGGTTGGCCCGGGGACTCTGCCCCGTTCATATGATGGCCAGCGGTCTGGAATCAGCCTTAATGGAACTGGCTGAAAATACTGAAAAAACGTTTGGAGTCACATGCCTTTTCGAATGTGATGAGCCTGTTTTAATCAACGACAACGCCCTGGCTACCCATCTATTTTACATTGCCCAGGAGGCAACCCAGAACGCCATTAAACATGGTAGGGCAAAACTGATCAACATTGACCTGTCATCCAGCGGAGGGAAAATCACTTTGCGAATTACGGACAACGGCAGCGGCATATCAAATGCGGGTTCGACAAAAGGAATGGGCTTGCGTATCATGAGCTATCGTGCCAAAATGATCCACGCGGAACTGAATATCGAAGGCGGCCCCGAAGGAGGAACCATCGTTTCCTGTTCATTGAGGAATCCGGAAGAAAAGGACAGAAAAGTATGAATGGCTTATCATCAAGCGAAAAGCGCAGAATTATGATCGTGGAAGATCATCCTATTTTTCGGCTCGGTCTGCGCGAACTGATCAACCAGGAACCCGATCTTGTTGTTTGCGGGGAGGCCGAAGACAAGATCCACGGCTGGAGTGAAATCCAGCGCCTGAAGCCGGATCTGGTAATTCTGGACTTGTCGCTGAAAGATGGAGAAGGCATCAGTCTGATTAAAGATATTTCCAAAAACTATAAAAACATGCCGGTACTTGTCGTTTCCATGCATGATGAATCCATTTTCGCCGAACGCTCCCTGAT
>JBDKUX010000134.1:0-3699 GCA_039679455.1 Smithella sp. | reverse complement strand
AGGGCCCGTAGAATAAAAGAGGTTAGGTGAAAAGGAAAAAAGGTTGAAGTACCATCACAACCATTTTCAGCTTTAACGATCTGTATAAAGAAATATTCTTGACATCTTCCTTAGAAGAGGAAGCTATGTAGCGTATTTTTCCTTAACAAATACCATCATCATCAAAACCTCTATAATATTATTACCCCAGAGACCTCAATGTTTCATTTGGTTATAAACAGTAAAGCTATTTCCCATGAAGGATGTCCATCCACCGGATCGCCTCAGAATCACTGATTTTTCCCAGATAAATCTGTGTTGTTTTCAAATCCTGATGCCGCAAGATTACTTTCGATACTACTTCGAGTGGAATCCCGTTTCTGCTGGTATAAGTCGCTGAATATCTCCGGAGATCATGAGGTGCCACATGAACATTCAATTTTATTCCGAGTCTTTTAACGAGTGATCTTGCCGTCGAGTAGCAAATGGGGAATATTCGATCCTCTGCATTCATGGTTTTCTCTTTGATATAAGCTGCAAGTTTTCTCGATATGTTCTCCGGCATGTATGCCCTTTCCGTTTCTTTCCCCGATTTAGGTTCTCGCAGGGTTATCGTCCTGTCAGAAACATCCGATACTTTGATCTTCAACAATTCTCCAATCCGCAAACCGCAACGTGCCTGAAGTTCCAGTATCAAACGATCCCGCTGTTTCTTTGTGTTGTAGATCATCTCGTCCACAGTTTCCCGGTCGAGAATTCTATGCGGCTGTTGTTTCGGCGCTTTGAAGGATTTACTCAGCAGCGGTGTGCTACAGGGATTTCTCATATTCAGAGAACAACGATCAATGATAAAATTATAAGGCCTTCAATTGGGCATATCGTAGCCTGCGTGTCGATTTCGCCATATTTCCGGTCAGGGTTTCCAGGAAATGAAAAATCTCGTCAGGAGATATGGTCTCAAAATCTCTCTGCGCATGAACCGCCTCATACCTTTCAAGTAGATGACCGTAACTTTCTATTGTCCGTTTTTTATGGTTTGATTGAAGGTATTATTTGAACAATGTTATTGCTTCTTTTGTGGTCATGGTGTGCCTCCCATTCATTTCTCTGCGAGGTCTTTGGAGTTTGGAAATTATAAGACTTAATCGGGATAAATGAACGGGGATTTACACAGGGTAGGAATATTATTCATCAATGAGTATGCAGAAAACAGTCAACTATCAAGAATTCATCTGTGGGCAAAAATTTGTCTGTCTTGTCAGCATGGTATAGATGACACGGATCAATTTGTGTGCAGTGGCCAATATTGCCATTTTATAAGGCAAACCCTCCGCCCTTCGTTTAAGATATACGCCTTGAAAATATCATTGTAATGAATCACGGTTGTTGTCATCATCCATATGATTATGATTCTCCTCAGATGACGATTTCCCCGTTTCGTGATCCTACTTTTACCTTCATGCTGACCTGACTGGTAAACAGCCGGATCTAATCCTGCCATGGCGATGATTTTCCTGGGACGTTCATACTGATGAACATCGCCATTTATCTCAATAAGAAAATTTACAGCGCTTTTGTCTCCGATACCTTTTATGGATGTGAGAATGTTGATATCGTCTGTTTTCGGCTCATCTCTATCAATATCTGAGGTCGGTCGTCAATAGTGGCAACGAATGCCTGTACCGGTCAATTTCTCACGGAGAAATTTTCTCTCCTTCCGCCAATAGTTCCGATAGTTCTCTTCGAGGCGAGAGTCGACGAATTTGGTGGACCATAGGTTTATGATCAAGCCAGCCACGATTGATAAGAGAACTGCCTTGGCCATGGATATCTCTGACAGAAAGGAAAGTATCGGCACCAATAGTTCCATGCCATATAGTTTTTCAATGAATTCAGTTGGTATTTCAAATTTAACTCCAGATAAATAATAGATAAGCAAAGTTAAAAATTTAGGTGGATTCAATAGTATGCGTATTGCAAATGAAATCGAAAGCAATACAAACGCCCAGTACGAAGCTTTTCCCGATAAGATTGTGCATTTCATCTCTTCCAATGGTGAGGAACAGTTTTTTACTTTTGATCTTTTTTTTCGTATTTTATTTCGTACATCCTCTATCTTTTCAGACGGCCATGATTTAATGCTGCTGGTCGTATCAATCTCGAATTTGTAAGGTATATTACCCGGAGCATATCCATCCGTACCATATGCGATTCTTTCAAGAACACTAATGTGTATTGTAGGGTTTGTAACATTGCTGTATTCACACAATTTGCTGATGTTCCGAGGATTCCACCTGTAATACAGAGCAAAGCCGCTTCGCGAGTCGTATAGTGCAGAGTGGACATCCTGGTGTCTCCTCACGAATAGGCGATCGCTGTTGATAAAGCGCAGGCCTGCATTTTTAGCCTCATTCATCATCCAGTCAAGGGAAACCAATGACATGCCTTGCTTTGGGTATCCTCCACCAACGTTTGAATGTACGCCAGCAAACCAGACTTGTTTTATTCGCTTTCTATCAGGTTCATTTGGTTCGTTCTTTTCATCCCAGAGTATTGGAGCAAAAGTAAGCCGCTCTTCGTCAATAGACAAAGCGTGACGAGCTATTCCAACTCCGGGCCCAAGACTGTTATCTTTAAAGGATATAGGATAAATGATACTTAGAATATCCCGCAGTTCTTTGATGGGAACGCCGATAGCTCCCACACTATCCCAAACCCCGATAAACTTAAGGAGCTCTTCATTTTCTTTTTCATTCGCCTTGTCCCACGGTTTTTTGTCAATTTTTTCCCCTCGAATCTTTAGCCAAGTGATCTGCAGCAGAGACCACAAACAGCGCCTAAACTCTTTCCGTTTGAAAGCACTCCAGTTATACTTAATTTCTTTGGTAAGCCTATCCTGTTCTTCATAGTCGGCAGCCCTTGGTATTTTTTCGCAATATTGAATAAATCCAGCTAAAGCTCGAACGGTATATGCTCCACGGCTAAAACCAAACAGATATATGTTGTCTCCATCTTCGTACACGTTAGACAAATCGCGATATAGCCGCCTTACATTTTTCGAAAAGCCATAGCCAAAAGCGCCTCCTATCAATTTAATCAAGGGCACTCGCGAAGTTCCAACTCCTTCATCATAAAAAGCGATTTGTTGTGGAAGCAAGCCTGTTTTATGGCCTTCAGTATCTACCGCTTCGTAAATTTTAAAGACATTGGTGCCACGATTTTTGATGTCTTGATTTCCCGTACCGTCAGAACAAAGTACAATATTTTTAGCCATATTTTCCTTCATAACCTCTGAACATAATGGTTAGAGCGACAAAGCATTTGCGTTCGTCATTATCCAAAATAATCATTTTAAATTATGACTCGTCTCCTCATAATCTAACAAAATGATAATTTATATATGCCAGCGGAACAAAATTGTCACGTTTAATTGCAATCTCCATATTATATAACAGCTTGTTATTACTGAATAATAAATACATGAAAGACTGCGGCAATGCAAGCATAATTGCTGGATAATATCAAATATGCTGCTGAGTTATACTTTCTTAGCAACTGCTATATACTTAAAATTGCACCCTAAGTCCGACAGACTCCTAGCAGTCTGTCGGATTTAAGACCGACACACGAAGCAAAAAATCAGTCGAAATTCAAATCAACATGCTGAATTTACAATATAATAGTCGATATTTATTGAGTTTTATGGTATTTAATCCATGT
>JBDKUX010000133.1:0-15392 GCA_039679455.1 Smithella sp. | reverse complement strand
TTCCTTGGCCTGAGGACTCATATGTCAAACCTCCGTTTCCGAATCTCTTTCCGGTAACATCGGTTTATGAGTCAACGTACCTTTTTTATCCACCCTTTCGGTAACATTTTATTTGAGGCAATTCGTTATGGACTTTTCCATTGATTTGATTCTACTTTGCTGTTATTTTACGTGAAATAATTTCTTTGAGGTAATAAAGTGAAACGTAAAGATGCTTTTATCCAGATTCTGCATGAAGTAAGCGGCGTGCCGAAAGAGCGCATTGAAAAAGATATGGCCGGCATGTTGCCGGCGATCCCCGGTTCCGATGAAGAATTGACGGATGCCGAATATGAACAGTTCTTGAACAGCTTACGTGAAGAAGAAGGGTGTTTTTGAATGAGGCATTATTGGCCTGTGGCATAAAAATTAACCGTAAATCTTCCTTCCTGCTATCAACAAGATATCATTCGGTACTAAGATGTAAGACTCTAATTGGCAATGAACACTATTAATGCCTGATAAACATTATCCCAATGAATTGAAACAAAGGAAATAATTTGGACAGCCATTACGCCGAATGGTTCCATATATAAATGCCAGGCATTTTCTGGTGACAAGACTCGTTACTGTAGAGAACTTAAAATTAACAAATCAAAAAATAATGCAAAAAGTTCTCAGACGAGAAACAGTAACAAACAGGAAGGGGACATCCTGACGTTTTAAATTAGGAGTATTCCGGCGGCATCCGGACAGGTCATGGGAAATCTCCGTATTTATTGACCACCACTAATTGCCCGACAAAAAAATCCGGTTTATGTCGCGAAACGCGCGGCTTACAAGCAACGTTCTGTGAATAAAATATGAAAGAAGAAATACAAAAAAAACGAAATTGGAGCGACGTAAAAAAATCGATAAAGGAATATGAAGCCAATCAGCTAATTGAGCTTGTAAAGGATCTTTACCAACTTTCAGAGGATAACAAAATTTTTCTACATGCTCGATTGATAAAAGGCGATGATTCTCGTCAAAAATACAAAAGAATAATTTTAGAAGCATTGCATCCCGATGTGATGAGTGAGAATGATTTTTTCGACTTTGATAAAGCAGAGAAAGCAATTAAGGATTTTGCAAAGGCAACCGGCAACGATGAGAGCACTTTAGATTTGATGATATATTTTGTTAAGTGCGGTAATCAATTTACTCTTGATTTCGGCGATATTAACGAAATCTTTTACGATACGTTAATTGCCATGTATGAAAAGGCAATAGAATCTGTCCTTAAAATGCCACAACGGAAACAGTTGCCTTTTCGGGAAAGGTTAGAAAAAATTATGGAATCTGCCGAAGGTATAGGTTGGGGCTATCATGATGATCTTTGCCATTATTACTATGAGGCATTTAAGTAAAAATTTAAGTACAGAAATCGGGCAGCTGGGGGCAAGCCCCAAAAAAGGAAAACATGAGCAGGGTTAAAATGTCAATGGGGCTGTTTTCGTTACATGTAACAAAAGACGTTACGTTCAATCGTACAATTAATTGACAACAAAAAGATATAAATGTTAAGAAAATAGACCTGACCCCCATTAAGACATGAAATAGACAAAGTAGACTACGCCATCGAAATAACGGCGAGATATTTGTTTATAAGGCAAGGTGTTTTGCAGTTGAAGATATGAAGGTGAAAATATGGCAGATGTCAAGAAACGAGATGTGACCCCAATTGCTTCCGGGGGTAACTGACAAATGAATTGGGGGAGTTTCAGGCAAAAATATATTCAATTTGCAACAAGCAGATGGCAAAGAGTTGGTTTAGTATTGATGTATGTTTTCATGATAGTAATACCAGTTTATCACGAAATCATTGCAGAAATTCCACCTGCCAATGAATTGCGCAAAACAAACGGAGAATTGTTCTTAGGGCCCTACGTAAGGGGAGGCAACATGACAGGTCTTAGAACGCCGCAAGGCAAAATCTTTTTTACATGTGGAGATACGCTCATAGATAAGAATTTATGTCTGCGACAGAAAGACAGACTTAAGCTTGAAGGCAAGGAGGTGTCGATTACATGGTTTTCACAAAATGCCTATCTGGGATATCACCGAAACCGCCTGGTAGAGTTAAGCTGTGAGGGCAAAAAGTTTATCAGTCGTGAATATACGGAACGGCGTATGCGCACAGGGAAACGTCTCGTTTGGCCACTAGCTGTATTCGTTCTTATCGGCTTTATCGGTATAGATGTATATTACACAAAATATTTCAATAGGAGGAAAAAGCATGAATCTTGATGCGACAACAGCACAAGCAATTAGAGCAATGGCATCTTATTACAGCACGCCTATAGGAACTGCGCCACTGATTTCCGAATACAATCAAGGAGAAACATTGGAGGTTGCAATTGGTGCAGCTCAAACTGCAGCAGGTCTAGTTGAGATGTTTAGCATATTCTGGGGACATCCATGATAAGAAAAGTCAAGAGGAAAACGGAGATTTCCCGTGACCTGGCCGGATGCCGCCGGTGGTTAAATTGAACTCCTCTTTTTCCGTCTAATCTTCTTTTTGCTGGTTCAATCTTGCAGATTGAACCTCAAGCTTAAGCCAAAGTGCATTTCATACTAAATACGAGGTTCAATCGGAGGACGATTGAACCTCGTATTATCCGGCTTACGTTTTTTCTCTCAAAATGCGGTGGTCGCCGACGCGGACGGTGAGCTTATTCATATCGAAATATTCCATTAAGGGAATTATATACTTGCGGGAAAGACCGGTTAATTCCTTGAAGCTGGCGGGTGTTGCCTTGCCGTCTTTTATCAGCATCGCCTTGTAATCATTTCTTAATTTGTTCAAGATTTCACCGGCAAAACAAAGCTCTTCATTGATTTTAATCAATTCGCCTTCTTTGAGCATCAAATTGATTATGCTTTGTGCTTTTGCTTTTTGCGCACTGAATTGACTTATGACATCTTTGAGAAACGGAGGCGTAAGACCGGATTCTTTGTAAATCCGGGCTATGTCCCGGCGCAGAGCATCCAGATCGCCTGCCAGTTCCACCTGATGTTTGGCCAGTCGCACGTTGTCTTTATCACTGACAATGGTTCCTTTCTTATTGAGAGCACTCAAAACAATGTTGAAAAGTTTCGGCGAAACGGCGTTTTCCAGTGACACTTTCAGTTCTTCTTTGGAGATTCCCGCCTTCAGGGGATTATTTTTGTGATAGTCGGTAATTATTCTGATAATGGTTTCTTCAATTTGCTGGAAGAAGCGGGCGGAAATAACGGTTGTGTCGTCGCTGTCGAGCAGGAACGCTTTTTTGCCCGAAAATAAATTTTCCAGCGCTTCTCGAACTTTTTTCGCTTTAACACCCAGGCGGAATGCCAGGTGCGGCAGATTGATTCCTGTAAAACCGGTTCTTTCCAGAATTACGCTAATCTTTTCCTGAAGGTTGCCTTTCTGCAATAAATCCAGATCCGCAATAATTTTATCGTTGAGTCTTTTGTGTTTTTTAGGAAGAGAATCAATTATTTGACCACCGCCGATTGTTGTCACCGGAGAATAGCTGCGCAAAACAAAATGATCACCGGTTACAACGACGTCTTCCTCGGACAATATAAGCTGAGCGAATCCCTTTTGGCCAGGCGCAAGTTCGTCGTTTTCCAGAAGAATTATTCGCGATATAATTTCACTGGTGCCGGTGTGCAGCCGGACCAGGGTTCTGTTTTTTAGACTTTTGGGATTGGAAGCGAGATATTCAACAAAGACGTCGAGGCGCTGAGAAGGCCAGACGGTTTGCGGACGTACAAGAACATTGCCGCGGTTGATGATGGATTTTTCAATTCCCTGTAAGTTGATGGCTGTACGCTGGCCGGCCCACGCTTCCTCCACCGACTGATTATGAACCTGAAGGCCTCTTATGCGGGCGGCGATATTTTCGGGAAGGATCAGAACTTCTTCTCCGGTATTTATGTGGTCGGAAACGAGTGTGCCGGTAACAACCGTGCCAAAGCCCTTCATTGTAAAAACACGATCTATCGGCAGACGAAAAATTCCGTCATCCATTTTTTCGGCCAGTTGGCCGACAATGGTATCCAAAGCCTGGATGAGATCGGGCAAGCCTTCTTCCGTAACGGCGGAAACGGGAATAACAGGCGCTCCTTCTAAAAAGGTTCCTTCTAAAAATTCGGTAATTTCCGATTGAACAAGGTTAAGCCAGTCCTTTTCCACCATGTCCGTTTTAGTCAGGGCGACGAGGCCCTGGGATATTCCCAGAAGAGAACATATGTGCAGATGTTCTTTGGTCTGAGGCATTACTCCCTCGTCGGCGGCAATGACCATCATGACCAGATCAATACCCGCAGCGCCGGCGACCATATTTTTGATGAATTTTTCATGTCCGGGAACATCGACGATGCCGAGTTTCTGTCCGGAGGGCAGTTCAATAGAGGCAAAACCGAGTTCAATAGTGATACCCCGTTGTTTTTCCTCTTTTAAACGATCGGTGTCAACCCCTGTAAGGGCTTTAATTAACGATGTTTTTCCATGATCAACATGACCGGCTGTGCCGAGAACGAAACTTTTCATATTTCCAACCTGGTAAAAGTGAGTTTGAAAATAACAAACTCTTTGTCGTTTAACAAGGTTATTATTATGGGTATTTTTGCTTCCGAAGATTTTGCCGGCGCCCTGCGCCAAGCCGGTCAAACCGGGATCAGGAAGAAACTTATTGGCAGAGCAAAGGAAGCGCAGTATGGTGAATCTTGTTTCCTGAAAGCTTTTTCCAGGATCTATATTGATTTTCGTAATACCCGGGACGCTGCGTGGCCAGTATGAGAAACGATTTATCCTTTCCGCTGCACCATAAGCCAAATACAAAGTCGCCGTAATCATTGACGTCGACAGGTCCTCCAAACCGGGCAAGCTTGGAAATTCTCGATATCTTAGTTGTCAGATTAGTGCCGTCGACGTAATATACACCATTAATATTGCTGTAGAGGATGTCGCCGAAATTGTTAATAGCGATGCCGGATGGAGCATCCGCAGCAAAAGTTGTTATCAGCCCTCTTTTTGTAGAAAAGATCTGATTATTGACTTTGTATATGACGTCTCCCGAATTGTTAATGTCCAGGTGGTAACCCACGGGCCCGTGGTTGACAGGCACCAGCTTGCCCTGAACGGTTGAATAAATAGTTGGTCTGTAAGCCTGTTCAGCTATATACACTATCTCTCCGGAATTATTAATGCTTGGAGTAAAACCCCGCGCAATTTTGCCTCTTACCGTGGAATAGACCAGCCACGGCCCTTCGCCGGTTGGTTTTGATGCTCCACAGTAAACAACTTCTCCGGAGTCATTTACCCGGGGAAAACGTTTGCCATAGGATGCATCTTTTAAGCGGCCCCGGGTAGTCGAGTACATACCGGTTTTATTGATATAGACGATTTCACCCAGGTTGTTGATGCTGCCCTGACTGCTGCCTTCGGCTACGATGAAATATTCATAGAGGGATTCTTTATAAGTGATTTTGGCGCCGAGAGGCGATACGTGAGCGCATGAGGTCAAAAAGAGGAGGCTGATTAATGTGATCAGAATTTTTTTCAAGTTTTTACCGCCCTAATTATATTGGAAACAACCCCGAAACAATCAAGGTTTAAACCTACTATTTATTAATTTAAATGTAATATAAAAACCATATATAGATAAGTCTATTTTTTATATATCTTTAGCTATAAATCACCGGGAAGATTTCAATACGAGCCATTTCCATTTCTTGTCGTCATGCTTTCCATAAAGGCCGTGATTTTCCGGCAGGTCTGCTGCCAGGTGGGGTGGTTTTGGAAGCGCTGAAAAGCATTGAGGCTCATGGCTGTTAACAGATTCCGATCCTGATGGAGCCTGTTCAGGTACCTGGCCAGGGAATGGACGTCGTCCACGGGTAGAAGAAAACCGTCATGTTCGTGGGTGATGATTTCGCCGGCACCGCCGGCTGCAGAACCGATTGCCGGTAAGCCGAATCCCCTGCTCTCCAGATAAACAATGCCAAACCCCTCGTAGGATGATGGCACCGCCAGCACATGCGCGGACTTTAATTGCCCGCTCAGCTCGCGGTCGGACAGCGCCCCCAGGATTGCGACTCGGTTTCCCATTCCGTTTTGATCTATCTGTTGTATAATTTCCCGGACATAACGCTTGTCCAGCGACAGGCTGCCGATGATCGTCAAAGTGCATGCTCCAACCGGCAATTGTTTCATTGCCTCCACGAGGACATGCAGTCCTTTGCGCCGGATAACATTTCCTACGAATAAAACCCGAATAGCTCCGGGCTGCCTCGCCCGATCTATGATTTCAGCTTCGGTGGTGTCAGCTCCGAGGCGGTTGCCTCCAGGGTGGGCTACCACCATAGGCAGTTGTCTGCCGCAGAGCCGGTGCACCGAAGCCTTCGTGTTCTCGCCGTTGAAGACAAAACCGTCGACGCTTTGCAGGTAGCGGCGCTCCACCATCCGGTAAAGGCTGTTCTGCCAGCTGGGCCTCAATTCTGCGCTGCGGAGATGGTGCACAATGGAGACGACCGGGCAGTCAATCTGCTTTTTCAGCCGTTGATTAAGCTGGAAAAGAGCCGCATGTTCCAGTTCATCCTGAAGCAGAATATCCAGCGATTCTTCTTTGATGCGTTCAATCATGGAAAAGGCGAAATTTCCCAGCAGGCGGGAGGGATAGGTTTGGCCGGGCAGAGAAAAGACCCGCATGTAGTGGCCGGTTGCGCGCAAATGTTCTACCAGCATGCGGTCGTAAAGGTTGCCGCCAGTGAGTTTGTCCAGGGTGCCGGAGATCAATAATCCCGCCCGCAATCTAATGCTCCTCTCGGTATGAGGCCCAGGCATCGGCATCTTCCCAGACCTTAACCCGCGTCGTGGTAATTCGTGAATCTTGAATCCGGCCAAACAACATTCCATGTATTACCCGCGCGAGGTGTTCTATGCTGGGGTTGATTCCAAGGAATTCCGGCAGCTCGTTGAGTGTTTTGTCGCGAAAATAAGAAGTAGCACGGGACAGTCCATTTTTTATCTCATCGATGTCGAGCAGATAGCCGTGCTCGTTCAAGCTGTTTCCCTCGACCAGCACCTCTATTTCATAATAATGGGTGTGCTTCTGATTTTCCGCTCCCCAGTCTCCACCGACAAGAAAGTGCTGTGCGGAGAAACCTGTTTTAACTGCTACGGTATACATTTGTTTCCTCTGTTTTCTTCAATAGGTGAAAACGACTTGGAGCGCTTCACCGGGGTTGTTGTCGAGAAACTGGTATGCTGCCGGGGCCTGGGCAACGGCAAAACGATGACTGATCAAGCGTGACGGTTTGATCCCGGCGAGCATCCGCCACGCGACTTCCAAACGGCGGGCTTTGTTCCAGCGGCCGGTCAAACCGGGAGACAGTGTGCTGACCTGACTACTGATCAGACGGATGCGGCTGCGGTGAAATCGGCCTCCGAGTTCCATGTTAACGGTCTTTTGACCATACCAGGAGCCAAGGACGACTCTGCCGTCGAATCCCGTGACGGCAATGGCCTGGTTGAACGCCTCCGGGTTGCCGGAAAGTTCGAAAACAAGGTCGGCGCCGTGTGAATTGTCGGAATGGAGCAACCGAGAGAGTTTTTCCGGAAGACCGTCAGGTTCCAGGCAGAAGGTCGCCCCGATTTCCCGCGAAACGCGCCGGCGCTGCGGGTATTTATCTACCGTTACCAGCTTTCCGAGAGGAATTTGCGCGAGCATTGCCGTAGTCAGCAACCCGACAATACCCTGCCCGAAAACAACCACCTGCTCCCCAATGATCGGCTGTCCGTCCATCAGGAAATTCACGGCGGTTTCCATGTTAGCCAGGAAAACGGCATCTTCCGGGGCAACTTCTTCCGGCAAAGGCAATAATTCTCCCGGCGCGGCGGTAAAATGGCTTTCGTGGGGATGGAAGGCAAAAACCAGTTTTTCCCGCCACATGCGATCCACTCCCTGTCCCAACTCGATTACCTGTCCTACTGCGGAATAACCATATTTTACAGGGTAATCAAAGTTACCGGAGAGAGCCGCAATTGTGCTGTCCAGCGGTAGATCCTGGGGGACCTGGTGACGGTAGACCAGCATCTCTGTGCCGGAGCTGACTGCCGAAAGGATAGTTTTTACGAGCACTTCACCAGGTGCGGGTGGAGGCAAAGCCTCTTCCCTTGTTTCGGCTGCTCCCGGTTGGGTAAAGTAGACCGCCTGCCTGTTCATAGACCATTCCAGGAAACTGTCGCCCGGAAGATAATATCTTCTCCTGCCGGTTCATACGCCAGATTGGTCAGTTTTGGTGATGAGTTGTTGCAGTCCGCGGTATTTCGGACGGAAATGAGCGGATTCTCCACGGCGCGCAACCCCCCGACAAGTTTAGGCGTAATGGTGATGACCAGACGGTCGACCATGCGGCCCGTAAGAAAGCTGGTAATCACCCTGGCGCCGCCTTCAACCATCACACTGCCGATTCCTAAATCCGTCAAACAGGCCAACAGGCAGTTTAAATCTACCCAGCCGTTATTGTCACTCGGAACACAAAGCACGGTAACGCCGGCTTGTTCCAGAGACCTGCGTTTGTACGCATCGTAGTCCCTGGTGGTGGCGACCAGCGGCGATGAATTTGTATTTTTCAACAGGTTTGCATCAACCGGCAGGCGCAGGTGGCTGTCCAGGACGACGGGACGCGGATTTTTGCCCTCAACGAGACGAACCGTGAGGAAGGGGTTATCCGCCAGAACAGTGCCGATTCCCACCAGGATGGCGTCGTTGGCGGCGCGCAACTGGTGAGTCATTTTCATGGATTCGGGGCCGCTTAAGTTAAGAGAATTTTCGCGGTTGATGGCGATGCTGCCGTCCAGACTTTGTGCGTAGCTCAGGGTCACCAAAGGGCGTCCTATCCTGCTTGAGGACGCCGTGTCTGCTGGTAAAGCGGGGGAACTGGTCATGGTTACCATTCTCCTACCCGTTGACTGGATTACATTGCTTCAAATAAAATAAAATTATAAGGAAGGGGGGCATGTATGTCAAGAATATCTTGCCTATGCGAGGTGCGCAGGTATTGGCCGCATACCGCCGTGCCGTGAATTAAATTAAGCGCAAGCGCACTTGAAGTAATTATACAATTGGGATAATGAAAAAAGATTAGAGATGGGGAAAAGTAGTCGTGAGAAAGATCATTGCAAATAAAATTAATAACGATATCGAACCATTCCGTTTGTTGCTGGAGAAGATTAAGCAGGGGGCGAAAAGCATTGATGTCCGCGGCCTCGCGGGCGCTGCGCGCTCCTTCCTTACAGCCCTGCTTTTTGACCGCCTGGAAAAATCACTGTTGGTTGTCTGCCCTGAAGAAAAGGATGCCCGGGCCTTTGCCGCCGATTTGTCCTTGTTTTTGGGAGAAGAGAAAGTTTTCTATTATCCGCCGCTCGATTTTCTGGCTATTGATATGTTTACCCTGCAAAAGGAAGAAGCGCAGGCCCGATTGCAGGTCATGGCTGATCTGCAGATGAACGCAAAAACCGTGGTTGTCACATCCACGGCGGCAGTGATGCAGAAAGTCATGCCTTTTGCCCGGTTCAATCAATATCTGCAGATAGTTTCCACAGGTGATGACATGAACAGGGATGAGTTTTGCGAAAGCCTGCTGGCGGGAGGTTACCGCAGAGTCAGTCTTGTCGAGGACAAGGGGGAATTCAGCGCCCGGGGCAATATCATTGATGTGTTTCCTCCGGCGGAAGTAAATCCGTTGCGGCTGGAAATGGCGGGTGATGAAATTGAGTCGATTCGCAAATTCGATCCCAATACTCAACGTTCCATAGATGCGGCAGACGCTTTTGTTGTGTCTCCGGCCGGTGAAATTGTGATGAATCCGCAAACACGGGAGCTTGCCGTCCTTAATGTCAAGAGAAGGGCGACAGCGCTGTCTCTCTCCCGGGAAATCCGCAATCGTTTGATAGATACTTTGCAAAACGATTTGGCCAATTCGATTAATCCGATTTTTCTGCCGCTTTTTTATGAAGTGTACGACGAAAAAGACGGTTTCCCGTCCAACAGACTTTCCGGATTTTTTGATTATTTGCCTTCCGATACGCTGGTTGTTCTGGATGATCCGTTTGCCATTTATCAATCGGCCCGGAGCATGGAAAATAGTATAGACAAATTATTATTTAAAGCTCAAAACAGCGACAAATTTTATTTAGACAAGGAAAGCATCTACATCGCTCCAGCGGATACTGTCGCCTCATTGGAGAAATTCTCCCGGCTTAATCTGGAAGGCCTTAAGCTGGGGTCGTCTGAAAGCAGAGAATCTTCGGTTATTTCCTTTGACACTTTCCACGACGGTCGCCAGGAAAAGACGTCCGCCGGAGAAATTAAAGAAGACGCCCTGCTGCGGCAAACTGTGGAAAAGATCAGGAAATGGTTGTCCGCATCTCAAAGAATATTTTTTGTTTGCCCCTCTGCCGAAGATTTGCACCGGATGCAGCATATGCTTTTGCCTTATGATTTGCCTGTCCGGCTTTTATCGCCCACAGATTCCATCCTGGAGATTGCCGGCAGACCGGAGGAAATAGCAGCCCTTTTCCTGATTGGCGGGAAAATATCCGCAAGTTTTATTTTCCCGGCCATGAAGCTGGTGTTTCTGAGCGAAGAGGAAATTTTTGTCAAAAAGATTCCCCGCCGCCGCCTGCGGCCGGTTCGCGAAGGTTATTTCCTGAAATCATTCGGCGATCTCCAGGAAGGAGATTTTGTTGTCCATACCGATTTTGGCATCGGCACCTACAGGGGGCTGAAAAAGATAACGGTAGGTAAAATTGAAAATGACTTTCTGGTGATTGAGTATGCGGAAGGCGATAAACTTTATATTCCCGTTAATTCGCTGGAAAAAATTCAACGCTACATCGGCCCCGACGGGTATGTCCCGAAAATTGACAAGATGGGCGGTTCTTCCTGGGAGACGGTAAAGGAACGCGTGAAAAAATCCGTGCGCGAGGTTGCCGAAGAGCTGGTAGCTATATACGCCGCCCGTGAAGTTATGGAGAGAGATTCCTTCTCGCCGCCGGACCGGATTTACGAAGAATTTTGTTCCACTTTTGAATTTGAGGAAACTCCCGATCAACTCAAAGCCATCGAGGATATTCATCTGGATATGGATGAAACCAAACCGATGGACCGACTGATTTGCGGCGACGCCGGCTTCGGAAAAACCGAGGTTGCACTGCGGGCGGCGCTGCGGGCCGTGATGGACGGCAAACAGGTTGCCGTGCTGGTGCCGACGACCATTCTGGCCGAACAGCATTTTCAGACTTTTTCCCGCCGACTCCAGGATTTTCCGGTTCATGTGGAAGTTTTAAACCGCTTTCGTAGTGCGGCCGAGCAGAAGAAAATAATAGAAGACATCAAGACGGCCAGGGTGGATATTGTCGTGGGGACGCATCGCCTGCTGCAGAAAGACGTAGAATTCAGAGCGCTGGGTTTAGTAGTCATCGATGAAGAACAGCGCTTTGGCGTGGCGCATAAGGAAAAATTGAAAAAAATGCGCACCCTGGTTGATGTTTTAACCCTTTCCGCGACGCCGATTCCCCGCACCCTGCATTTGTCACTCGTCGGTATCCGGGATTTGTCCATAATTAATACGCCGCCTGAAGAGCGGCAGCCCATAAAAACATACGTGCTGGAATTTGATGCGGAAACAATCAAGGCGGCGATTGAAAAAGAATTGGCGCGTGGGGGGCAGGTATTTTTCGTTCACGATCGTGTACGCTCCATTTATTCCATTTCCCGTTTTGTGCAGCAACTTGTGCCGCAGGCCGGAATCCAAGTCGTTCACGGCCAGATGAAGTCCGTGGAGATCGAAAAAGCCATGGGCAAATTTATCCGGCAGGAGTGCGACGTCCTTGTTTGTACGACTATTGTCGGTTCGGGGTTGGATGTTCCCACGGCCAATACGATTATCATTAATCGCGCCGACCGGTTTGGTCTGGCCCAGCTCTATCAGATACGCGGACGCGTGGGCCGCTCCAATCAGGAGGCCTATGCTTATTTATTGCTGCCGAAAGGGGCGATGCTTTCGCGGGAAGCGATAAAGAGGCTGCAGGTGATAAAAGAATTTTCCGAACCAGGTTCTGGCTTCCGTATCGCTTATAATGACATGGAAATCCGCGGCGGCGGAAACCTGCTGGGTGTTTCGCAGTCCGGCCATGTATCGGCCGTCGGCTATGAATTGTATACGGAGCTCATGGAAAAGACGATCCGGGAAATAAAAGGTGAAACACCGGTGGAAGAGGAAACTATGCCGGAAATTCAATTGGGTATTTCCGCTTTTATTCCCGAGGAATATGTGCAGGATGTCCATCAGCGGCTGGTTTTGTATAAGAGAATATCTTTGGCGGATAATGCCGAAGACTTGGAACACATCAGTGACGAGCTCAAAGACTGCTACGGCCCCTTGCCGCAAAACGTGGAGAACTTATTGGGAGTCATCAATATTCGCAACCTCTTAAAACCGGTCAAGGGGCGAAAAATGGGCTATGACGGCAAGAATTTATATATTTTTTTCCGTCAGGACAGTCCCATTGATCCGGCGAAGATAATTGCGCTTTATCGTAAAAAAACCAAAGAATTACGTTTTACGCCGGATTATCAGTTATTCGTTTTCGCCCCCGGGCTAAACGAAACGGAAGTATTGGAACAGGCATTTTTACTGTTAAAGATGCTTGCTGAATGAACTGAGGCAGTGTATCTTATTCCATTTCTAAATCAAGCGCTGTCTTTGTTGGCCCTTCGGCAGGCTCAGGGCAGGCTTAAAGCTGGTAGTCAGTCATGGTGAGCTTGTCGAACCACGCCTCGTCGCCTCCTCCTAGCCGCCGCGATATCATCATTGATTTAGAAATGGAATTACAGATTTGTTGAATTTTTTTTTAGCCTTTTACGAGACTGGTATGCCTGAAAAATTGATCAAGCAATTTTGGATGATTTTTTTGAGCGGAGTAATTTTTATTGCTGCCTGCGAAAAGATTGATATTTCTTCCCGTCCTTATGTGGCCGAGGTGAACGGCGCCAGGATTTATCTTGATGAGTTCGAAAAAAGATTGGCGCAAAAAAAAGCAACATTGCCTAAAGAATTTTTTCCGTATCAGGGTGATCATGCCGAACGCCTGAAAGAAGAGGTGCTTGATGATATGATTACGGAAAAGATAATGTATCTGCGGGCGCGGGAGTTGGGCCTTATTGTCGGCTCGGAGGAACTGGAAAAAAGGATTAATGATATTAAAAAGGAATATGGAGAAGGATTTCCCCAAATTTTTGCCGAGGAGAAGCTGAGCTTCGAACAATGGAAAGAAGAATTAAAGAAGGAAATGCTGTTCGAAAAACTTGTTACGGTTGATGTTAATGCCCGTATAATTGTGTCGGACAATGAAGCGCAAGATTACTACAACAAAAACAGTGATATGTATAAAACGAAACCGCAGGTTCGGGTTGCCCAGATAGTTGTTCGAGATTTAGCGACTGCCCGGGAGGCGCTGCAAAAGTTGAAGGCGGGCGCTGATTTTTTCGAGGTTGCCCGGGAAAAATCAATTGGTCCCGAAGCCGGCCGCGGCGGTGATTTGGGATTTATTACCCGCGACGTTATGCCGGAGCCATTGGATAAGACTATATTTTCTCTTCGACCAAGCAAGATCAGCCCTGTTGTGAAGAGCCCGTACGGGTTTCACATATTTAAAGTTTTGGAAATCCAACCGGCCAAAATTAAAAATTTTGCTGAATGTAAACAAGATGTTATCACGGACATTCGGTTAAAAAAGGAAGAAGTCGCTTTTGGAATTTGGCTTGCGGCATTAAAGAGGAAAACCATAATTAAGAAAAAGCACGTTGCTTTGGGGAAACAGACTCAAAGTACGGTGCCCGGTGGCACGGATGAGAGAAAATAATAAATGGAGGAAATCAAAGTGAAATTTTATAAGATGATTGTTTTAAGCATTTTATTTTTAATGCTTATTGTTACGGCTGTACCGGCTGAAGTAGCCGATAAAATTATTGCCGTAGTAAATGACGAAGTAATAACGCAGAAAGAATTCAATGAAGTGTTTGTGCCTTATCTTAAAAGAATTGAAGATACCTATGAAGGTAAAGACAAGGCGATTGTAATCAAACAGACCAGAGATACTGTTTTACAAAGGCTCATTGACAATCTGCTCATTGAATACGAGGCTAAGAAAAAGGGCACCAATATCAAGGATGAAGAGGTCATGAATGTGCTCAAAGATATGCTGGCCAGGCAGAATACCGGGATGGGAGACTACTTAAAAAAGCTGCAGAAGGAAGGAACTTCTTTGGAATCTGTCAAAAGTGAAATAAGAAGCCAATTGATGCGCATGAGGTTAATGCGTATGGAGGTCAAGTCTAAAATAATGGTCAGTGACCAGGAAATAGGAGAATATTACAATCGGCATAGGGATGATTACGAGGGGAAGGAAGCGGTAAGAATCAAGCAAATTTTAATTTTGATACCGCCCAATGCCAGTAAGGCGGCGATAGCAAAACTAAAGGAGGATGCCGGAAAGATCCAGAAAAGAGCATTAAGCGGTGAGTCCTTTGATTTTCTGGCGGCTAAGTACTCTCAGGGACCGATGGCGGCTCAGGGTGGCGACGTGGGTTTTATTGAAAGGGGAGGAATGATACCGGAAATCGAAGCGGCGGCTTTCAGTCTGCCGCAGGGCCAGGTAAGCAATCTAATCCAGTCCAGCGACGGGTTTCATATAATTATGGTAGTGGATAAAAGAGGAGCCGGACATAAGACGATTGCAGCCGTGCGGGAGGAAATAAAAGCGAAACTGGAAGATGAAAAGCTGGAGAAAAAATATGATGAATGGATTACGTCGGTGCGGAAAAGATCACACATTGATATAAGAATGTAGGCTGAGGGCCGAAGGTTAAAGGTTAAAGGTCTGAAGTATGGTGATAATAAAAGCCGGAAACCGTGATTAACAGGGGAAGAGAAGTAAAATGAAAAAATGGATGCAATAAAAATCAAAGGCGCCGCCCAGCACAATCTGAAAAATATCACTCTGGATATTCCCCGTGACAGGCTTGTTGTCATTACCGGGGTTTCCGGTTCCGGCAAATCTTCCCTGGCTTTTGATACGATTTATGCGGAAGGACAGAGACGCTACGTGGAATCTCTGTCCACTTATGCCCGCCAGTTCATCGGGCAGATGGACAAGCCGGATGTGGAATCAATCGAAGGACTGTCCCCTGCCATTGCCATTGAACAGCGGGTGGCGAGCCATAATCCGCGTTCAACCGTCGGGACGGTTACGGAGATTTACGATTATTTTCGTCTCCTTTATGCCGGAATCGGCGTTTGTCATTGTTATCAGTGCG
>JBDKUX010000132.1:0-7734 GCA_039679455.1 Smithella sp. | reverse complement strand
GTTCAATACGTACTTCTTTAGAAGGATGGTCCTCTTTTCCCAGCTCCCCGTCGGAAATATCTAGATCAATCTCTTCCAGTGTTGAAAAGAAAGGTTTTTGTTTCCTCAATTTGGATCCTTTCTATTTGAACTAGTCTCGGGAATAATCAGTTTCTGGCCTTTATAAATATGGTTCATGTCATCGATCGCTGGGTTGACTTTAAGGATTTTTTTTAGGCCTTCATCAATATTATCCGGGAAAAACCGGGAGGCAATTAAATATAGCGTATCCCCATTTGTCACCACTATTCTTTTGGGGTTCTGCAAAGAGGAAGATACGTAAAAATCGCCGGTTTTTTCCTTCGGCAGTGCCGGCACTTCAGTCTTAATGGCTTGCTTCGTTTCCGGCAACGACGCTCCGGTGCCACTTGGCCGATCCTTATTTCCAGTTGTCTGCCGACCGGAAGATTGTAATTCTTTAGAAGGCACCTCGACTGGTTCAGGTGTATGCGCAACAGTTGTCGATACCGATGAATAAAACCCGTGCAGGAAAAACTGAACTTCCTTGCCCAGCACCCCCCAATATCCTGCAATCCAGAACAAAGCCAATGTCATTGTGCAGGTACCGAATGCAGCAAAAGGCCAGATCATTTTCCTGAATAGTGCAGAACCGCCAACATGAGACTTGGGTGTGAAGAGGACATCGCTGCGCAGGACTGTACCGGCCATTTTCAGAATTTTCCTATTTACCTTTCGCTGTTTCTCGGTCATGCAGGCCAGAAAAGCACTATCGCAGAGCTGGTTGATGCTGCGTGGAACGCCATTCGTCATTTTGAAAATCAGCTTTTTGCAATTGGATTCAAAACAGGCATCAAAACTGGAACCCGCCATCTTGAGCCGATGGTCGATATAACGGATTGTTTCGTCTGCATCCATAGGAGCAAGAAAGCGGTTTATATTGATCCGCTGGCGTAGCTGGCGCATTTCGGGGCGGTTCAGTTTATAACTGAGCTCATATTGACCCAGAAGTAGAATCTGGAAAAGCTTATATTCCTGGGTTTCAATGTTGGAAAGGAGTCTGATTTGTTCAATGCTTTTATCGGGAAGAAGATGGGCCTCATCGATTATAAGGACAAAACGCTCTCCCTTCTGGCTTGCTTCCACCAAAGCAGCTTTAACGTGATCAACCAGATCAAGCACTCCTTTACCTTCAACGTCAATTTTCAAAATTCCGGCAACATATCGCAAAATCTTAGTGTAACCGACATCGGGATTCATTATCATAATCGGATGCACAGAGCTGGGGAGCTTATTCAGCAGGTAATTAATAAGCATGGTCTTGCCTGTTCCCACATCACCGCAGACCATGGCAAAACTTTTTTTCGTCTTTATGAAATAAAGAAGTGCTGCAAATACTTCCTTGTGATTCGTACTGAAAAACAGGAATCTCTGATCCAGATTATTTTCAAAAGGAGATTCTGAAAATTTAAAATAGTTCTTATACATATATTCCCTTGAATGTCAGTAATCGGCCAAGCACCGATAAAAACAAGGTCTAAAATTGACATATTTTCATTGATAATGACATTGTTTTCGATTAAGTGAATATTAGGATAACTTTCTTTGCCTGTCAATATATTTCAGGCCTTTGAAAGATCAGTTTTGGTCGCACCGAAGTAAAAATTCATTGTTAAAGTTATCCCTTTGTAGTTCTTCTATTTGTTATTCCAAAATTTATGAAATGCTTAAAAATACTAGATTGCCACACGCACTGTCGTGCGTTCGCAATGACAAGGGAAAATTACATAGTCTCATTCGCCAACCTCAACAAAAGATTGCCACAAACAGTTCGGCGATAAGCAGTGTCAGCTCTCACATCGTCAATCGGGGACACTTCTTGCCTGATCATTTCGGCGGCGGTTTCCAATGTCGCAGGCGTCAGCTTTTTTCCGATCAAGAATTCTTCGCAGGCATCTGATGTAAAGACTGTCGGAGCGATGCTTCCCCAGGCGAGCCCGGCTTTCTCGACGATTCCTTCCTCTGATAACTTCAGTAAAGCCGCCATGCTCACAACACTGCAGGCCAGTGATTTTCGTAAGCCTACCTTTTCAAAATGCTGAATGTTGTAGTCCTGCGCTTTTTTTAAAATGACGGCTGATATAATTTCTCCCTGTCGCAAGGGCGTTTGCCGCGGACCGCAAATAAATTCGGCGATGGGCAGTGTGCGCGGAGATTCAAAGCTCTTTATCTCCACCTTGGCTTGCAGGACATAAAGCGGCGGCAGCGTATCACCGGCGGGTGAGGCGTTGCCGATATTGCCGCCGATTGTTCCCATCTGGCGGATCAAGGGGGAGCCCAGTGTTTGCAGGGCTTTCGTCAGGACGACAAAATTTGTTTTAATCAGAGAATTGGCCAGCAGGTCCGCGAGTGTCATACAGGCCCCCAGCCGCACTGTATCAGACGATTCCTCGACTCCCTTTAGTTCTTGCAGTCTCTCCAGACAAATCAGAGCCGGAGGATCAATATTTCCGGTACGAATATTCACCAACAGGTCTGTTCCTCCGGCATACACAAGCGCTTCCGGATTTTCAGCAAAATATTGCCATAGTTCATTCAGATTGCGGGGAAGGTAAACAGGCCTCATGGAGTTTCCTTTCCGTATAAATTCCCGGCCGCCGCCTGCACTGCGTCAATAATCTTCTGATATCCTGTGCAGCGGCAGAGATTACCGCTTAAGCCTTCTCTGATCTCTTCATGGCTGGGATCTGGATTTTTCTTAAGCAGTGCCACTCCCGCCAAAAGCATACCAGGGGTGCAAAATCCGCATTGTACCGCGCCGCGCTCAACAAAGGCCTGCTGAAGGGGATGCAGTCGGCCATCTACGGCCAACCCTTCGACTGTGATAATATTGAGTCCTTCGAGCTGGGCGGCAAGCATCAGACACGATAATCTCGTTTCACCATCTGTAAGGATTGTACATGCTCCGCATTCACCGGCACCACATCCTTCCTTTGTTCCCGTCAAACCGAGATCTTCACGCAAAACATCCACCACGCGGCGATCCGGGGCAACATCAATTTCCGTCTTTTTGCCGTTTAGCGTGAAGCTGATTTTCATATATTTCCTCCCGTAAACGGTGCATCTTTTTGCCCGCTACACTCCAGCACATATGCGGCGGTAAGCGGCGACTGCGCAGGATTAATCCCGCAGGCATCGCTTACCGCATTGGCAATGGCCGGCAGCGGTCCGTTTGTTCCCACTTCACCGACGCCTTTCATACCGTAAGGTCCGGAAGGCTCATAGTCTTCCACAGGCTGCGAAGTTATCTCCGGTATGTCGCAGGCGGTGGGGATGATGTATGTGGCAAAGTTCGGATTAAGGATATTGCCTTCTTTTAAGATAACCTGTTCCGATAAAGCATAGCCGATTCCCTGGGCTATCGCGCCCTGCACCTGTTGTTCAAAAGACTGGGGGTTGATGATCCGTCCCGCTTCGGTTGCCGCGAGGTATTGCTTCACTTCAATTGTCCCCGTCAATTCATCCACCTCCACGTAAGCGAGATGCGCTGCATGGGAAAATAGAAGATGAGGAAAGCCTATAGAAAACTCTTTACCCGTATCCGGGACGCCGCGGACAACCGGCATAATAAACTGGCTTGTGCAAATCCGGTCCTGTTCGCTCATCATTGAGGCGAGTTGTTTCAGAGATACTTCTTTCCCCGAAGTCAGGTGGCAAACACGGCCCGGCAGCAGTTCCAGATCTTGTGTGGTATCGGCAAGAAGCATCAGAGAAGCCATGCCGATCAGTTTTTGGCGTAATTGTTCACATGCTTTAATCAGGGCGTTGCCGTAAGTATAGGTTGTCCGGCTCGCGGATGCGGAACCGGAGGG
Source organism: Smithella sp. (assembly GCA_039679455.1). Taxonomy (GTDB): domain Bacteria; phylum Desulfobacterota; class Syntrophia; order Syntrophales; family Smithellaceae; genus MVRV01. The sequence continues at coordinate 3,865 of JBDKUX010000132.1, read as the reverse complement.
GAGAGTCCTTGCGGTGTCCGGCCCGATAAGCTCGATGGCAGTGTTTTCCTGGCAGAGAATTTGTCCGGCGATCTGGAAAAAGGCAGTGGCGTTGCCCTGGCCCATGTCGGACACGCCGTTATAAACGCGAATGCGGCTGTCTTCCGTAAGTTCCACTTTGGCAATCGCCGAATCAGGCAATCCCCGGCCGTAACCCATGGCGTTAAATACTGCGGCCAGTCCTACGCCTCTCTTTTTAAACGGTCCGGCAGCGGATTTCCATACAGACCTCTCCCGCCAGAGAGGATGTTGTTCAATTTCTTTGAGGCAGGCTGCGATGCCCGTGGATTGAGTTATAACAACACCGGCGCAGTTTTTATCACCGCGCCGCAAAGCATTTTTTATGCGCAATTCCAGGGGGTCAATCTGCAGCCTGTCCGCCAGCATGTTCATCATCCGTTCAAAGGCAAAACTGACCTGCACAACGCCGAATCCGCGCATGGCCCCGGCAATGGGATTATTTGTATAAAGACACCAGCCTTCGATCAGTGTGTGGGGAATGCGATAAGGCCCACCGGCGTGTTCCATGCCCAGCGCCATGACCTCCGCGCCCAGATGGGCGTAAGCGCCGGTATCGTAATAGAGGCGGCATTGCAGCGCCTTCAGCGTTCCGTCTGCAGCAGCACCCAGCCGGTAATGCATGCGGGCGGCATGGCGTTTGTAGCCGGCAATAATATTTTCTTCGCGGCTCCACCACATCTTGATGCGCCGGCCGGGAACATGCATTGCCGCAAGGGCAAGCAGGCACTGGACGGTAGCACCATCTTTTCCTCCGAACCCTCCGCCCAAATACGGTCCGATTATTCTGATGCGGTTCATGGGTATGCCCAGGGCATGGCTGATCTCGAAGCGATCGCGAAAAGGCGCCTGGGTAGAAACGATCATGACGATGTTTTCATCCGGTTCCTGCCAGGCTATACCGTTTTCCGTTTCGAGGAAAGCGTGGGCTTGAACGGGTACGGTAAATGTTTCCTCCAGAACAACGTCACATTCCGAAAATGCTGCCGTTGCGTCACCGGAAGCAACTGTTGCTTTCAGAAGGATATTGCCGGTGGCATGTTCTTCATGAACGGCGGGCAAATCGGGATTGAGAGCGTCGTCGATCCCGAAGATGCCGGGCAACGGTTCTATATCGATTTCAATGAGGGAAACAGCCTTACGGAGAGTTTCTTTATCTTTGGCCACAACAAGGGCAACAGCATCACCACTGTGCCGAACTTTGGAGTCGGCCAGCACCGGCTGATCCTTATGCACGATTCCCTGACGGTTTGTTCCCGGAACGTCCTTGCCCGTAAGAACAGAGATGACACCGGGTAATTTTTTCGCTTTTTCCGTTCTAACTTCACGGATAAGTCCGTGGGGAATCCCCGCCCTTTTCACACCGGCCCAGAGGAGATCATCTCCGTAATAGTCCGCCGCATATTTTTCCGCACCGGTTACTTTTGCCTGGGCATCAGCGCGGGGTATGGTATTGCCGATTCCCGGTATGTATGGTTTGAGCATACTTTTTTCTCTCATTTTACTGAAATTCAACGCTCTCCAATCGTCAGCAAAAGATAAAATGAAACGTGATGATTTTCATTTTATTAAATGCTATAAACCGGTGGAACTCATAACATAAGGAAACTGCTTCTTCAACGAATAAACTTCGGGAAAACAGCATTATGCTTCAGACAGATTCATTGCGGCATCCCCTGCAACTTTACCAGTATATCCACGAATGCCTCTTGCGCCAGGAAAGCATATCGCTCGCAACGGTAATCTCGCGATCCGGTTCGGGACCACGGGAAGTCGGGGCATCGATTGTCGTTACGCCCGGTAGAAAAACTATGGGAACAATCGGCGGCGGCATTCTGGAAGCAAAGGTGATGGAAATGGCCGCATCCGCAATCAGTAACCATCGCGCCGAATGCCGCACATTCTTTTTGACGGAAGACGAAGTCTCAGAAAACGGCATGATTTGCGGAGGACAAGTGGAAATCCTGGTGGACTACCTCGATGGCGCTCATCCGGCGGTTATGGAAATTATAGATGCATTGCTGCATTCCGAAAAAGAAAGACATACCTGCTGGCTTGTCCGATCTATCCGGCAGACGGAAAATACGAGTAATATAGAAACGGGGCTCGGCCTGATGGATGAAAAAGGTTGCACAATGGGTTCACTGTACACTGCACACCTCGATATGGAAGTCTTCCGGCAGCAATACCGGAAAAAAGAGCCGTCGCTTATTCGATATGGCGATGCCCGTTATTTCGTCCATCAGATAGATCCCCCGGAGACGGTCTTCATCTTCGGAGCCGGCCACATAGGGCAGGAGCTGGCGGCTCTGTGCACATTTGCCGGATTTCGCACAGTAGTTATTGATGACCGGCAGGAATTTGCCAATCAAGAGCGCTTCCCTGCGGCCGATGAAATAATCGTGTTGAATTCTTTTTACAATTCCCTTTCCGAATTGAAGATTAACACCTCCGCCTACTTAGTAATTGCCACCCGCGGCCATGCTTATGATCAGCATGTGTTATCCAAAGTGCTCAAAACTTCCTCCCGTTATATTGGTATGATAGCAAGCCGTCGGAAACGGGAAATCATTTTTCAGTTCCTGCTGAACAACGGCTTTTCCGGCGAAGATCTGGCGGATATTCACAGTCCCGTCGGTCTCGATATCGGCGCACGCACACCCGCCGAAATCGCCGTAAGTATCGTGGCTGAACTGATTGCGGTCAGGGCCGGACGGGAAAAAAGGAAGACCGGTCAAAATAATGATAAATTATAAAAATATTGCAGCTTTGATTTTGTGCGCCGGCCGCTCTTCGCGCATGGGAAATTTTAAACCCCTTTTACCGTTGGATAAGGATAATTTTATCGAACGAACTATCCGCCTATACCGGAGTGTGGATATCAGCAATATTCTCGTGGTTGTCGGCCATGAAGCCGAAAAGATAATACCTGTTTTGGATGGGCTGGAAGTCAACCGGGTGCAAAATGAGCATTACGACCTGGGCATGTTTTCCTCGATTCAAACAGGTGTCCGTCATCTCCGGGGGCAATGTGCCGCATTTTTCCTCCATCCGGCTGATATTCCGTTTGTCCGTCCGTCAACTATCAAATCCCTGATCGCTGCATTTGCGACCGGAGATATGGACATTTGCCGCCCCTGTTACAAGGAAAGATACGGACATCCACCGCTCATTTCCATGTCGCTTTATGAGGCAATCAGTGAATTTGACAGAGCGGGAGGCCTGCGTGCGCTGCTTGCGCGGCACCCCCAAAAATCATGCAATGTTATTTGTAATGATCCCGGAATATTAACGGACATAGATACCCCGGAAGACTATGAAAAGGCACTGAAATCTTTTTCGGAATCGCCGGGCAACCCGGATCAGCGGGTGAATGTACGATTGCTCGACCCGAAATATTGATTATGCGGTGAACATCGGCGTTAAACTCCTCTTTTTATTTGTCAAAATTATCTTGACATACAGCCGTCTTTTTTCCATACTCCTTCACGCAAAAAGAAACCCCAATAAAATGAAAAAGGAGATAAGCACATGGAAAATATTCTATACGAGCAGCAGGGATTTATCGGAAAAATAACTATTAATCGCCCAAAAGCCATGAATGCACTCAATTCACAGACTCTTCAGGAACTGGATCAGACGTTGGATGCCATTGATGTAAATTCAGTAAGATGTGTAATAGTAACAGGCGCTGGAGATAAATCTTTTGTTGCCGGTGCTGATATTGCCCAGATGTCGACAGCTACGAGGAAAGAAGGGGAAGATTATTCCGCAATGGGGAATGCCGTATTTAGAAAATTGGAACAAT
>JBDKUX010000131.1:0-16361 GCA_039679455.1 Smithella sp. | reverse complement strand
AAGATTTAGCGGAAAATTATGCCGAATATGGAATCATGATGAGAGTAGTTGTCGAAGAATGCTCTTTTTAAATTTTTCTGCCCGAAATACCGGATAATCAAGATCCCAAATCCGACAGACTGCTAGGGAGAATGTATATAATGCGATCGATTCTATTCCCTCAGCAATTGTCATGAATCTTTACAAAACAATCTTCCCATTAAGTCTTACAATGAAACATGTCAGTATAATCATCGACTTATCATATTGGCATCATTATTGCTACTTTAAAAAGCTAATTTTCATTAGGAGGTAAAAAGATGAAAAAAACTATTTTTCGCAATACTGTTATATTAATTGTGGCCTTTATTTTTCTTGTAATTGGAATACAAACGGCATCAGCTAATCCCATCATATTTGATCTTGAAAATGATGGGGTCTCACCGACATCAAATAACTATGGAACAATTACTTTAACCCTAAATTCCGGTGTGATCAATGTTGCTGTGGTCATGGATGACGATTACAGGTTAGGAGCTGGATTCGGATTTAACTATACAACAGCCGGATCGGTTACGATAGCAGATATTTCGTGGACAAGTGATATTATTCACGCCACTGGGAATTGGACTGCAACTTCACCAGCATCCAACATTCATCTGGATGGGTTCGGTAATTTCGAGGCAGGCCTCACAGCAGATAGTAATTTTCATGATTACAGCGCACTATCGTTCAGCGTTTCCCGCACGGGTGGTTTCACTAGTATCGATGAGCTCCTAGAGTTAAGCACAGGTGGTTCGCTACAAGCACTTTTTGCCACTCACTGCTACCCAGTAGGCAGCAGTATTAGTACAGGATTCATTGGTGCTTCTGGTGTTACCGTTCCCGAACCCTTCACCATGCTCCTCCTTGGCCTCGGTCTGGTTGGCCTGGCAGGAGTCGGAAGGAAGTTCAAGAAGTAACGAAGCACGTAATCGGTTTATTACGGAAAGGCAGGGTCAAACGACTCTGCCTTTTTTATTTGTTTGCGTTCCCATGAACTCGTGATTGTGTCGCAATGAATGATATTGCTTGCATTTTACGTACGATGTCCCCCGCCGGCGGGGGTGCAGGGGGTGGACTTTTCGATAGGGTATTAATTTTAATCAGTTATATGGCGACAATTCACGATCCACCTCCGTCACTGCGTGACACCTCCGCCGGCGGAGGACATGAAATGGCAATAATTGCTATTGTGACACAGTCTCCTCACTCAAGGGGTACAAGCCTGCCATAAGTTGATCAGACAGAACTCAGCAGAATCTGCCTTACCCGCTCCAGTTCCTCTTCGTTATCCACTTCCACGGAATCATAGGGCGTAACGACTACCTTAATTTTGTAGCCGTATTCCAGCGCGCGCAGCTGTTCCAGGGCTTCGAGTTTTTCCAGCTTCCCTTCCGGCAATCTGGTGAAGATATCCAGGAAATCGCGGCGGTAGGCGTAAATTCCGTGGTGCTTGTAGTAATCGGCCTTCATGGTGCTGCTGCGCACATACGGAATTGTCGCCCGGGAAAAATAGAGGGCGAAATTCTGCGCATCGAGCACAACTTTCACCGCGTGGGGATGGCTGATTTCTTCCTCCCGGATAATCTTATAAATTAAGGTGGACATATTGATGGCGGGATCGGCCTGCAGCGGCGCAATCACCTCATCCACCTGCACCGGCTCAAAAATCGGCTGATCGCCCTGAATATTGACGACAATCGCATCAGGGGCAAGATTCAATGAGGCTACGGCCTCGACAATTCTATCCGTACCGGAGCGATGCGTAGCCGCCGTCATCACGGCATTGCCGCCGAATTTCTTTACCGCGTTAAAAATACGCTCATCATCCGTGGCCACGGCAACATAAGGAATGACTTTGGCCCGGGCAACCCGTTCATAGACATGCTGGATCATCGGTTTGCCGCAAAGATCGGCCAGCGGCTTCCCCGGAAAACGGCTGGATTCATAACGCGAAGGTATAATGCAAACAACGTCTCTTTTCATATCTCATAGCCTCATAAAAATCAGTCAGTATTTAATACGCAGCTTTCCTTGACTTAAACGCAATAATGGCAACAACATTTTCCGTATGATCAATTTCAAAAAAGATACGGTAATTTCCTATTCGATAGCGCCATGTCTCCGGATTGTAACCTTTTAACTTCTTAATATTCGGACCATAATGAGGTTCCCGGCGCAGTTGTGGATAAATAATACTTTTTATTTTGGGATATAATTGTTCAGCTTGATATTTATCAAGATTAGCGATCTGTTTTTTAAAGTTATCGGTTTCAAATACTTTGTATTTATTCAACGAAGGAGCCTCGTCGAGCCAGAAAATCTTCGTGACCTTTTTTCAGACTTTCGTTTAATTCGCCGTCATTTTTTATTTCTTCCATTTCTATATCATCGCAATACAATTCGTTTTCAATAAAACGCAGCGCCGATGTTTCGATGAAATTGGACAAAGTTCTATGATCCCTTTCTGCATAAAGTTTAAAAAGGTTATAATTTTTGTCATTAAGACGCAAAGTAACAGTTTTGGACATATAATTCTCACCTCCTTGTTGTATTCTATTGTATTCTCATTGATTGCGCAAGCAATACTTTACACACAAAAATGAATATGTCTTTTGAATGCACTACTTGGAATAAATGACGTAGAGCCGCACTTGATGAAGTCAAGTACGGCTCCGGATTTAGATATGTTTTTCGCTACGACACCCTGCTTTAACGGGGGATTGCAACCAATGTCATTGACTTAAGCACTATACAGCCCCCTCTTTTCTAAAGAGAGGTCGGGGGAGATTTTACATTGTGCTTTATTATTAAAAAGCGTCGCTGTATATCTCGATAGCATCCTCTTTGGTAATTTTACGGGGATTATTTTCCAGCGGACGGGCCACCGTCAGGGCGACATCGGCCAGCGCCGGAAAATCTTTTTCCTTGATGCCGAATTCGGCCAGCGAGGATTGAATTCCGCAGTCTTCAATCAACGATTCCACAGCCTCCAGGGCCAGGTAGGCGGCTTCACGCACCGGCAAATCATCGGTAATTTCACCCATCGCTTCTGCGACATCAGCAAATTTATCGAGAGCGGCAGGCAAATTAAAAGCCATAGTCGCCGGCAGCATCAGGGTGTTGGCCATGCCATGCCCGATTCCATATTTGCCGCCCAGCGGATAGGAGAGGGAATGTACCGCCGTTACTCCGGCATTGGCCAGCCCCAAGCCGGCGTAGAGGCTCGCCAGCAGCATATTTTCCCGCGCCTGTAAGTTCTTGCCGTCGTGAACGCAGGTGCGCAAATTTTCGGCAATCAACGCAATCGCCTGCAGGGAAAAGAGCTCACTCATGGCTGAGGCGTTCACTGATGTGTAAGATTCAATGGCATGGCACAAAGCGTCGATGCCTGTTTCGGCTGTGGGGCGGGGGGGAAGACTGAGGGTCAGTTCCGGATCAAGCAGCGCCAGTTCCGGATAAAGATAGGGGCTGTTCATCCCTTCCTTCTTTTTCAGATTCTTCCGGATAAAAACAGCGGTAAAGGTGACTTCGCTGCCGGTGCCGGCGGTCGTGGGAATCATTATTTTCGGCAGGCCGGGCTTGGGAATTTTATTTAATCCCAGATAATCAACCGCGCTGCCTTTGTTGGTGGCCAGCACGGCTATCGCCTTGGCCACATCCATCGCACTGCCGCCGCCGATGCCGATGACAATGTCACATTTATTTTTTATGGCCAGGGCGGCGCCTTCATCAGCCAGTTCAATTCTGGGCTCCGGCTCAACTTTGTCATAAAGCGTGTATTTCATGCCTTCCGGAATAAGAAGGTTGGCCACCGCCTCCTGAAAACCGGCTTTAGCCAGATTTTTATCCATAACCACTAAAGGATTTTTTGCATTCAGCTCTTGAATATGGCTGACTAAAGCGTGGAACGACTTATTGCCGAAAACGATCTTTTTCGCCCCGGTAAAAGAAAATACCTGTCTCATTTTACAAACCTCCACTATTTTTACCAGTTGATTTAACAATCCCTATGAGAATTGCCCTGTAAAGTCAAGGTTTTTTGTGATGAATCGACCATTCCAGCTGCCGGCAGATGCCGCGGATTATTTTTACTTCCCTGGCAAGCAATCCCGAACGGGCAAAAAAGCGGCGCAGATGCATCATCCAGTAATCGGGATTTTCCGGATTTAAGAAGCCGATATCGCTCAGCACTGTTTTGATCTGGCCGTACATGCCCTCTACTTCGTTCGAACCCGCCCATTTGGGAGGGATTTCTTCTGTGACCGGCAGCGACGCCGTATAGATTTCGTAACAGAGAACCATTACCGCATGGGAAAGATTAAGAGATTTGAAATCGCGGGAAGAAGGAATGGTGACCGTAGCCTGACAGTAGCGCAATTCATCGTTGGTCAGTCCCCTGTCTTCCGGGCCAAAAAGCAGCGCCACTTTATTTTTCCGGGAAATGCTGACGATGTTTTCCGCGATCTTGCGCGGCGTATTGAACGGACCGCGAGCCTTGCCCAGTCTTGCCGTCGTTCCTACAATATATTGAAAATCCGCCAGCGCCTCGCCAATATCGTCATAATATTGTATTTGATCCAGCACATCCAGCGCCAGATGGGTTGATCTTCTTTCCATTTCTGCACGGTCCAAATCGGCGCCACCCACAACAATAATATTGCCGATGCCCATATTTTTAGCTACCCTGGCAATCGAGCCGACATTTCCGGCATACTTGGGTTTGTATAAAACAATACTGACGTTTTTAGTTTTTGCCTTCAATATAAATTCCTTTCATTAATAAGAGTTACAGGAACCCCTGTCTCAAGTATTGCGAAATTTTTTCTGCCATCTCCCTCTGCTCTTTCCAGTTTTCATAAACCGCCCCCATGACGCTTCTCAGTCTTTCAAAGAGTTCTGTTAATGCCTCAATATTCATTTGCCGGCCGTCCGGTGAGCCGTAAGAAAAAGAAATTGAGGATAAGAAAAATGACCTTATCTATCAAGAAAATAATTATCCCCCGATCGGGGTCAGGTCTATTTTCTTGACATAGCATATCAAAAATAGTAATGATCAACCATGGCACGACCACTACGCATTGAATATCCCGGCGCTGTTTATCATATAACCAGCCGCGGGAATGAAAAAAAGGAGATTTTCCGGGATAATATCGACCGGGAATCTTTTCTGAACATACTTTGTAAAGTAAATGACCGGTATAATTGGACATGTCATGCTTATTGCCTGATGGACAATCACTACCATATTGTTGTCGAAACTCCCGATGGCAATCTTTCGCTGGGCATGCGGCAGCTTAATGGCGTTTACACACAGACATTTAACAGGCGGCACACGCGCGCAGGACATCTTTTTCAGGGAAGATTCAAAGCAATTTTAATCCAGAAAGACAGTCACCTTCTTGAGGTATGCCGGTATGTAGCCCTCAATCCGGTACGCGCGAAGGCAATTGCAACCCCGCGCCAGTGGCAATGGAGCAGTTATCAGGCTACAGCCGGTATGGTTCAGCCACATAAGTGCCTGACACGAGAATGGATTCTCCTCCAGTTCAGTTCTTCGCTGCCTGCGGCGGAACAGGAATACCTTGATTTTGTTAATAAAGGTATGGATAAGGAATCGATCTGGGAAAAGGTAAAAGCACAGAGCATTCTGGGCGAAGAAGATTTTCCGGAAGATTTTGCCGATTACATTAAAGGGCAGAAAGATATTGCTGATATTCCGCGAAGCCAGCGATACCTGGACAGGCCTGATCTGGAGAGTATATTTACAGAGGATGTTCGGGGCGATATCCTGAAAAGGGATGAAAAAATTACACAAGCCGTTTATCAGCATGGCTACCGACAGAAAGAAGTGGCCGATTATCTCGGCATGCACTTTTCGTCGATCAGCCGGATAATGAGGAATAAATGGGCGATGTTAAAAAAATAGACCTGACCCCGTGGATGGGGCAGTTTGATGTTTACCGCAGGGAATTGCTTAAATGGAATGAAAAGACTAATTTGATCTCCGAAAAATCGGCAAAGGAAATTGAAAGCCGGCATTTTCTGGATTCCCTGACCGCTTTAAAATTTATCGGTTCGGAAAACAGCCGGATAATAGATATCGGCTGCGGCGCAGGCTTTCCCGGTATTCCCCTGAAAATCGCTTCGCCAACCTTACAATTATATCTTGTGGAAACAAATCGTAAAAAAGTCTCTTTTTTAAAGCATATAGTCCGTCTGCTGAATCTTACGGATACCATCGTTTTGCATGAGCGCGTCGAAAACCTGCTCCAGGACGCCAAGTGGAAGGAATTCTTTGACATTCTTATTTCGCGTGCCGCTTTCAAATTGCCGGAAATGCTGCCCTGGGGAGCGTTTTTTCTGAAACCTTCCGGCAGATTGATCGCCCTAAAAAGCAGCAACATAACGTCCGAATTTTCCCAGGCTGCAGCAGTCGCCGTCCAATGCAATTTTGGCCAGTTATTTCAATATGATGTAAACCAGGAAGCCTCTGATATTACGCGGAAAATTATTATTGCGGAAAAGACAAAATAAGGCAGAAAAGCCTTCTAAAAATACGTTTTCTGTGCTAGGGAAATAGGAGTGCGGTAGTTTTTTCAACAGATTTTTTCAGAAGATATTCTGTATAAAAATGAGTAATATTATATGTATAGCAAATCAAAAAGGCGGCGTCGGCAAAACGACTACGGCGATTAATCTATCCGCCTCTCTGGCTGCTGCGGAAAAAAAAACTTTACTCATCGACGGTGATTCTCAGGGCAACGCGTCCAGCGGAATAGGCGCGGACAGTATAAAAGTTCAAAAAGAAAATTTATACCACGCCATGATCGGCCATATGCCGCTGGAAAAAGTAATTCTTTCCACAGCGATATCGCATCTTGACATTATTCCCGCCAACCGGGATTTGATCGGCCTGGAAGTTGAATTTGTCAATGTCGAGGAAAAAGAAAAGCGCCTGCTGAATCTGCTCCAATCGCTGGACAGGAATTACGAATATATAATAATTGACTGTCCGCCGTCGCTGGGTGTGATGACGATCAATGCCCTTGTTGCTTCCGATCGTATAATCGTTCCGTTGCAGTGTGAGTATTTCGCAATGGAGGGGTTGGGATACTTGCTCAATACCGTGAAGCTGGTAAAGGCGCGTTTGAATCCGCAGTTGTCTCTGGGCGGCATACTGCTGACCATGTTTGATGCACGCAATTCACTGGCCCACCGGGTCAGCGAAGACGTCCGCAAACATTTTGGCGACAAAGTTTTTAAAACTGTAATACCTCGCAACGTCCGGCTTTCGGAAAGCCCCAGCCACGGTTTGCCTATTATTCTTTATGACATCAAATCGCGCGGAGCATTGGCTTATATGGAGCTGGCGAGGGAAATAATCCAAGGGGGTTTGTAAATGGCGCAGAAAAACGCACTGGGTAAAGGGCTTGGTGCCATGTTTCCGGATTTGCTTAATGATCTCAGCAATAAAACTCCTTTGACCGTATGCGGTATCGAAGAATTGCGCCCTAATCGTTATCAACCACGTAAAAATTTTCATGAGCATGATCAGAAACAGCTTATTGCTTCGATAAAAAAAAGCGGCGTCATTCAACCGATCGTCGTCCGCAAGCAGGATAAAGGTTATGAAATTATCGCCGGTGAGCGCCGGTGGCGGGCAGCTCAGGCGGCGGGACTGAAAGATGTACCGATCGTTGTTCGCGACGCCACGGATATGGAAGCAGCGGAAATGTCGCTCATCGAAAATATCCAGCGCGAAGAACTGAATCCCCTGGAGGAAGCAAGCGCTTATGTAACATTAATGGAAACTTTCGATCTTTCTCAGGAGGACATTTCCTCACGGGTCGGCAAAGACCGTTCGACTATAGCCAACACTGTCCGGCTTTTAAAATTGCCGGATAAAGCAAAGACGGCTTTAGTGGAAAAAAAGATTACATCCGGCCATGCGCGTTCGCTGCTTTCCCTGGCGTTAACTGATGAACAAAATAAAGTTCTGGATTTAATTTTAAAAAAGGGATTAAACGTCCGGGAAACAGAGAAATTAATCCAAAGCAGCAAATCAAAACAACAGGAAAAAAAACCTGTCACCAGAGATCGTTTCTTAGCTGATCTGGAAAGAGCACTGACAGCGAAACTTATGGCGAAAGTGCAGATCAAGGGCGGCTCCAATAAAGGAGCGATCGAAGTCAGTTTTAAATCCATGGATGAATTGAATCGTCTGGCCGGTTTAATCCTGGACGGTCTGTCATAATTTTAATTTCAATAACTTATCAACACCTGTTGATAGGATTGTTTATAAAAGGTTGTTAAGTGGAAACGATTTGGGATAAAGCTACTAAAGTTATTCAAGAAAAATTAAATAAACAAAATTTTGACACTTGGATAAAGCCGATAAAAATTATCGAACTGGAGGACAAGTGTGTGCGCCTTGCCGTCCCCAATAAGTTTTTTAAAGACTGGCTTTTAGATAATTATTTCCCGGTAATAAAAAATTCTTTGGAAAGTGTTGTCGGTATTGAACTGGACGTTGAATTTGTCCTGTCCAAAGATAAAGAAAAAAAATTAAATTTAAAGGATGCAAATCATGAGCGCGGCGATGTTGCTAACACTCCGCCGCCGGTCAGTGTACGAAGCAGTAATTCCTCACCTTTAAACATTAATTATACGTTCGACCGGTTCGTTGTTGGTCCTTGCAACCAGTTTGCCCATGCCGCATCAATTGCCGTCGCCAAGCAGCCGGCCAAAAATTACAATCCTCTTTTTCTTTACGGCGGTTCCGGTTTGGGTAAAACTCATTTGCTTAATGCAATCGGCCTGTTAACTGCATCAGCGCATCCCAGCCTCCAGGTAATGTATGTATCGGCGGAAGAATTTATGAATGAAATGATCAACTCCATACGTTACGACCGGATGCCTCAATTTCGAGAAAAGTATCGAAATATCGGCTGTCTGCTTATTGATGACATTCATTTTCTGGCCGGAAAGGAAAGGACCCAGGAAGAATTTTTCCACACTTTTAACACGCTGCATGACTCGGGCAAGCAAATAGTCGTCACCAGCGATAAATTTCCCAAAGACATTCCTAACCTGGAAGGAAGGTTGCGATCCCGCTTCGAGTGGGGATTGATTGCCGATATTCAACCCCCGGAAATAGAAACAAAAATCGCCATTATCGAAAAGAAGATGCAGGAAAATAAAATTGCTTTGCCGAACAACGTCGCCCACTACATCGCCTCCCATGTGGAATCCAACATTCGGGAACTGGAAGGTTTTCTAGTTAGAACCTGCGCTTATTCCTCTCTGACAGGCAGAGAAATCGACCTTAATCTGGTCAAGGAAGTTTTAAGTAAATTACTGAAACATAATGAAAAACAGGAAATAAACATCGACGAAATAATAAAGATAGTCGCCGGAAAATTAAATATAAAAGTATCCGACATCAAAGCCCACAACAAGAACAAAAACATGGTCTTCGCCAGGCAGATTGCTATGTATCTGGCCCGAAAATTAACTGGTTGTTCCTTTCCGGACATCGGCGAGAAAATAGGAGGGCGCGATCATTCAACGGTAATTTACGCCAATAATAAAATAATTAAAGCTATGGAAACGGATTCCAAGTTGAAAAATTTGCTCCGGGAAATAGAAGACAATTTAATCAACAATAATTAATAATTTTTTATTTAGTCTATCCACAAGTGAATTTAATATATGATGTTAAAATAATTACTGATATTAAATTAATGAACATATCAACAAGCATATATTACTAATATTAATTTTATATATATATAAAAAATTAAGAATTAATAAAACACAGGGGGAAGGTATGGAGTTGAAGATAAATAGAAACACCTTTCTTGATGGTATTCAAAAAACATTGGGAATCGTCGAAAAAAAGACAACAATGCCTATTTTGAATAACGTTCTTTTAACAACGGAAGACAACAAGCTCAAAATTATAGCCACGGACAGAGAAATAAGTTTAATTTCCAATTATGATGCCGAAGTTGCAGAAACGGGAGAGATAACCCTTTCGGCGAAAAAACTTTATGAAATGGTCCGGGAAATCCAGGGTGAAGTAATTAATTTTACTAAAAATAATAATGTTATAAAAATATCCTGCGAGAGAGCGGTTTATAAAATTCCCGGCCTGCCGGCGGATGATTTTCCCAGTGTTGCCGGTGATGACGATGTGAAATTCTATAGTGTGCAGGGAATTGTCTTAAAAGATTTGATCAGTAAAACCTCATTCGCCATGGCGGCCGACGAGATGAGAAAAAATTTAAACGGCGTTTTTCTGGAAGCCGGATTGGACGATGGAAAGCATATTTTGAGAATGGTGGCGACCGACAGTCACAGGCTGGCTTTGGCTAAAGGGGAATTTGTTGATTTTGGAGATGAAATAGCTAAAGGAATAATTATTCCGCGCAAAGGTTTAATGGAAATAAGGAAAATTATTGATGAAAATGAAAACGTGGAAATAGGGCTGAGTAAAAATATGCTGATTGTGAAAACAGCCAATACTGTTTTGAAAGTCAGTTTGGTCGATGCGGATTATCCGGATTACAAAAGAGTTCTTCCTTCCGAACAGGGAATCGGCGTGGTTTTAAACAGAGAATCATTCCTGCATGCCTTAAGGAGAATGAACGTTGTCTCATCGGAGCGCTATAACGGAGTTATTTTATCGTTTTCCTCGGGAAAAATGGTTTTAAATTCGACCAACCTTGATGTCGGTGAGGCCATGGAGGAAATAGATATCGATTACACCGGTGAAGATATAGATGTCGGTTTTAACGTCAATTACTTAATCGATGCTATCTCGGTAATTAATACGGAAAATATTTTGTTTGAAGTGGCCCGCGGGTTAAAGCCTTCGGTGATCAAGCCCGCGGAAAACGATAACTTTTTGTGCATTGTGATGCCTTTAAAGATTTAGATAAAAAATTAATGCTTGAGATGTATAGTTTTAGAAGTACAGGGAGTTAAATAGCAGTTATGACACATAAGTATGATGCAGATAGTATAAAAGTACTGGAAGGTCTGGAGGCGGTTAGGATCAGACCGGCCATGTATATTGGTTCGACCGGTAAAGAAGGGTTACATCATCTCGTTTATGAAGTTGTGGACAACAGTATCGATGAGGCCGCCGGTGGTTATTGTGACACGATTTCGGTAAAAATCAGGGTGGATAACAGTATCGTCGTCGAAGACAACGGTCGTGGCATACCGGTGGATATTCATAAAACCGAAGGAGTATCGGCGGCAGAAGTAGTTATGACTAAACTGCATGCCGGCGGTAAATTTTCCAATGATTCTTATAAAATTTCCGGCGGTTTGCACGGTGTCGGAGTTTCGGTTGTTAATGCGCTTTCCAAAACTTGCGAGCTGGAAGTACGACGGGATGGTAATGCCTATGTGCAGACATATACCCGTGGCGTGCCCAACGGTCCTTTGGAAATTATTGGTAAAACAAGGGGTAAAGGAACAAAAGTAACATTTTTGCCGGATGATGAAATCTTTGAAGAGACGGAATACAGCTTTGATATTATTGCCAATCGTTTACGTGAGTTGGCCTTCCTTAATTCTGGGATTAAAATAATATTAACCGATGAGCGGACTGATAAGAGCAGTGAATTTTTCTACAAAGGCGGAATTATTTCTTTCGTGGAATATATCAACCGCAATAAAAAAGTTTTGCATAAAGACCCAATTTACGTAACCGGTGCAAAAGAAGATTGCTCCGTCGAAGTTGCCCTGCAATATAACGAAACCTACCTGGAAAACATTTTTGCCTTTGCCAATAGTATTAATACAACCGAGGGGGGAACACATCTGATAGGCTTCCGCTCGGCGTTGACCCGTGTTTTTAATAATTACGCCACTAATAACAAAGTAATCAAAGATGGCAAAGAATCATTGCGTGGTGAAGATTTACGTGAAGGTCTGGCTTGTGTGATCAGTGTTAAAGTGAAAAATCCGCAGTTTGAAGGTCAAACAAAAACAAAACTCGGCAACAGCGAAGTGCGCGGCCTGGTGGAAGGGATTATTTACGAAAAAATCGGCACTTATCTGGAAGAAAATCCATCTATTGCCAAACAAATACTGAATAAATGCATGGAAGCGGCTCGAGCCCGGGAAGCGGCTCGTCGTGCCCGGGAGTTGACACGGCGCAAAAGCGCGCTGGAAGTCGGAGCCCTGCCGGGAAAACTGGCTGACTGTCAGGAAAAAGATCCGGCGCTGAGTGAAATTTATCTGGTGGAGGGAGATTCCGCCGGTGGTTCCGCCAAACAGGGGCGTGACCGCAAAAACCAGGCTATTCTGCCTCTGCGCGGTAAAGTTCTCAATGTAGAAAAAGCCCGTTTTGATAAAATGCTGCAAAATGAAGAAATAAAAACGATGGTGACGGCTTTCGGAGCAGGCATTGGCGCCGACGATTATGATATCAGTAAATTGCGTTATCATAAAGTCATTATCATGACCGATGCGGACGTGGACGGCGCTCACATCCGCACACTGCTTTTAACGTTCTTCTTCCGCCAGATGAGGGAGTTGATCGAAAGAGGTTATTTATTTATCGCTCAGCCTCCGCTTTATAAAGTGGTGGACAAGAAAAAAGAACTGTATATTCAAAACGAAGACAGCATGAGAAATTATATTCTCGAAAATGGAGTGGAGAAGGTCAAACTGGCAATGGGCGACGGTACTCCCTTCCCGGCGACCGGCAATAAATTACTCATCCTGATTAAAAAAGTGATGCGGATTGAGGACTTGATTGATCGCTTTGAAAGGGAAGGACGCGACAGGCAGATAATCCGTATCCTGGCCGGAGATCCTACTTTAGCCGATGAAAGTTTCAAGGATGATAAACTGCTTTTGCCTATTGCCGCCAGAACAGTCGGCGTTATCGGCGCTAGTCTGGCCAATTTTCAAATAGACACTGATCAGGATCATGGCGGATTTAAAATTGTCTTCAGCTTGAAGAAAAGCGGTCAAACCCATGCCATGTGTATGGACAGAGAAACTTTTCGCACACCGCAATTTACGGAAATAAGATCCCTGTTATCTCAGGTGTCGATTATCGGAGAAGCTCCTTATCGAGACATCGGAGATGAATCATCCACACCGGTAATTTTGGATAGCGCCAAAGCCCTGGTGGATCACATTGTCAATCTGGGTAAAAAAGGCATGACTGTACAGCGCTATAAGGGTCTTGGTGAAATGAATCCGGAGCAGCTCTGGGAAACTACAATGAATCCCGAAAAGCGAACTCTTCTGCAAGTGAGTGTCGAAGATGCAGTTGTAGCCGACGAAATATTTACCACACTCATGGGCGATCAGGTGGAGCCGCGCCGCGAATTTATTTTCCAAAATGCCATGAATGTCAGCAATTTAGACATTTAAAATCCAGCCAGAATAAAAAAATTATACCGGCTGTTCTATCGAATAGAACTTTATATATGCTGTTTTAGAGAGGAAGAAACACAATGGAACGAGATATCCACCAAAAGCTAACCCTGGTGAATATAGAAGATGAAATGAGACAATCCTACATGGACTACTCCATGAGCGTCATCATCGGTCGGGCGCTTCCCGATGTCCGTGACGGCCTCAAACCGGTCCACCGTCGGATATTGTATGCCATGTATGAAATGGGCTACCGCCACAATAAACCATACAAGAAATGCGCCCGCATTGTCGGCGATATCATGGGTAAATATCATCCGCACGGCGATGCGGCCATTTATGACACGCTGGTGCGTATGGCGCAGGATTTTTCTTTGCGCTACATGCTGATCGATGGACAGGGTAACTTCGGTTCGATTGACGGTGATCCGCCCGCGGCCATGCGTTACACGGAAAGCCGTCTCGCGCGAATTGCCGATGAAGTAATGGCCGACCTGGAAAAAAATACGGTCGATTTTGTTCCCAACTACGATGAGTCACTGCAGGAGCCGTCGATTCTAGCGACGCGCCTTCCACTTTTACTGTTGAACGGAACGTCGGGTATCGCCGTCGGTATGGCGACCAATATTCCGCCCCACAATCTAACGGAAATCATCAGCGGCACCATTGCCCTTATTAATAATCCGGAAATTCCCATTGAGCAACTGATGCGTCATATACCCGGTCCGGATTTTCCGACAGCCGGCTTTATCAACGGTCGCGAAGGAATTTTATCCGCTTACAAAACAGGCCGCGGCATTATTCGTGTCCGGGCGCGGGCGCTGATTGAAAAGAATGCCCGCAACGACAGGGAAACGATTGTTGTGACCGAATTGCCGTATCAGGTCAACAAGGCCTCGCTGATCGAAAAAATAGCCGAACTGGTGCGCGATAAGAAAATCGGCGGTATTTCGGATTTACGGGACGAATCGGACCGTGAAGGTATCCGCGTGGTCATTGATCTCAAGCGTGATGAGAATTCCGCGGTCGTTCTTAATCAGCTTTATAAATTCACGCAAATGGAAATATCCTTTGGTATTAATATGCTGGCAATTTCCGAAGGACGTCCGCAGGTTTTTAATCTTAAAGAAGTTCTCGAGAAATTTGTTGCCTTCCGGCAGGAAGTGGTGATTCGCCGCACGCAGTTTGAATTGGCCCGCGCCAAAGAACGAGCGCACATTTTAGAAGGCTATATTATCGCCTTGAATAATATCGATGAAATAATCAAAGTTATCAAGGCATCGAAAAACGCAGCCGAAGCGGCGGTGGCGTTATGTGCACAGTTTAAATTATCGGAAATTCAGGCCAAGGCGATTCTGGAAATGCGTCTGCAACGCCTGACCGGTCTGGAACGGGAAAAAATTGATGCCGAGTACGCCGAAGTGACGGCATTGATTGCGAAACTGGCCGATATTCTGGCTGATCCGCAAAAAGTGCTGCAAGTAATCATTGATGAGCTTCTCGAAATCAAAAGCCGTTATGGCGATGAGCGCCGGACGGAAATTGTGGCGAGCTCGGAAGATATCAACATCGAAGATATGATTGTGGAAGAAGATATGGTGGTTACCATCTCTCATTCCGGCTATATTAAACGCAACCCGGTCAGCCTTTACAAGAGTCAGCATCGTGGCGGGCGCGGCAAAATGGGTATGGGCACCAAGGAAGAAGATTTTGTGGAAAAAATCTTTATTGCTTCAACGCATCACTACCTGCTTATTTTTACCAATACGGGAAAAGTACACTGGCTGAAAGTTTATCAGTTGCCGCAGGCGGGTCGCGCCGCTAAAGGCAAGGCAATTGTTAACCTGTTAAACCTGGCTTCGGGGGAACGTGTGAGCGCAACTCTGCCGGTGCGCGAGTTTTCCGCCGATAAATTCGTTGTTATGGTTACGAAAAAAGGCATTATTAAGAAGACCGATCTGACCGCATATTCCAATCCGCGTTCGGGAGGCATCATTGCCGTTTCGATTGACGAAGGTGATGAGCTGGTTGATGTTCATCTGACGATGGGCAATCAGGACATCTTCCTGGCCACCCGCCTCGGGATGGCTATTCGTTTCAAGGAAGATGATGTCCGTGACATGGGCAGGACAGCCCGCGGCGTACGCGGTATCAACCTGGATAAAGGCGACGATGTAATCGGCGTGGAGATACCCGCCAACGGTACTTTCATGCTGACTGTTTCCGAACATGGCTTCGGCAAATGCACGCCCATCGAAGAGTACCGGGTGCAAACCCGCGGCGGCAAGGGAACGATGAATTTAAAAACTGTTCCCAAAGTGGGAAACGTTTCCGGTGTATTGCAGGTCATGGGTGAAGAAAATATTATGCTGATCAGCAACAGCGGAAAAGTGATCCGCCTCAAGGTACAGGAAATACCGATAAATCACCGCGTCACTCAAGGTGTTAAATTGATTGAACTTGACGAAGAAGAAAAACTCGTCGGCGTGGCCCGGACAACCCAGGAAGCCGACGACAAAGATGACGACGGCAGTGGCGGCGAGGAAGCGGATGTGATAACAGACGAAACAGAAGAATAAAATTAGGGACGAGATTAAATAGAACCGTTCCTAATTTTCTTTGGAAAAATATTATCAGGCAGCGAAATGTTTTGATACATAAATACGGGGAAGTAAAAAACGAAATAATCTGTGTTGTTGCCACGGAAAGAATTCAAGTGGCTTGTTGTATTTTAACAATGTTTCTGCCGCAAGTGTTCATGAATGACGACAATCCTTGATCAAGAAAGAAACACGCGGATAATTAGTCGTCCCTGAAAAAGTCTCAACATATTGATATTATTACTTTACTAGCTAATATTAACATGCTATAATTGCCGAAAAATTGGGAAAAGGAGCCAAAACCCGGCAAAATATATGAGACCGAAAGAC
>JBDKUX010000130.1:0-3016 GCA_039679455.1 Smithella sp. | reverse complement strand
GTCTTTCGGTCTCATATATTTTGCCGGGTTTTGGCTCCTTTTCCCAATTTTTCGGCAATTATAGCATGTTAATATTAGCTAGTAAAGTAATAATATCAATATGTTGAGACTTTTTCAGGGACGACTACATATATTAATGTTTGTAAATTTACATAATTCTTAAAATAATTCAAGCGAACATTAAGATTTTCAATCTGATGTTTTTGTCAGGAGTTGTTTCCCAACCAGTTCAGAAAGGATCATCTTTTTGGAAATGGTTGCTTCCGCTTCTTATTGTTGCTGCCGTCCTGTTCTTTCTGTTTAAAACCTGCAGCGTTCCCCCCGTTGACAAAAAGACCTGGTTTACCTTTGATCGTCTGGAGTTTGAAACGGGAAGCGCCAATCTCGAACCTTCTTCCATGGAGCAGCTGAAAAATATTGCCGAGATCATAAAAGCCTACCCGCAGGTTACCTTGAAGCTTGGAGGTTACACCGATGATACGGGTAACCGGCAAATAAGTGACGATATTACATTAGCATCTTGAAAACAAAGTGAAAGGGGAGTAGTAAAATAACTATACAAACTGCATTCGTCGCAACTTGGTGAGAGGATCGCTCAAATGGCCTGAAAAGCCAGACGTGGTTTACAAAAACAGTCTGAAATCTTATTGACTTTTGCTGTAAAAAAAAGAAATTCATATCAAGCAGGAGGAGAAAATCATGGATTTCAAAAAAATTGTCGATCAGGTAAAGGATACGGCCGAAGACCTGAAGGAAAAGGCCGAAGCCAGGATTAAAGAGGCGCGTGAATCTCTGGACAAGGATAACGACGGCATTCCCGATGCCGTGCAGGGACTGACCGAGAAAGCCAGGACCATGGCCGCGGAGGCACAGGAAAAAGCCAGGGAACTGGCGGGACAGGCCGAGGCTAAACTGGAAAAAGTTAAATCTGATGCGGAAAAGGTTGTGGAGTCGGCGCGAGCTCACCTGGGATCCGCAGGCAAGGACGACAAAAAAGCATAATCCTTCGAATGGACAAGAGCCCGCGGATTTTCGGGATCTTGTCTTATCGCCTCGCCATTGAACAAATCCTTAATGACAATATGGAGGAACCAGATGACACAGCCGGTTCTTAGTCCTGAACTGAAGACACAATATGATTCTATGCGAGAAATTCTCCGGCGGTGCCTGTTGCTGACGGAAAAGTCTGTAGACAATGAAGCGACCGGAATAATCCGGGACCGGCTGGAGCATCTGCAGTCAGCGGCACTCTTTGTTATCGTCGGAGAGGTCAAATCCGGCAAAAGCAGTTTTGTCAATGCCCTTCTCGGCGAAGAAATTTGCGAAGTGGCGCCCGACCCGTGCACTGTTGTGATACAGGAATTAGTCTATGGAACCCAACGAACAAAGACGAACCTGGGAGATCATTGGGAAAGAGTCACATTGCCGAAAACAGTATTAAAGGAAATTTCTATTGTCGACACACCGGGCACGAACTCTGTTATCCGTAATCACCAGACAATAACGGAAAATTACATTCCAAGGAGCGATCTCGTTGTCTTTGTATTTCCGGCCAAGAATCCCTATACGGGTAGTGCCTGGGAACTACTGGATATCATCCGGAAGGATTGGCGCCGCAAGACAGTATTTGTCCTGCAGCAAGCCGATCTCGCGACAAAAGAAGAACTGGCTACCAACGAAGAACGGGTGAGACAGTATGCGCATGAACGGAATATACAAAATCCGGTTGTATTCAGCGTGTCGGCAAAGCTGGAATTGGAAGGCGCCTCGGACAGCGGATTTACGAAATTTCGTCAATTTCTGAGCAGCGCTGTGGAAAGCGGTGAAGTTTGGCGAATGAAAGTTGATGGTACGAGGGAGACCGTCGGCAATATCGCCGGTAAATTGCTCGCCGGTCTGCGCCGGGAACAGTCGGCGATAGGGGAGGACAGGGTGTTTTACCAGGCGCTGCTTTCCAGGGTGGAAGCACGCCGGGAGAAGGCGAACTCTCTCCGGCGACTGGTAGTAGACAGCCTGTGCGTTTCCTATGACAGACTGTCTTCCCGACTCGAAAGAGATTTCGCGGAAGGGTTGAGTGTCGGGACCATTCTCCGCCGGGCAATTCCGATCATTCGTGACAAGGATGTAAAGACATGGATGAATGAACTGCAAACGCAGTTTGAAAGCGCGGCAAAGGAAGAAATTTCTGCGGAATCCATAAGGGGGGCCAAGGACCTGTCCGATGAGATTAAGTCGATGTTTGATGAATTGACCGAAGCTGTTAAGCATCGGCAGGAAAATCAGAACAGGGAGAGTCTGTCGCTGGCCTCCGACCGGACGGACATTCTTGATCGTCTGCAGCGACAATTGAGCGGCCTCAGGATTTCAGACATAGTTGATGACAAAGCCATTCAGGGTTCTGATCTTGGCACCCTGACGCTGGCCGGCGGAGGCATCGCCGCCCTGGGGGCAGTGCTTGCTTTTGCTACGCATCTCATGGTTTTTGACATAACGGGCGGCATCCTGGCTCTGGCCGGCGCCGGACTTGTGGCTGTAACACTACTCTGGAAGCGGTCAAACATCCTGCGGGACTTTGCAAGGCGGCTGGCAAATTCGCGAGAGGAGTTTCGCAATCGACTGGATCAGGAAATCAAGCAAATCTTTGAAAAACTATTTTTGGAGATACAGCATTATTTACAGGATCCGTTGTCGAGCCTCGACGAAAAGACAGCCCGAATAGAATCTCTTGTCAAAGAGGCTGAGGGTATTAAAGAGGCGGCCGGGAGACTGAGCTGATAAAATCAGTTCAATCACATTTTCCTTAAAGGGGACGGTTCTCTTTAATGCTTTTATTTAATAAAAGAGAACCGTCCCCTTTATCATCCCCTTTATCACTCTTCAGGACATGGCTTAATTATTACCGCGGCAAATAAATATTTAAATAATATTACAAAATATGCTATAGAGCATGCATGGAAAAGATAGATGCACGTAAACATAGTCCACAGACACAATACGAAATGCGTAAGCAAGTTAT
>JBDKUX010000129.1:0-5419 GCA_039679455.1 Smithella sp. | reverse complement strand
CTTCCTTGGCCTGAGGACTCATATGTCAAACCTCCGTTTCCGAATCTCTTTCCGGTAACATCGGTTTATGAGTCAACGTACCTTTTTTATCCACCCTTTCGGTAACATTTTATTTGAGGCAATTCGATACCTCTATGTTCTTTTGCCAGCACAGAATAAACAAATCACATTGAGAGTTTTATCACCCAGTCCGTAGGAATTGAAAGTATTGCGCCAAAGAATGAAGTTACCGTTGCCTAACCGACCGAAAATAATCGAAAATGTAGTGCAGAAAATCGACTGATTTTAATCGCAAGTACCTGATATCAAACCTTTGTCATTTTTTAACCGCAAAAGTTGGGCTAATTTTGCATTCAATTTTCCTCGGCTTTCATCGTCGGGCATGACCGCTAACAGATTTTCCAGAGTTTTACCGTACAAACCGCTATCGTCAGGGTTCGCATAAGATCTTTGATATTTTTTGCCCATTGGCTCCGGCCGCGAGACGGCTATGCGGCTTAATTCCGCCCGAACCTTGCGTTCAAAATCTGGCGGCAAACAAGACAAAACGAGTCTTATATCATCTGCGGTTAGCAGCCCCTGCTGTTCTTGATCTATTATCTTCTCTACCCGATCTATACGCTTTTTAAGGTTGTTCATATCCGTTCCTCCTCTGTTTTTTTGCTGAATAATTGCCGGATTCCGATCACAAGGAAATCATCTTTTTTGATGCCCAGCCCGTACTTTTTCTGTAATTGCGCCAAGCGTATATGCAATTTACGGTTGAACTCTTCTTTGTCGCCATCGGGATATGTGATCGCAATAACTCTGTCCTTTTCCGGTACACTATTGATTGACGTTACTT
The DNA here is from genome assembly GCA_039679455.1 of Smithella sp. Taxonomy (GTDB): domain Bacteria; phylum Desulfobacterota; class Syntrophia; order Syntrophales; family Smithellaceae; genus MVRV01. Next base: position 4,575 of record JBDKUX010000129.1, on the reverse strand, counting down.
TTTCCAAGAGTTCGATTCGCTTCATAATATTGCGCTTCACTTGTAAGTTCTCCTTTCCATAACGATTTTCTCAACACTCTCAAGTCTATCTTCAATTTCCGAAAGTTCCCTATGCTTCAAGGCATGGCCTAAAATGTCGTTTGCCGCCGCTCTTCGGACAGCCTCGGACTCGGCATCCAGCAACTTTTCCAAAGTATTAACCGCCTTCATAGAAACATTCGTCAGTTTATTCATTGCCTTATCGAGAAGTTTCTTCCTCGCGGTTTGCACTTCTTTGACGAATTCATCCTGTTTTAACCATTGGTATAAAGTACCTTTTGTAATACCGATCTGTCGCGCCGCATCTTCCATACTATCGCAGCTTATAAAAACCGGGATTGCTTTGATTTGCCGATTATTTAATGCCATTTGACTACCTCTAATCTGTTCGATTTCGTTTCAGTTTTAATTCCACTCTATTTCAATAGCTGCCTTAAATTCTTAAGTTCTGAAACTCTTGCGTCCTTGCGTCAAAACGCACTTTGATTATTCCCGTTGCTCCGTTCCGGTGTTTGGCAATATCAATTTCCGCAATTCCTTTTTCCGGATTATCTTCCGATTTGTTGTAGACATCATCACGGTAAATAAGTGCGACAATATCCGCATCCTGTTCAATGGCGCCTGATTCCCGCAGATCAGACAGCAAGGGACGCCTGTTTGACCGACCATCAACTTGGCGGTTTAGCTGCGAAAGGCCAATGACCGGAATATCTAATTCCCGCGCAATTGCTTTAAGGGTCCGGCTGATTTCCGCAACGGCCTGCTCTCGTGAATCGTGTCGTCCGGAAATATGAACAAGCTGAATATAATCGATAATTATTAACCCTAACCCGTGTTCTGCCTTGAGGCGTCGCGCTTTTGCCCGAATTTCCGTGGGTGTCTGATCTACCTTGTCGTCTATAAAGAGCGGACTGTCTGCAATCCGGGAAACAGTGGCCGTGAGGCTTTGCCATTGATTCTTTTTGACGAATCCTCGCTGTAGTTGGCGACTGTCTATTCCTGTTTGTCTTGCAAAGATCCGCATCATGTTACTTTGTGCGGACATTTCGAGGGAAAAAATAAGTGTAGGAACATGGTTTTCCAAGGAAGCATGGGCTGCTATATTTAAGGCCAAGGCTGTTTTGCCCATACCGGGCCGAGCGGCGATAATGATCAAGTCACCGCCATGAAGACCTGCAGTAATAGAGTCAAAATCATGCAGTCCTGTTGAAATTCCAGTAATTGAGCCGCCGCCTTGTTCATGGTAATATTCAATATTATTAAATGTTTGTTTGGCGATATCCCGTGCAGTACAAATTGTATTTTTGGTAGTGTCTAGTTTAAGAGCTAAAATTGTACGGCCTGCCTCATCTATTTTGGCCTGTGTGTCGTCGCCAGGTGAATAAACCAAATCAACCATGCGTTGAAATTCTGTGAGAAGTTGACGCTCTACTGATTTGTTTCTTACGATTGCCGCATAATGCCGGACATTTGCTGCTGAAACAGCATTGTCGGCAATATCTGCGATATATGTTGCGCCGCCAACTTTGTCCAAAGTTCCATTATTTTTTAGCTCTTCGCAGATTGTCACAAGGCCGGCAACGCTGCCTTTATCAATAAGCCCTGCGATTATCTGAAAAATCGTGCGATGCGCAGTATGATAAAAGTCTTGGCCATCTGTGGATAAAACAGACAAAACCTCGTTTAATGAGCTGTTATCCAGCATAAGGGCTCCAATGACAGCCCGTTCCGCATCAAGATTGTTTGGCGGTATCCGAAAATCGTTCATGCTCGTACCTCGTTGAATTCATTCTGGCAGTAAACGCATCCATCTTCCGTGCGGTCAGCCTTGACAATGATTCGCATACCACAACGTTGACAGGAAAAAACCTGCGGTTCTGGAAAAATACTTCTTGTTTCGGCGGTACTACTGGTTGTCGATTTCTGGTTTGCGTTCCCATGGATAATTGCCAGAAGATAGTTTTCTTTTTTCCCCTCGGCAGCATAATTCTTTGAAAGGTAGACCCGAATTCCTGCCAGGACCGATTCAACCGGGTATCGTTCCCATGCCTGAAGGATGTTTAACTTCACACTATCGGCAATACTGTTTGATCTTCGGGTTGATTGAATGGCTTGAAAAGCCTGATTGATTAAATCCTGATCGGGATATCTTCCCTGCCGTTCGGATATTTTAGAAGAAAAATCCACAGGGGTTTCTTTACTTCTTATCTTCTTATTAATTTTTTTGATTGTGGTAACCTGTTCGTCACCTGTTTGTACGTCTAGGGGTACTTCTGTTCGTTCACCTTCATCAACTTTTGATTGATAAAGGTCATAATTTTGAATAGTTATGACTATAAATCTGTTTGTCGTTCTGATGGTAGACATTTTTTGTATTTCCAGGGCTTTTAAAAAAGAGTCCAATCGTCGTCGTGACCAACCGAAAATAGCCTGTAACTTGAGTTTCGAAGTCAGCAACTGACCACGCGTCACGAGAATATATTGGTTGCGAAAGTTAGCAATTCCATCTTTATGATTTGCGGCACTATACAAAAAAGTCCATGCATAGCCATCACACCACGGCTTCTGATCTGAAATTTCGTGGGAAAATTGCCCTCTCCACATCTTTACCCATCCTTCGTTATTCATGTAAGGGGCTCTCCAAAGTTACAAAATCTTGCTTTTATTGCTTTTGGATAAAAGTTCATGTTCCGCATCCATTCGCGCCGCTTCATTGCGCAGTTGCGTCGATTCAGATTCATACCATTCAGCATCACGCCTAAGGAGCATAGCAGCCTGGTCAAGTAATAAAGCCTTTCTCCGTAGTTCTTCGATAACAGTCATTTGTCTGTAAACCCTCCTTCAGCTAGAGCCTGAATATCTGAAGCTCGCCAACAAGTTATCCTTTCAGATAATTTGATAGGCTGCGGGAAACGACCTTCTTTAACGCCTTGCCACCATGAAGAACGTGAAACAGGTATGAATTTTAGAACCTGCTTTATCCTCAATAGGCCGGTTTGTGGAAGCTCTTGGAGTTCTAAAATTTTTGAATCTTTTAACATTTGCTGTCCTCCGTTTTTGATTTATTTTGATTATGGTGATGCAGTCTAATTTTGTGGATAAGACAGCTTATTTTGTGCCTAAGATGCGGGTAAGAATGACATAAGATAAAAAGTAAAAAGCCACTGCAAACAATAATTTGCAATGGCTTTTAAAGAATAATTTTTTGAGTGAAAAAAAATTATTGAATGGCAATATCCCAAGTACAGGAGCCAATGTAACGTAAACCAAAAGCGCCGTCAGGCTTTATGTTCTTTTCCAGATGCTCAGCCAAATCTTTCATCTTAGCCTTGCGGATAGCAGCATAAGCATCCTTAAGACGCAAACCGATGTTGATCTGAGCTTTTTTAGCATTTGGGTCAATGAAATTTTTTTCCTTAAGTACCGACTCTATCTTCTCCATTTCACTTTCGATTTCCTTTTTCCGCATTGTATCTTCTGGTGTTCGTTCGTGGCTTGGCAGGTCCTCTATTTTAGAAAGTTCATTCCTCAATTTTGAATATTGTTTTATGTATTCTGATTTTATTTCTGGTGGGTTAATTTTCTGCCCCTTATGATCCATATTCAATCCCTCGCCTCTCGCTGCACTTGGCACCATAACAACATCCGTGGCCTTACCTGTTGCCGCTTGATAAAGATTTATACATGTAATCGAAACACTAGGGATATTGAGTAAGTGGGCAATATATAAAAAACCGTTTAAATGTTTGATTCTTGTTTCCTTCCCTTCAAATCCGATGTGCCATATGCTACCTGTTTCCTTATGGAAGTAGTTAACAAGTTGTGCGGCTTGTTTACGTTGCAGTTCCGGTGGTTGTTTTGTGAATATCTCTTTCAGATTTCCAGGTTGTTCTTGTGTTGTCGGTAATACTTTAGCAGCATTTCGTACTTCTTTTGAATTTACCAAGAGATTGAATATGTAAGATACGTTTTTTTCTTTTTCACTCTCAACTCCGCTCGAATTCGCGAAGTTGGATATTATTGGCCGGTTATCGAGAAGAATGTCTCCAATCGACTCATCTGTTTCGTAACCGCCATTTTCGTACATCGACCGAATGTCTGCCCTATTATTGGTAAATATATCTTGTAAATCATCTCTTATGAAATCTGCTGCAACCATTTTGATTTCTTCAGGGCTTACATCCATTCTTTCACTGATGACCTTCCAAGCTTGTTGTTCCTTCTCTTGCAGAAATTCGTCATAGGATAGCAAAGCATCATGTTGGTTTAAAGCACTGCTGAAGAATTTATCAACATCGGAAGTTTTAAATTGAAATGTCCAGACTTCTGCAAGAGATTTTTTAAGTAACTCGCTAAAACTTATATATGCGGTCCTTTGGGGATAATCAAAAATATCTCTAAATCGGATATTATTACCGCGGCAAATAAATATTTAAATAATATTACAAAATATGCTATAGAGCATGCATGGAAAAGATAGATGCACGTAAACATAGTCCACAGACACAATACGAAATGCGTAAGCAAGTTATCCGG
>JBDKUX010000128.1:0-29206 GCA_039679455.1 Smithella sp. | reverse complement strand
AATCATCCGCTCCCATCTCCAATCCGATTATCCGGTCCACTTCCTCGCCACGGGCGGTCAGCATCAACACCGGTGTGTTTGCTTTGGCCCTTATATTTTGCAGAACAGTAAATCCATTTTGCCCGCCCGGCAGCATGACGTCGAGTATTATAAGACTATACTTCCCTTTCAACACCTTAGCCAATCCCTGTACACCATCATGCGCAAGTTCAACCGTAAAACCTGCGGCGGTCAGGTATTCAACCAACAGTTCGCACAATGCCTGATCATCATCTATTACAAGAATGATTTCATTAAGCTGTTCCATGATTTTTTTGACTCCGGCAAGATTTTCGTCTCTTAATTATCAAAGCGGCAATATTTGCCGCTTCCAGACATTTACATACCTGTTTAATTTCCGGCATTTTGTGAAGCAATGTAAAGCAGCATGCTACGATTATTTACATTACTTTCTTTCCCTTTTTCCTTCACGACAACTTTTCCCTTTCGTTTCATAGGTTAGAAAAGAACACATAAATATGGCTCAAATATGGAAGAAATAAGAAAATTTATAATTATTAATATAACGCGACATATAATATACATTTAATAGCCAAAATCCATTGATGCTTTGTAAATAATTGTAAATTCATACTCATTTTCCAGATTGTTCCAACCAGAGGCACAGCCGTTGCTACTTCACATGTCAAAAACGTACTTTAACTATTTTTCACCAATACTTAATAACGAAAGAATTAATGTTTGTTTAAAGAACTTAATCAATAAAAGCGCCGATGAACAATTGGAATAAAGACAGCAGACATTATGGTTAACAAAAGTTAGAAAGGAGACCAATCATTATGGCCGGTGAGTAGATCCGTGGAATGCCCATTTCATCGCCATGAAGGAATTCTTTCGCGGATGAATGTGGTAAGTTGTAATAAAGAAGATAATGCAACTACATTGTTTTCTATTAGGTCCATCATGAAGGAGGTTATTATGTCAGTATCAGGAACATCATTAAACAATTTAATGTACGATCTTTACCAATCATCAAGCAAACAAAATAATTCATCATCATGCAGCCAGTCAGCAAGTTTTGATATCTCGGCAGCAAGTGGGTCAAGTGACAGTAAGTCAAATACAATTGGTGCCGATTTAAATGTACTTTTGAAGGCCTTAGAGTCGGGCAATCTTTCCACGGCTCAAAATTCGCTTTCACAGTTAATGCAAGATATTCAAGCCGTGAGTTCAACAGATGACACAAACGCTGCGACATCATCGACATCCAGTACTGGTACCGCTTCCAACCCGTTGGCCAGGGATATGAATGATTTAGGAAATGCCCTTTCGTCAGGTGATCTTGCTGAAGCTCAGAGTATCTTCGCAAATATTATGCAGCATATGCAAGGTCCTCCTCCGCCTCCACCCGATGAGAGTACATCCTCAAGCACAGACTCGGCTATGCCGGCTACTTCGACGAACGGCTCCAGCACTTTGAACAGCGATCTTAAAGCGCTGGCAGAAGCCCTCTCGTCCGGAGATTTGACAAGTGCAACGAATTCTTTTTCACAATTGTTACAGGACTTGCAGGACACCGGTTCAACGGACAGCTCAAGCAGTTCGACTGCATCGGCATCCGATACAAGCACTACTTCATCCGAATATAGTCGCATCCTGCAAAGTTTCCTAAAGATGTTGGCAGATCTGACCGGAATGAATGCGCAAACAAGTACAACCAATACTGTGGCTTAAATATCTTGCAATGTCCAATATTTTTGATGTTTATCGGCTTATACGGGCGGTAGGGCGGGTTTAGAAACTCTTCCCTACCGTTTTTGATTTGTTTAAACTGCTAGTGTCTCTTTTCTTGCCAGTTCGTTTTTAACCGCGAGGCCTATTTTCTCCAGAATATATGGTTTCCGGATAAAAGCCCCGGCCCCCATTTCCTGGGCATTTTTGACCCGGTCGGTCTCTGAAAAACCACTGACAATAATAGTTTTCTGATGGGGATTCATTTTGGCAATGTTTCGATAGGTTTCCATCCCGTCCATCCCGGGCTCCATTATCATATCCAGAACGATCAAATCCGCCTGCCTGCTTTGGAGATATTCAATTGCTTCTTCCCCGCCGGCAACGGCTGAAACCTGGTACCCGAGTTTCTCCAGCATGTTCATGGCCAATTCCCGCTGTTCCTTTACATCATCCACCACCAGAATAGACTCCCCTTTGCCCATATAATCAACTGGAGAGGCTGATTTTTCCACTTTCACGGTTTCCTCTCTGGTTACGGGAAAGTAGAGGGTAAAGATCGTTTCTTCACCCGGTTCACTCTGCACATCGATGTAACCGTTGTGATCCTTCACCGTTCCCCAGACAACAGCCAGTCCCAACCCTGTTCCGCTTCTGCCCATAACTTTCTTTGTATAGAAAGGTTCGAATATCTTGCCCATGTCTTTAGGAGAAATCCCGCTGCCTGTATCGGAAACCGTAAGGACAGCATAATCTCCTTCATTCATCTCGTCGTACCCCTTGACGGGATGATCCAGGTAACAGTTCGCGGTCCGGACAATCACTTCTCCCCTGCCCGATATCGCTTCTACGGCATTGGAAATAAGATTCATTATTGTCTTGCCTAAATGCACCGGTGAACCCTTAATGTTCAGAAGTCCGTCTTCGAGGTCAGTGCTGATTATAACATCCGGGTGATCCTCCTTCAGTTTTTCCAATTCCGGGGTCTTGAAATAATCGCCGACCAATTTATTCAGATTGACCACTTCCGAAACGGTGACACCCCGTCTGGCCAGGGTCAGCAGATCCTGAATAATCGCCGCTCCCCTGACGCCGGATTTGAGGATATTGTCGGCATATCTTCGTAAAATGGTGTCCACAGGCAGCTGATCGGCGAGCAGTTCCGAATAACCGACCAATACCCCGAGAACATTATTGAGATCATGGGCCACACCACCGGCAAGAGCGCCCAATGCCTCCATCTTTTCCGCACGTTTTAGTCTTTCCGCCAGCTCTTTGCGCTCCGTGATATCATGGATACACTCTATGGCTGCAATAACCTCATCCTTTTCGTCGCGGAGAACCGTCGCTGTCGCATACTGATGGATACCGGCGGGAGGGATATCGGGTGCAAAGGATTCACCGATAAGTATGTCCCCTACCATCTGAATATCGGTATAATGCTTTTCCATATTTTCTCTATCCGGATGCATGGCATAATCAATGAGCAGGGGTCTTCTTTCCCCGTAGAAGGGCAGTGCATATTCGTAGTTGCCTTTCCCGAGCATATCTTCTTTTTTGACGCCGGTCATGGTTTCCATAGCCCGGTTCCAGGCAATTACCATACCCTTCTGATTAATGGCCAGGATTGCATCGGGAATAAACTCGATAATATATTCCAATCTTTTGCGTGATTCCTGCAGTTTTTCGTGCACATGTTTGTGCTTGGTGACAACATGAACAATGCCGGACGCCACCTGTTTTTGACTGTCGTATTCAGCAATACAGTGAATATCGACAATCTCCCCTGTATCGACCCGTTTTATCTTGAACTCCGCATCATACGGGCGCTTTTCCTGAATCAGACCATTCAGCGTCTCATCAAGCATGGGGCGGTATGCCGGAAGTGCGAGTTCATGCATTTGAGAAATTGTACATTCTGGACCGGCCAGGCCGCATATCCGGCGAAAACCTTCCGACACAAGGACCCGTTTTGACTGCCGATCATATTCCCAATGGCCGGAAAGGGTTAATAGTTCAGTCCTCAAAAGGCGATTCTCAATGATGCCAATTTCTTCTTCCGTCTTCTTGCCTCTAGCTGCCAGGTGTTCCAAATCCTGAATTTTCTGTTTTAAAATGGATATTTCTTCCTGTAATTCCTGATTTTCCCCGGATTGATTTTTCATCTGATCTTCCTCTGAAAACATGATAAACAGCGCCTTTATATCAAGACATTATATATATTACAATACACAACTTCGTTTATCATTATCTCTCCGTAAACGATGTAAATTATGTTTTTCATCTCAAAAAGTTATTTCGCTGCAGGCGGCATAGGCTGTTTTAGGCCGGGCGTCGATTTATTGTAATTTCTGCCTTTGCCTTTCCGCTCAGCGCAATAATCTTAAGTTTTAACCTGGCATACCCGATGCATCTAAAGGCACAAATTCAGAAAGTTTAATACTGGCTAAACTGGCCAAAACTACCTTTTTTGTTGTTCCTGCAAAATCAGGAATTTAGTATTTTTAATTACTTCATTGATTCCTGGTTGAATCTGGAATGACAAGTTGAGGAGTAGAAAAAGACCTTTTTTAAAATCTTAATTGAAACCGGCAGTCATTACTGTATTCGCATGAATATTACGGCGAAACTTCTTGTGATTGTCGAGAAACTTAAAGGACAATACAATTTTAATGTAATGCGTGTTTTACCTTTTCTCCGCAACCTTATCATTTGTTTATTGGTTAAGTCCTATTTTCGCTGTGTCGATGTCACCGGACTGGATAACATCCCGGAAGATGGAACATTTATCCTTGTTTCCAATCATAGAAACGGAGCAATCGACGGTTCCATCATCAAATTGCTCTTTCCATCGGCCATCTTTATCGTCGGTAAAAATCTTACGGATTCACCTTACCTGAGGATATTAATAGGTGGGAACATCGACATCTATAGAAAGCCCCGCAACGATGAAGAACGGCAATACAACCGTCTGCAAGTGCAAAAAGCCTGCATCACCTCTGTTGAAGGAAATAGCCCTCTGGTCATGTTTCCCGAAGGCACAAGTAAACTGGGGCCCACTCTTCTTCCCTTGAAGAAAGGCATTTTTTACCTTTACCGGGATATGCTTGCCTCAGTCTGCAAAGAAAAGACTGTTTTCCTGGTTCCTTTGGGACTTCACTATGAACAGGGATGGGCCTTTCGAAGCGCTGTTTCCATAAAGATAGGCAAGGCAAAAGCCCTCCAAACGGCAGACTTTGCGGACGTTAATTCCTTTATGGAAGAAATAAGGAGAATGCTCCTAAATGTAACAGTGAATTATGATAACATAAAAGAACAGCGCATGGCGGAGTCCTTTGCCTCCCTTGCCGCCCAATGCTGTCCGCGTTTTACTCATGCTCAGTTCTGCCGCCTGGTTGCCATGGGAAACATTCCTGAAATCCTGATCAAACAATTCATCAATATCTACGACGACATTCCAACGGCCAGGATCAAGCTCCATCCACTCGTCTTTATTAACCACCCATTCTCCGGCATTGCCCTGGCCGTTTCAATTACACCGCTCATTGCCGCGGCCTTCCTGCTCAACTTTGTTCCTTTAGTCGCCGCATATTTTGTTTCCCGAAGGATTGCCGATGATGACAATGTAATCACTCTCTGGCGCCTTATTATTTTTGTCCCCCTCATTATCCTGCAATGGGTGCTCTATCAGGCATTTTTATATTTTTATTTTCCCGCTTCTGTGGGAGTTGCAATTTTCCTTTCTTATCTCGCAACAACAACAGCGGCTATATATGTTTACAGCCTCTGGAAATGCTTCTTAATCAAGATTTTTAACCTCTTTTTCTCAGCCAATGCAAAACATCTGAAGTTGGCGGAAGGGATCCGGGAATGGTGCAAGACTATAAATTGAACACCGGGCAGCCGGCACCCGATTACTTCGGGAAAATCTTTCTTCACGAGTTCTTCATGGCGGCTCTTTTTCTTCAGATTATAACCAGGCTCTTGATCGCCGGCCACGCTTTGAACTGGATACTGGCTTATCTCTGTGTTTTTGTCATATACGCCGTATTCATCCGGCAAGGGATCAAAACCCTCTCGCCTTTAATGAACAGAGTGAGACTTCTCTGGAATATCATTCTCATGAATTTCGCTTTTACAAGCATCCGACATATAATTCCTCTTCTCGGCAAGAATCCACTCGATTCTCATCTGGCAAAAATTGACTACTGGATCGTGGGTAAAGATCTCTCCATCTGGGCTCAACAGTTTTACTGCAAACCCCTTACGGAGATTATGAGTATCGGCTATATGCTTTTCATTGCTTTCCTCTTCTCAACCTTCATCCTTTACGCCTTTAAGGCCGACCTTAATAAATTATGCCGTTTCTGCTTCGGGATATTCACTCTTTATGCTGTTGGAATATCAGGATACAGCATTGTCCCCGCCCAGGGACCGCTTGTGCATCTTGCCGGCGCTTATTCCTGTAATCTGGAAGGATACGCGTTCACGGAACTGAACCGGATGATGGTTGCCTTCGGTTCGTCCGGTTACGATGTATTTCCCAGCCTGCACGCAGGAGTGGGCTTATTTCTTCTTTTATTTTACCGGGAGCATGACCGTCCATTTTATTACATCTATCTGCTCCCTTTTATTATTCTGGTATTGTCCACTATCTATCTGCGTTACCACTATCTGATCGATGTCCTCGTTGGAATTCCCCTCTCTGTTCTTTGCTACTACATTGGAGAATGCGCGTTCCAAAATCTCCAAGCCGTAAAGGGAGACTATAACCAATATTGTGATACTGCTGAAATCATTGCCATTAAGGAGGATACATGTACCTGACCAATTTTTCAAAAATCCTTGGTATTGAAGAAGAGGGCGGCAAGGGGCATAACCTGAAAAAGCTGGTTTCCTTTGGATTCAAAGTGCCTGTCGGGTTTGTCGTCGGAGCATCCTTTTACAGAGATCATTATCCGGAACCACCCTCCTTTGATTATACAGATGAAGCCAAGCTCGAGGAGCAGTGCCTCACGATGCAGAAAACAGTTATTGCTTCACCGGTAGAAGCGGCTATGGAGGGAAAAATCCTGAACTTCCTGGCCGCCCTTGGCATGAAGAGTCGTTTCGCCGTCCGTTCTTCTTCTACTTACGAAGATCTTGCTGAAGCGGCGTTTGCCGGACAGCATGAAACGTACCTCAATGTAGCCGCCTCCGACATCTGGCAAAAGGTAAGATTCTGCTTCGCCTCGCTCTGGCAGAAACATGCTGTGCTTTATAGAAACCACAACCATTTTAATCAAAAGCATACCTCCATGGCGGTGGTTATCCAGCAAATGATTGACCCTGACGTTTCCGGCGTCGCTTTTTCCGTTGATCCCGTCGGGGGAAACCTTTCTCATATCCTCATCGAAGCCAACTATGGTCTCGGTGAATCCATTGTAAGCGGTGAAGCAGTTACTGACTCCTGGATTGTTGACAAAAAAAGCGGGGAGATTCGCGAACGAAGGATCGAAAAAAAAGAAAAAAGGGTTGTTTCAGATAAAAGCGGCGGAGTAAAATGTATTCATATCGATGCGGGCTTTCAGGCCGTTCCTTGTCTTGAAGACTATCAAATTAAGCGGATCGCCCAGACTATCAAGGAAATCGAGGATTGTTTCGGCGCTCCCCAAGATGTCGAATGGGCTATTGTTTCCGATGAAATTTATATCACACAAGCCAGACCTCAGACCAAAATTCCTCCCCATTATACAAGAGCCGAATCTGCGGAACGATTCCCCGAACCGCTAACTCCCCTCACCTGGTCTTACGTGGAAGAAGCCTTCAATATATCTCTGGACTATTCATTGAACATGATGGGGGTATCCCTGCCGACTCGCCCCTGGTTTGCTCTCATTGATTCTTATGTTTACGGCAATCAGAACGCTGTTGAGCTGCTGGCCCATTTTCGCCCTCTTGATATGAGCAGCATCCAGCGTCTTGAAGAACAGATACCGGAGATGCAGGCGCGTTTCCAATGGATCGTCGATCTTCCCCAGTACTGGATTAGAGATTTGGATGTATATCTTTTGAGTATCGGCCACTTGAGTTCCGCGACTTTCGAAGACTTCACCATGGACGATTATCAGCTCTTTTGCCGGGAGCTCTCAAAAACAGCTACAGAATATTTCCAACCCAATATCGCTATTTCCATGACTCAGACACTGCTGACTCGTACACTTTTTGAATTTGTCCTGCTGCTTACCAAAGATATCTTTAAAACCCAGGACATCGTCAGAAAGATTCTTGCCTCCAGCACAACGAAAACAGGCCAAATTAACAGGGAGATTTATGGACTGGCGCAACGTGCCAATAAACACGCCGGCCTTCTGCAACTGCTGAAAAAAGGAGGCAAAGCAGCCCTCCCGGAAATAGGCGATTATAAGGAATTTGCTGAATCGTTCGAAAGATTCCTCAGGAATTACGGACATCGGGAAGTGACTTTTGATTATTACAAACCTACATGGGCCGAAGCTCCTCATGTTGTCCTTGACCTCATCCATTTGGCTGCAACTTCCGAAGGCCCCGATCCCACAGAGAAAGAACTTGATACAAGAATTACAGGCCTGGCGGCAATCCAAGAACTTTTGATTCTCACACCCGATAACCTTCGCTATTTCGCCAACGAACTTGCGAGGTTGACCACGACTTTCACCTGGCTTGACGACCTGGAGCATTTTCAAACGACACGCTTAAATCTGCTGGTTAGAAAAACCATCGGTGTATTGGGAAATCGATTTATTGCCAGAGGTTCCCTGGAAGACCCCTACGACCTCTTTTTCCTGAAAAAAGATGAAATTGAAGGTCTGACCGATTTTATTCTTCCGGATGAGCTGAAGGCGCTTATCAAGAAGCGCAAGGAAGAATACCTGGCTGCATTCCGGAAAGATCCACTTTGGGATTTGAGCGGGAGTATTGACGATCCGGCTACACAGGAAGGAACACTGAAAGGCGTTCCCGGCAGCCCCGGCGTGGTGGAGGGAGAAGTCTATCTCGTCCGCGGTGTTGAAGATTTCGCATCCATGCCTGCAGGAACAATTTTGGTGGCAAGGACAACAAATCCTTCCTGGACGCCGCTTTTTTACAAAGCCAAAGGCCTGATCACCGAATCGGGAGGCCCCCTATCCCATGGGGCTGTCACCGCCCGGGAACTTGGCCTGCCTGCTGTCATGTTCATTCGAAATGCCCTGCAGCTATTCAGGAACGGAGATAAAGTCAGAATTAACGGCCAAAAGGGAGTGGTGGAAAAGATATCATATTAATCAACTGAAAGGAAATTACAGTTATGGATGATCTTCAAGTACAAAACGTACCAACCATCAGCAGGCTTGAAAAGAAAACCTATCGTTTTTCTTTCCAGGGAAACGGCGGAACACTCTTCGGCATTCAGATAGTAAATCTCCTGCTCATCATTGTTACACTGGGTATTTATTATTTCTGGGCTAAAACAAGAGTCCGCAGCTATACATGGAGCCAGGTTGATTTCTGTGGAGACAGATTGGCTTATCACGGCATGGGCAAAGAGATTTTGATAGGCTGGATTAAAGCCGTTGCACTTTTCGGTATACCTTTCTACATTCTGAAAAATGTTCCTATCCTGACCGGAGCGCCGTTATCAGTGATCATAACCGGAAGCCTTGCCTCTTCTTTACTGATTATGTTTTTTATCCCGGTTGCCACGGTCGGCGCCCGCCGTTATCGATTAAGCAGAACATCCCTGCGCGGCATCCGTTTTTCCTTTCGCGGCAAATGGCAGGAATTTGCCAAAATCTTTTTCGGTTCCTTACCCTGGATGATTTTAACATTCGGATTTTATTTCCCTTATTTTGAAATGCGCTGCCAGGACTTCCTTATCGAAAAGGGCTACTTCGGCAACCAGAAGTTCAGCTTCTACGGGGAAGGAAAAGACCTGATAAAAAGCTTTATCATTGCTGCACTTCTCGCTTTCCCCACGTTTATGCTTTCTCTGGTTTGGTACTTTTATACGAAGAAGAAATACGTATGGAACCATACGTCCTTCAGTACGGCATCATTTAAATCAACCATTACTTTCGGCGGCTTTATCGGCCTGTACCTTGTCAACGGGCTGATCCTGATTCTGACCCTTGGACTTGGCGCTCCCTGGGTAAAAGTCCGCACAATGCGCTATTATCTGGAAAATCTAACCCTGGAAGGGCAAGTTAATTTTAGTAAAATTGTCCAGGAAGCACAGGATTCATCCGCATTTGGAGAAGAGGTAGGAGACTTCTTCGCGCTGGATTTTGACTTGGGATAAAAGGAGGCAAGGTTGGCAATCCGAATAAACTGGACGGGGTATTATCTGGATGGAAAGACCGGCGATAAACAGCCCGTTGAGATTCAACTGCTTGACGCAGGATTAAGAATTTCAAGTCAATCCGGCTCCGTATTTTTATGGACATATCAGGAGATAAGGCAGACACAGGGTTTCTACGGCAATGAACCTGTTCAACTTGTACGCGTCGGTAACATTCCCGAAGTTCTCATCATAGACAATCAGGAATTTCTGGCAAGCCTGCATCATTTTGTGCCCAAAGCGGCAAAACGCTTTCACAATCCGGCATTCCGCGGTCTCCGGTTCCGTATGATCTTATATGCAACTATCGGATTGATTGCCGTTGGCTTTTTTACCTATGTTTGGGGAATTCCTTTACTGGCGGTAGCAGTTGCACCGCATGTTCCCCTCGCCTGGGAGAAAGGCATGGGTCAGTCAGCCCTCAACATCCTGGCACCCGAAAAAAGCCGCTGTAAAGATAAGGCTTTGCAGCAGGCAATTGAAGAAATTGTGGCTCGGCTGAGCCCTCCCGGTTCCAGTTACTATGATTATAAGGTCTTTGTGGTAAATTCCCCTATCTTTAACGCCGTAGCCCTTCCCGGCGGCAATATTATCGTATTCAGCGGCCTTCTGAAAAAAACGGAATCGCCCGAGTATCTGGCAGCAGTACTTGCGCATGAAATGCAGCATATAAGAAACCGGCATGCGACCAGGAAGATTATCGAAGATTCTTCTACCGGTTTAATGCTCTCCGCAGTCTCTGGTGATGTAACCGGATCGATGCTCTACGGAATGAAAATCACCCGCACCTTGGCCACCCTCAGTTACAGCCGGCGGGATGAAGAAGAAGCGGATGCCGAAGGAATAAAAATGATGATTGCGGCAAATCTTAATCCAGAAACAATGGTTTCCTTTTTTCAGATCATGAAAGAAAAAAACGCAGGATTAAAAATCCCTCAATACATCTCCACCCACCCGGATATGGGACAACGCATTTCACGAATAAGAAGCCTTATCGTTCAATCGCAAACAGATCATCGCTTATATACAAAGCTTTCTTATAGCCAAAATTGGGATCAAATCAAAAAAGGATGTCTGGCTCCGGCAGCCACCCATAGGACAGGAACTTGAAACCATTATCCCCCTCATTGATTATGTCAAGGCGGCTGAGGAAGCAGACAAAGGAATTATTGAAAAAGGTTAAATATTATTAAGTTTTTATCTGGCACGTCCGATGCATTAAAGACTCCGATTTAGTGAGCATGATCTTTTCAAAGGAATAATTTTTCTATGATACAGGAGGTCTAATCTATTTCAATGGCGGATAAAAAAACGGAGATTGAGTCAGCACGGACTAAATTTATCGCAATGGCAATAAGCTATTGCATGGGCGTTTTTAACGATAACTATTTCAAACAGGCGGCAATGTTGATGGCGGTTACTGCCGGTCTCAACCACCTGCAGGGTACGGCAACCGTACTTTTTGCCTTGCCCTTCGTTATCTTTTCTTCCTCTGCCGGCTGGCTGGCGGACCGCTTTCCGAAAAAGAAGGTGGTAATCTGGGCCAAGACACTGGAACTTGCAGCGGCATTGATCGGCGCAGTTGGAGTAATCTATACAAACTGGTTCTGCATCCTGGCAATGCTTTTCCTGATGGGGCTGCAGGCCACGTTTTTCAGCCCTGCCCTGAACGGTTCCATTCCCGAACTCTATCCTACCGCTTATATACCGAAAGCTAATGCAATCCTGAAACTGGTCACAACACTCTCGATCCTTCTGGGAATAGCCACGGCCGGCCTTTCCCTTGATAGAAGCCCCCTTAATTTCGGAAACTTCGATCCGGGAACCCTGCTGGTAGCAGTGATTGTCGTCCTGGTAGCAGTTTTAGGCCTTGTTGCCGGCTTCGGCATCCACAACAGGCCGGCAGCTGCCAAGGACAAGCCTTTTCCGTGGTTTGGCCCCCTCAATTCCTTAAAAGACATGTTTTCAATTTGTTCCGACAGACAAATGCTGATCGCCTTCTTCGCAGATAATTTCTTCTATTTCCTGGCCACAATCGTCGTGCTGACCATCAATACCATCAGTATCCAACAGCTCGGGTTTTCCCGCACCATCACCAGCCTGCTCTCCGTCGCGCTTATGATCGGAGTTTGCGTGGGTTCGTTTCTGGCCGCCAGACTGGTTTCCATGGAGCGGTGGTCAAGATTGCTGGTTCATTCAGCAATGGGTATGAGCGCGGGCCTTTTTATGGCTGGAGCAACCGTGCTTCTGCCCACCTCCATTAGGCTGACATGGATTGCCGTTGCCTTAACCGGCACAGGAATTTTTGGAGGTCTTTTTCTTATACCGGTGGCCAGTTTTCTACAGGTACGACCGGCAAACTCCGATAAAGGCAAAGTTCTGGCTACCGTGAATTTCAGCGGCTTTATCTGCATCATGCTGGCCGGCACAGTCTTTACGGGACTGGCGGCAATGTTTTCACCGGCCATGGAAATGACTTCCCTGGGCTGTTTTGCACTGCTGGCCACCTTTTGTATTCATAAAGTCAAGGACCCGCAATTTAATCCGCTTCCCCGATTGCTGGTGCATACAATCCGTTTTCTTCTCAGCCTGCGTTACCGGATCGAAGTTGACGGACTGGCATCGATAAAGAAATCAATGGGAACCGGCATCCTGTTCCTGCCGAATCATCCGGCTCTGATCGATCCGGTTATTATGATGTCTGTCCTTTATCCCGGTTTTCAACCCCGTCCACTGGCCGATGCAGATCAAGCCAATGCCGGCGCCAATCGCTGGATTGTACAGCTTGTCCATCCCATTACCCTCCCCGATTTGAACAAAAACGGACGGGACGGAAAAGACAGGATACAGGAAGCCCTGCGGGAGGTGGCCGACGCCCTGCAGACCGGTGACAATGTTCTGCTCTATCCTTCCGGCCGTCTCTGCCGCAGCGCGCGGGAAGATCTGGCTGGAAATTCCGGGGTGGAATATCTTTTGGAAAACGTCCCCGGCGTCAAAACCGTACTGGTCAGAACCACAGGACTGTGGGGAAGCAGCTTCAGTTGGGCCGCCGGCTCGGAGCCGTCTCTTTTTAAGAATCTTGGCCGGTACATCCGTTTCTTCCTGGCCAACGTCCTCTTCTTCGGGCCGCGCCGGATTGTAACAATTGAACTTACCGAGGACACAGTTCTGCCCGGACTAAAGGGGCGTCAGGAGATCAACAGCACCCTGGAAAATTTCTACAATGTCCGGATTCCCGTCAACACCCATATCCCCTATTACTGGTGGCAGGGCCGAACACCGCAAGTCCTGCCGGAACCGGAGAAGAAAACGGTTACCGGCGATATAACGAGTGTCCCTGAGGCAACAAAGCAACTGGTCAGAGATAAGTTGACCGAACTGGCGGGCAGGCAGGTAAAAGATGAAGACCGGTTGGCGAACGATCTGGGAATAGACAGCCTGACCATTATGGAGTTTGCCGTTTGGATGGAAAGCGAGTTCGGCATGCCTGTTGATGATCTCTCTGTTCTGGCAACTGTAAAGGACTGCATTCTGGCCGCAGCGGGACAAATCCTCCATGCCGCCCCCGCAACACAAAAACCTATACCGGAAAAATGGTTTCAAGATTCCATGAGCCGCTTGACTCTGGAACAGCAGGAGAGCATTACCGATCTCTTTCTGGACAAGGCGAAACGCCATCCGGATAGAATTATCATCGCTGACCGACTGGCCGGAGAAAAGACTTACCGCGATGTTCTGACCGCCATATTTGTTCTGAAACCAATTCTGGAAAAAGCACCGGGCGAA
Source organism: Smithella sp. (assembly GCA_039679455.1). GTDB lineage: Bacteria > Desulfobacterota > Syntrophia > Syntrophales > Smithellaceae > MVRV01. The sequence continues at coordinate 15,354 of JBDKUX010000128.1, read as the reverse complement.
CACATCGGCATCATGCTGCCTGCGTCGGTTAGCGCCGGCATACTTTATCTTACCGCATTGTTCAGCGGCAAGACCCCGGTGATGATGAACTGGACAGTGGGCGTAGGCAACGTCCAGCACGGGCTGGACCTGACCGGTGTAACCACTATCGTCACCGCCCGCACCCTGTACCGGAAGCTCACCGGTCAAGGTGTTGATCTGTCGGCAATTCACACAAACTGGCTTTTTCTGGACGAGATTGCACCTGCGATTCCCCTGCACAAGAAGATCCTTGCTGCATTGCGGGCACACTTTGCGGCAGGTTCCCTCGCCAAAGTCCGGATAAAGAAAACTGCAACTATCCTGTTCACAAGCGGGTCGGAGTCACATCCCAAAGCTGTTCCGCTGACTCACGACAACATAGTCGCCAATATGCGGGATTTCGCCTCTGTTATCTCATTTACCGACAATCACAGACTTCTTGGAATGCTGCCGCCGTTTCATTCTCTCGGTCTGACAGGAACGATCATTTTGCCCCTCTGCCTCGGTCTGAAGACGGTTTATCATGCCAATCCGACGGAAGCAGCAATTCTGGCCGGGATAATCGAGCAATACAAAGTATCGACCGTCGTCGGCACTCCTACCTTCCTGACCGGAATTCTCAAAGCGGCCACGCAGGAGCAACTGCAAAGCCTGCAGCTGGTTTTCACCGGCGCGGAAAAATGCCCCGAGCATACTTATCAGACCCTGGCAGAGATGAATCCCGCCGCAATACTTTGTGAAGGCTATGGGATCACCGAATGCTCGCCTCTGGTCAGTATCAACCGGGTGGAAAATCCACAACCCGGAACCATCGGCCAGGTCATGCCGTCAATGGAATACGCCATCATCGACCCGGAAACGGATCACCGGATGGACATTGGCATGCAGGGAATCCTGCTCGTGCGCGGACCCAATATCTTCAACGGCTACTACGGGAACAAAAACGGCGACGGTTTTTATAATTTAGAGGGGAAACGCTGGTACAACACCGGTGATTTCGTGAAGGAGGATGCCGAGTCAGTATTGACCTTCTGTGGCCGTAAGAAACGATTCATCAAACTGGGAGGTGAGATGATCTCGCTGCCGGCCATTGAAAACGCTTTGCTGGCAAATATTTCCACCGGGGACAATGATGGTCCTGCTTTAGCGGTGGAGGCAACTCCGGTGGACGAGCGTCCAGAAATCGTACTGTTTACCACCCTGTCCATTACCAGGGAAGAAGCCAATCAAAAAATCAAGGAAGCCGGCCTGTCCCCGTTGCATAATATCCGGATTCTGCGGGAAGTAGAAGAGATCCCGGTCCTCGGAACGGGCAAAACAGATTACAAGGCACTGAAGATGATGCTGGCGCAAGGTTAAAATGCGTTAGTCAGTTGCCGGTTCAATCTTGAAGATTGAATTAAGTATTAACGTTCGGAGCAATCAGCATGATTGCTCCAGCGAGGAAATAATGAGTCTATTTAGGAATTTCCTGTTTGCAGGTTTTTATTAAAAACCTTTTTCTGTATGAAATATTTTGTGTCAATGATTGGGAGAAAAAGCACACATAATGAATGAGATCGTATTCAAACCCCAGTATGAACGAGGCGTGTTTTCTGCCTACGTCTTCTTTTTAGTGCTCTCCGGATGCCTTGCTCTCATGGTAATTTCAGATCCTTACACGGATATTAATTTAACATTTATAACCATCATCTCTATTCCTCTATTAGCGCTTGCACCTCTTTATATTTATAAGGAAATCCGATTTGGTCAATGTATAACTTTCCGGCGTTATCTCTACAGAGACAAGATTATTAATTATCGAGACATCGTGGACTATGACGGTAATACGATAAAATGGAGCAAAGGTATTGCTTTTAGTTTTGTCGGATTAAAGAACGCCGACGAGTTTCGAGAAATAATGAATAGCTTGATAGATAGAAATATCATATTGAAGAGTCAGTTTGATGACAGTATTGCGCTGCTTAAGGCCGACATGGACGAGGCAGGCATGATAGGTTATATTATAATTCTACCATTGATATTGCTTTTTGTCTTGCCTCTTTACCTCATTCTCGATGCATTTTTGGGCATATCTATAGAAATAAATATATATTTTTTAGGGTACTTCCTGCTTGCAATTATAACTGGAATCAGTTTTTGGATCATCAGACATAAGAAAAACAAACGAGGTTCCAATTAGTTGGGATAGGAATAAGACAAATGGCAGTATTTCGTTTTCCTCTTGACATTTCTTATCATGGATGTCTCCGGAATAGACAAACGATAAAGCTTTGGACTGATAAAGAGATGATTTATAAAATAAGGATGGGATATTTTCTGTTGGCATTGGCTTTGTTTGTTACCACCTGTTCAATAGCTTTTGCTGAAGAGGTAAAGCATAAAATTGACATAGAGTTATATGCTTGCATTGGGAAGACAGCATCTGAGACTGAAAGATTTAAATGCTACTCCATAGCTTATGACAAATGGGATAAAAAATTAGAAGTCGTATACAATGTGCTAATGAACAAACTTGATGGCCAGGTATATTTGGGGTTAATGAAAAAGTTTGCCGACATTGGTGAAAAAAATCATACACAATATCTTGAATTGGAGAAAAAATTCAATCAAAACCGAGATCAAATGGAGCTAAAGGAAACTCAATTATCATGGTTATTATATCGTAACAAACAAGAAAAGCTCCTTGCTGGTTCAATCTTGCAGATTGAATCAGGCATTAATGTTCGAAGAGCCAGATGAGCACTAAATTGAGAAAATAAATAAAATCACTATTTTCTCAATTTCAAAAACGCCCCGCTATTGCCCAACATCTTATCCGTTACCCCCAATGCCTTATTCAAAGCGATGTTTCGATCCCATGGGTTTTTATACGTCATCATCCTGAAAACTGTTTGGAGATGCAAACGATAACTGTGGAAACACGGTGAAGAAATAACAGTACTAATCAGCGGCATGTCGCTGCCATAAAGAAGCCGTCCCTCCAATTCCTGATGTTTAATCAGGCGCGGCAAACTTCCCATACGGTTTACCTGCGTCAGTGCCGAAATATCAGCATATAAGTTAGGATATTCGCGGGTGAGTTTCAGAAACCCTTCGAAGTTTTCCTCCCCCTTGTTCTTACCCGAACCACCGGAATGAGCGGCAATTACGGTCACTCCCAGGCTGAGTGGCAGGCGAAGCCGTTCCGGATCAGCAAGCTCATCTTTTTTCCATGTAAATGAGTTTTCGGAGCCTGTATGACTGAGCAGCGGCAGACCGAGGGCTTTCATCTTCAAATAGAAGGGAATCAACTGCCTGTCTGCAGGATCAATTAACTGGACCGACGGAAGCCATTTTACCAGTACTGCACCATCGGCTTTTGCCTGTTCCAGGAGCTGGAGCGCATCCTTTCTGTAAGGATTGATGCTTGCCCCAAAAAGTAGATTCGGATAACGCCGCACCTGGGCGGCAACATAAGCATTGGGAATATACATCTCCGTTCTTGTCACATCCAGATTGCCTTTTTCATCAATAACCCCGTCCATCGCCAGAACTACCGCCTTTTCTATATGGCGGGATGCAGCCACCGTCTGGGAAATGCGCCTGATGACGATTGCATCTCCTTCCCTCTTCAGATCATTTTCCGTAATTCCAAAGGCCTTGAGATAAATGCGGTAGCGCCAGTTCCGGCGCATTGACGGCGAAACAAAGCAGCCGCTGCCGCCGGCACCGATACCGGCAATATGACAATGAATGTCGATTATCTTCGACGTCTTTTTTGCAGTTGCCGCATCGGGAAATACCGGACAAATAAATATAAATACAATTAACATCGATATGATTTTTTTCACAGGCCACCTGCCGGTAGTATTTTGAACATCTCTTCTGATGTTAATCATCGATCATGCCAAAAATTGAATAATTCATAACAAGCTGAAATTACAGAGCATAAAAACAAGAGACAGAGCAAGAATATACAGGCGTATTATTTATTGACAAATAATGAACATACTATATACATTTTACGCATGATAAAAAAATTACCACTAACGGAAACAGACAGGAACTTTTTCACAATTGTTGCCGAGGCGGCTTTTATAAATCCCTTTACTAAGGAACGCCTGGATCTGGATAAGAAAATTGCCGGAACAAAAGCTTCCTCTGCATGGGATGAACTGGTGGAACAGGTGATAGCAACGATCCGCCGGCGTCTGCAGGCACTCAAAGATTCCTGTCGGGCCGATCTCAATAGTTACAATCACGATGACCGCAACCTGCTTAGAACAGCCTTCCTCTTCGATATTTTCCATAATTACCGAAGTTCTTTTGACGAGCTCATCCTCAAGCAGATCAAAAACGGCGACACACCAATACAGGTGCGATTCGCCCACGAACTAATCACCCGGATTTCCGGACTTGGTTTTACAACAGAGGAAAGCAAACGTTATCTGGAAATTTTTTTCCAAATGCGGCGCGCATTCTACTTCATCGAAAATGGGTTGACCGGCCTTTCGCCTTCCATGCAGACGCTGCGCTCCCGTTTGTGGGATAATATTTTCACCTCCAATATCACCTGGTACGAAAAACACCTCTGGAACCGGATGGAGGATTTTTCAACACTGCTGCTGGGTGAAACCGGCACCGGCAAAGGCGCTGCAGCTGCCGCCATCGGGCACTCCGGATTTATTCCCTTTGATGAACGCAAAGGATGTTTTGTCGAAAGCTTCACCCGCTCTTTTATCCCGATCAACCTGTCGCAATACCCGGAATCGCTGCTGGAGTCCGAATTGTTCGGACACAAAAAAGGCGCCTTTACCGGCGCAATCGAAAATCACGAGGGGATATTCAGCCGCTGCTCTCCATACGGTTCCATATTTCTCGACGAAATAGGCGACGTATCAATCCCGGTGCAAATCAAGCTGTTGCAAGTATTGCAGGAACGCACTTTCAGCCCGGTGGGGAGTCATGAAAAAATTCGCTTTCGGGGAAGGGTCATCGCCGCCACCAACCGCCCCATGGATGAGCTGAGGCAAAAGGGAGAATTCCGGGATGATTTCTATTACCGGCTTTGTTCGGATATCATCGTTGTACCGCCGCTTCGTCAACGCATCCATGAAGAAGCAAAGGAGCTGGAATCGCTGACCGTCAGGATATTGCAACGGATGACCGGAGACGCATCACTCCCCTATGTTCAACTGGTACAGGAAGCGATCAGCAATGACCTGGGTGGTGCTTACACCTGGCCGGGCAATGTACGCGAATTGGAACAGGCAATACGGCGCATCATCGTCACCAGGCATTATCATGGGGATACAAGCTTATCTTCAGACAATATGGGGGAGAAGCTGTTGACCGGAATAAAAGAAGGAACAATGGATGCACAGGCGCTGTTGAGCGGCTATTGCCACTCGCTGTACCGTCGTTTTGGCACTTACGAAGAGGTTGCCCGCCGAATTAATCTGGACCGAAGAACGGTTAAGAAATACATCAGCCAAGCTAATAAAGAATAAATCGGGGATTACTCTGAAGAAAGAATAATCTTTAACTTTTCACAGCCTGCTTTTCTATGCGTAAATTCCTGTAGAAAAGAATCATGTCGGTAATTACCAGCAATAAATTGATCACATAAAAGATGATGATGAAGTCATAACTGTAATAAATCTTATGCAGAACTCCAGCCATGTAGCCTATTGATACTATATACAAAAACACCACACTCTTCCCCTTCGTAGAGCGGGATGTATAACTTTTATAAATGGAAAAAGGCCAGGAACTGCCGAAGCAGATCATCATGGTGATTTCAAAAACGTTCATAATATTTCTTTAATTTCCTCTTGCGATAATTATTTGAGCTATACTTTGCAGTGACGAGGGATGAAGCGCAACGCAGCATCCGGCCTTTTTACGAGGTCGTCGTAATAACTTCATTCATACTGCCGGTGCGGTAGCCTTTAAGATCAAGAGCGGTGTACATAAAGCCCAGTTGTTTAAATTTTTCATAAATCCTGTCCATCAAATCCTTATCAAAAAAGAAACTGCGTTCCTCTGGTGAAACTTCTATTCGGGCAATTTCACCATGATGGCGGACTCTCACCTGCCTCAACCCCAGGTCTAGTAAAAACTGTTCCGCATGATCCACAACCTGAAGTTTATCCCTGGTTATCTTCTGCCCATAAGGGAACCTCGATGCCAGGCAGGCAAAGGCGGGTTTATTCCAGGTAGGCAAATCCATCTTCCTGGACAATATTCTTATTTCCTCTTTTCCCAAACCTGCTTGCCGTAAAGGACTGCCGACACCCAGTTCCCGGACGGCCTGCATTCCCGGCCTGTAATCTCCCAGATCGTCCACATTCGATCCTTCCACGACATTACGGATATTATTTTCATGCGCCACTTCAATGACTTTTGCAAGAAGCTCGCGCTTACAATAATAGCACCTGTCAGGAGGATTATCGGCAAAGCCTGTAATATCCAATTCCTCGGAAGTGATAACGACATGCCTGATTCCCATCTTCTGAACAAATTCGGCAGCCTCCCGAAACTCTCTTTCGGGATATGTTGACGACCGCGCCGTTACCGCGATAACATTATCGCCCAGCACATCATGGGCAATCTTCAAAAGAAAAGTACTGTCGACACCACCCGAATAGGCGACGGCAACGCTTGGCAATTGTTTTATGTGTTTTTTTAAATTATTTAACCTGCTTTCAATTTCCATAAAATTTTAACTATCTCAGTTTGTTTATCATGCTGGCCATATACCCCGCTCCGAAACCGTTGTCGATATTGACCACGCAAACGCCGCCCGCGCAGCTGTTCAGCATAGCCAGCAGCGCCGCTATGCCCTGGAAACTGGCGCCATAGCCCACGCTGGTCGGGACGGCAATCACCGGTTTGTCCACGAGCCCGGCTACGAGACTGGGGAGGGCTCCTTCCATACCGGCGGCAACAACGATAACTTTGGCCGCACGAATGGTGTCCAGTTTGTCAAACAGGCGGTGGACGCCGGCCACACCGACATCAACGATCCTTTCCACACGATTCCCAAATATCTCCGCCGTCACGGCAGCTTCTTCAGCAACAGGCAAATCCGATGTCCCTGCTGATACGATGGCAATATAACTGTCCGGCGTCTCCATTACTTTTTTCTGCACAGTGATGGTTCCGGCAAGAGAATTATAGACGGCGTCGGGACATATCTCTCTTATCTCCTCATACAATGCTTCCGTTGCCCTGGTGGCCAGTATGTTTGAGTCCAGAGCAAGCATCGCCTGAACAATCTCTTTCACCTGAGCGGCTGTTTTTCCCGGACAATAGATCACTTCCGGATAACCAACGCGGTGCTCCCTGTGGCTGTCGAGCTTCGCGCAGCCCAGGTCTATATAAGACATATTCCGGAACCGGGAAACACCTTCTTCGATATCGATTTTTCTGTCCCTTATACTTTCCAGCAGCAAACGAACTTCACCGGCGTTCATATAAGCAACCTTCCTTGTTCCACTCTTGCAAAAGATCATATATTTCTTTCACGCTGACGCCATTTTCTCTTGCGAGTCTCCTGCAATCTTCATACTCCGGCTTGGACTTGATTTTACTGCCCCGCCAATAACCATTCTTAATGGAAACATCGCCGAATTTTGTGGACAAAGTCGAAAAATCCCTCTGCAGCATGGATTTGGATACACGCTGAAATCTGAGTCCAAAGGTAGATGTCCGCAGCCAGAGAATTTCCTCTATCGCCGGTTTATCCTCTTCACTGCAAAGGACGCTGATCCGGGTTGCCGGCCGGGACTTCTTCATGATTACAGGAGTCAGAAATACGTCGTAAACCCCTTTTGCGAACAGCGCTTCCATTACATCTTCATACATCTCCGGATTCATATCGTCGATGTTGCATTCCACCAGAATGGCCTGCTGTTTTTCCGTGTCGTCCGCATCGCCAACAGATGTTTGTGATATTTGCATATCTCCCAGATAAGCGCGCAGGACATTGGGAATATCCGTATCCCGGTACCCGATTCCGTAACCGATCTTTTGCGGCGTAAAACAAAGCTCTTCCGTAAAAGAATCAACGGTAGCCGCCAGAATCGCCGCTCCCGTGGGTGTTGTGGTTTCAAAGGGAACGGCGCCGGATTTTACAGGGATGCCCTGGAGAATTTCCACAGTCGCCGGCGCCGGCACAGGCAGAATCCCGTGATGGCAGCGGACAAAACCGCCCCCAAGCTCAACAGGGGAGGAAACTATGCGCTCCGGCTGCAGATAGTCCAGACAAACCGCCGCACCGACAATGTCAACAATGGAATCTACTGCTCCAACTTCATGGAAATGCACATCATCCGTCCTGCATCCATGAATCTTTCCCTCCGCTTCGGCAATCTTCCCAAAGATGTTGAGACTGATGCTTTTGACCTTTGCAGACAAGTCGCTTTTGCTGATGATATCAACTATATCTTTAAATGTTCTTTCACCGCAGTAATGCCCGTAGCCTGCACAAACATCGCTGTTTACCGCGGCTTCAACTCTTGTTCCCGTAATGCCCTTTCTCTTGTCTTTTGTAATCTTGATTTCGTATTCGCCGATATCCAGTTTTTTTAATTCGCCGAGGAGATAATCCGGCGTAACGCCCAGATCAATCATCGCCCCCAGATTCATGTCGCCGCTGATCCCGGCAAAACAATCGTAATATAATATCTTCATGGATTAATCCCTCTTCTTACAATCTTGATCAAAGCTGATGAGGCTATTTCCCGATTGTTTTTTCTGCAGTGAAAACTACCGCGAGATGTTCCGGACCATCAGCACCTTTGGAGTGCCATTGACGGATAATTCGAGCATATCTGTAGCTGATGTCGGTGCTATCCTGAACCGTCAAAAGGATTGTATCTTCCACGTTAAGGATTACCCTTTTTCCGGCCGTTCGTACAAGATGGGCGCCGCTGCTGGAAATATTGACGATTTCCAGGCAATCGTCACCGAGCATAATCTTCATCGTTGGCTGTGGCTGCTGCCGTTTATCTACACGCAGGTCGCATGTAACATCAGGCGGAATGCGCTCTACAATGATAGCAGGGAACCCCCGGCCGACGGTAACATAGCCCTCGCGGATCTCAATGATTCTGGCCTCGAAACACCGGCGGGGGCAACGATTCTCCAGAGGTAAATATGTTACAAGAATAGTCTTATTGATGCAGCTTTCAGGAAGAGGCGGCACAATCTGCAAAAGAACGATCCTGTCTTCCAGAATATCCTGAACGGAGGATGGCTTGATCACACCATGTTCGATAACAATATCTACCGGCTGTCCAATTTTGATCTCAGGCAAATCTTTATTTTCCATTCTCTTAATAATAAATTACGGAGCATCACATCATTTTGCGGATGCGCACTTCTATATTTTCCTCATCTTTGAGCAAGTCAATGAGTTTTTGCACATCCGTATCGCCGTAGTGGTAAGGGTAAAGAATGCCTGGTTTAAAAGCGCAGGCGGCCTCGGCAACCATTTCCGGCGTCATCGTATAAGGAAGATTCATCGGCAGAAAGGCGATATCAATATTTTGGAGACTCTTCATTTCCGGAATGTTTTCCGTGTCTCCGGCGATATAGATGCGCTTGCCGCCACAAGTTATAATATAGCCGTTGCCGATTCCTTTGCCGTGATAGGGAACGCCGGGGCTGCGCATATTGACAAGATTGTAGGCGGGCACCGCTTCAATCAGCAATCCCTGCACTGTATTTTTATCGCCGTTTTTCATAACGATACCGCCTTCGATCTGCCCGGCGGCATCCTGCGTAATTACCATAATGGTTTGGTCTGTTCTGATTGCACCAATCGCTTCCAGATCGCAATGATCATAATGTTCATGGGTCACAAGGATCAAATCTGCTTTCGGGAGTTTAGAATAATCGGCGTACTCTGAAACGGGATCGATGTGGATGATCTTTCCGTTGAAGGAAATCATCAATGTTGCATGACCAAGAAAGGTGATCGACAGATCTCCCTCTTCTGTTTTTATATTGTCTGTTACGAAATTATTTTCTGCTGCCATCGTCACTCCTGCGGGGAAAATAATATCTTATTCATTGGGCTTGGCGTCGACAATAAAATATTCCGTCTCGCCGAAGCAGCTTGTCGGAACTCCTCTATGCTGTTCGTAAACCAGGATAACCCGCTTACCGGCAAGCTTGTTGATGCGCCGGGCTACTTCCTCATCCCGGATACTGAAGAGGAATTTTTCCGGAATGGCCCCGGGCATGGTTACCATAGCCATCTCGCCTTCCCATGTTTTACATATCCAGCCGCTTTTGGACAGTTTCTGGATATACCCCGCCCGTTCACCCTTGGAAAAACTCCAGGTGAGTGTAAACCAGGTATAAAAAATAAAGCCGATGACAGGCACCAGCATAATGCCCACGATCCATAATTTCCAACGCGATTTGTTTTCCCCGTTATAGCTATCCATTACAGTATCACCTCATATAGTTGTTTTACCGGAATAAGTGAGTTTTCTGTTTGCCGAGAATATAAAGAGAAAAGCCTTTTATGTCAATAACATAATAACAATTTGAGCTAGGCAGCATACTTTATAGATTACCAGCGGATGACCCGGATAATAATGAGTTTTGTAAAAATCTTAAAGATCCGCCCGTGCCGCATGATAAGAGCTGCGCACCAATGGGCCCGCTTCTACGTACCTGAATCCGATGCTGCAGGCAATTTCTTTCAACCGGGCAAATTCGTCGGGATGATAGTATTTAACGACCGGCCAGTGTTGAAGCGTCGGCTGCTGATATTGCCCGATGGTCAGGCGCATACAGGAAACGGAGGCGAGATCATCCATTAAGCGCAAAACATCATCCTGGCTTTCACCAAAGCCGATCATAAAACCGCTTTTGGAAATTGTGGATGATGACGACACGCGGGAAAGCAGTTCCAGCGAAAGGCTGTAATTTCCCTGAGGACGCAGCCGGGGAAATAAAGATTTTACAGTTTCCATATTGTGATTGATCACGTCAGGACGGGCTACTATAACTTTTTCCAGCGCCGATAAGCTGCCTTGAAAATCGGGAATCAATACTTCAATTTTGCATTCCGGCAGAGCCCGGCGTAATTTATTGATGCAGTCGGCAAAAATTCCGGCTCCGCCGTCCGGCAGATCATCCCGCGTTACTGAAGTTATGACGATATATTTTAAGTTCGTTTCCTGAACTGCCACAATAAGCTGATCCACTTCTCTTTCATCTACAGGAAGCGGAGCGCCATGTTGAACATTGCAATAGAGACAATGCCTCGTGCAGATATTGCCGAGAATTAAAAAAGTCGCCGTGCCATTGGCAAAACATTCCGCTATATTGGGGCAAGCCGCTTCCTGACAGACGGTATGCAGTTTCAGCCCGGCCAGAGTAGTTCTGATCTTCCGGCTTTCTTGGGCATGCGGCAGGCGAACTTTCAGCCAGGGTGGCTTGCGCAGGAGCTGTGATTTTTCGTGGGTGTCAGTCATCACTGTTTTCTGATCATAACAAGAAGCATCTTAAACCGGGGGTTTGCTTTTAATGCATGCGGTTTATTTGCCGGCATTATGATCATCTCCCCCTCTTTGACTGTATGTAATGATCCGGCTATTGTTATATCCGCTGTTCCATCAATAATCTGAACCAGCGCATCGAAGGGTGCGGTATGCTCGCTTAGTCCCTGTCCGGTGTCGAAAGCAAACAAAGTAACCGTCCCGGCATCTTTATCTACAACAGTGCGACTGACAACTGATCCAGGCTGATATGAAACCATGCCTTTCATATCTAAAACTACGCCGATAAGATTACTTACGTCTGCCATCTGCTCCTCCTTTGTTATTGGTGCAGAAGTTTGGCACGATGAACTTACGCCCCACCACTCACTGGTTAGGGGGTTCAATGGAGTTGATCTCTTTCTACTTGTCAATTGTCAATAGCAAAGATTTGACCCCATATGCCCCACTATTTTCTTTTCCAGCAGACGTCCGGTTTGCGGGCGGCCAGCACTTCGTCCATCCTGCTTACCTCCGTGTTCAAGGGTGCATCTTTTACCCGCTGCGGATTTTCCTTGGTCTCTTGGGCAATGGTAATCATCGCTTCACAAAAAGCATCCAGCGTTTCTTTGCTTTCCGTCTCCGTCGGTTCTATCATCAGAGCTTCGGGAACAATCATTGGGAAGTAAATTGTCGGCGGATGATAGCCGAAATCGATCAGTCTTTTGGCTATATCCGAGGTGTGGACGCCGCCTTCGACAACCTGTCTTTTGCCGGAGAAAACGCATTCGTGCATGCAAATGCGATCATAGGGCAGATCAAAATATGGTTTCAATCTTTCCTTGATATAATTGGCATTGAGCACGGCCATTTCGGTGGCGTTCTTCAGACCTTCCGCACCCAGCGAGCGGATGTAAGCGTAGGCTTTGACGATAACGTTGAAGTTGCAGTAAAAGGCTCGCACCCGGCCGATGGAATCCGTAAAATTCTCCGACCACCGGTAACCATCATCTGTTTTAACAATGCGCGGCACGGGAAGAAAATCGACCAGCGCTTTTCCTACTCCCACCGGACCGCTGCCGGGGCCGCCTCCGCCGTGGGGCGTGGAAAAAGTTTTATGCAAATTAAGCTGGATCACGTCGAATCCGATATCACCGGGACGGGCAATGCCCAGGAAAGCATTGGCGTTGGCGCCGTCTCCATAAAGCAGGCCGCCTTTTTCATGGATGATGCGGGAAACTTCTTCGATGTTGCGTTCAAACAACCCCAGCGTATTGGGATTGGTCAGCATCAGAGCGGCAACATCTTCATTCATTAAAGATTGCAGATGATCAATATCCACGCCGCCTTCAGAGTTGGAGCGCAGAGTCGCTATTTCAAAACCGCATAGCGCGCTGGAGGCCGGGTTGGTGCCGTGGGCGGCATCGGGAATAAGGATGCGATGACGTTTTTCACCCTTCTTCTCAAAGTATTTTTTAATCATCATCATGCCGGTAAGCTCACCGTGCGCACCGGCCGCCGGTTGCAGGGTAAATGCGGCCATCCCGAAAATGCTGCACAGGTACTGCTGCATCTCATCCATCAACTGCATGTTCCCCTGCGCCGATTCATCATCGACATAGGGATGCAGGCCGGTAAAACCGGGCAAAGCGGCGGCATTCTCATTGACTTTGGGATTGTATTTCATAGTGCACGAGCCAAGCGGATAAAAGCCCAGATCAACGCCGAAATTGCGCCGCGACAAATTGGTATAATGGCGAATCAAATCCACTTCGGCCACTTCCGGCAAATCAAGCTCCGTACGCAGATATTTTTCGCCGATAACTGCTTCTATCTTTACCGACGGCACATCTCTCTGGGGAATGTTTCCGGCGCTGCGTCCGGGGCGGCTTTTTTCAAAAATCAACTCCATTAGCGAACTCCTTGTTCAATTGTGTCATTCCGGGCAAGCAAAGCGCGACCCGGAATCCAGAAAAGATGAAAAAAATGGATGCCGGATCAGGTCCGGCATGACAAAGCGGATTATTTAATGATTTCCAAAACCCGGTCAATGTCCTCTTTGCCGAGCATCTCCGTGGCGCAAAAGAGCAGAGCATTTTTCAATTCGGGGTAGCTTTTCTGCAATTCATAAGCTCCCCCAATTCCCTCTCTCTTCAGTTTTTCGTTGACTTTCCCGGCATCAGGGCAGGTTACGGCAAATTCATTATAAACCGGCGCTGTAAAAACTTCCTGCCAGCCGGGAAGACCCAAAAGTTGTTTTTTAAGATATTGTGTTTTCTGAATATTTAAGGCGGCCAGCTTTTGCAGATTTTTACCCAGCGCCGCCAGATATACTCCCGCCGCCAGCGCGCAGAGCGCTTCGTTGGAACATATGTTGGAAGTAGCTTTCTCGCGGCGAATATGCTGCTCGCGAGTCTGCAAAGTTAGAACAAAACCGCGCTTGCCGTTTTTATCCACCGTAGCACCCACCAGACGCCCGGGAATGCGGCGCAGGAATTTTTCGCGGGCGGCAAAAACTCCTAGATACGGGCCGCCGTAATTGAGCGGATTACCGAAGCTCTGCCCCTCACCAACGACAAAATCAGCCCCGAATTCGCCCGCCGGTTTAAGAATGCCCAGCGCCGTACCGTCGGTAAAACCGGCCACGAGAAGTGCGCCGCAGCTGTGAGTCGCCTCTGCAATTGGAGCAATATCTTCGATGCAGCCGAAAAAATTGGGGCTTTGCACCAGAACCGCCGCCACGTTCTCATCTAATTCTTTATGGAGCAAGTCGAGATTAATTTGTCCGGATTGAGTATACGGTATTTCGCATATCTCATAACCATTCGACCAGCAGTAAGTATGCACAACACCCCGATACTCCGGATGAACGGAGCGGGCGACAACAATTTTGGTGCGGTTCAGTGTTTTTGCTGAAAGAACGGCTGCTTCGGCCATAGCTGAGGCGCCGTCGTACATAGAGGCGTTGGCGATTTCCGTGCCGGTGAGATGTGCAATCATTGACTGATATTCGTAAATAGCCTGCAGGATGCCCTGGCTGATTTCCGGCTGATAAGGAGTATAGGCGGTGTAAAATTCAGCGCGGCTGATTATGTGTCCGACAACTGCCGGAATGTAATGATGATAAGAGCCGGCACCGGTCAATGTCAGCTCAGGAATCGTGTTTTTCCGGCTCAAGCTGCTCATGCAGGCAATAGTTTCCTGTTCGGAAAGAGGCGCAGGAATATTCAGCAACTGCTTCAGTCTGTATTTTGCAGGGATATCGGCAAACAGCTCCTCGATATCGGTAATGCCGACCGCTGCTTTCATTTGGGCTACGTCTTCACCGGTATGAGGTGTATAATTCATTAGTGCTTTTCCTCGGCAATAAGTTTTCCGTAAGCTGCGGCATCAAGCAGGGCGGCATATTCAGCTGCATCCGCAACACGTATCCGGGCTATCCAACCGTCACCAAAAGCATCCCGATTAAGCAGTGCAGGTTCGTCTTCCAGTTTACTGTTAACGTCAATTACCTCGCCACTAACCGGAGCATAAACATCGGACACTGATTTGACCGATTCCACAACGGCCACAGGCTCGCCTTTGGCAACTTTTTTCCCTATAGTGGGCAGTTCTACAAAAACTATATCGGTAAGCATCTCTTGTGCGTAATCGGTGATGCCGATAAGGACTGTGCCGTCGCCATTATCTTTAGCCCATTCGTGATCATGGGTATAGCGTCTGTCGGTCAGGTTTTGTTTGGACATCTTTGTTCTCCTTGATTTATTTTTCCCGTTTATAAAAGGGAATTTTTACAACTTTTGCCGGACTGAGCGAGTCGCGGATAGCAATGGATATTTCGGTATCCGGT
>JBDKUX010000127.1:0-42914 GCA_039679455.1 Smithella sp. | reverse complement strand
CGGCAAACGGCCCGTCGTTGACATAGAACATCATCGATACGGTCGGTTCGTCCACCAGCAGGCGGGGCAGAGGCTGCGGATCAATTAAAGAAGAGATCGTATCGCCGATGGTGACATTCGTCACTCCGGAAAAAGCAATAATATCACCGGCTTCAGCAGTTAATACAGGTTTCTTGGCAAGTCCCTGGAAGGTATAAAGCGCCGAAAATTTGACATTCGGAATAATCCTGTCTTCGGTGCAATGGCTGTAGGTGGTATTCATTTCCAGCCTGCCCTGCTGGATGCGGCCAACAGCGATTTGCCCGACATACGGATCGTAGTCCAGATTTGTTACCAGAAACTGCGGATTGGCGTCATCGTCAGCCTCGGGAGGCGGTATTCTTTCTATTATGGTATCAAACAGTTCATTCAAATTGGTATTGGCGTCACCCGGCTTCCTGTGGCAGACACCGATTTTGGCATTTGTATACAGCACCGGGAATTCAATCTGCTGCTCGTCGGCTCCCAAATCAATAAATAGGTCGTAGGAATCATTGATTACTTCTTCGATACGGGCATCCTGACGGTCAATTTTGTTGATGACCAGGATTATGGGCAGCTTTTTCGCCAGTGCTTTTTTCAAGACGAAACGCGTCTGCGGCAAAGGGCCCTCGCTGGAATCGACCAGCAAAATTGCGCCGTCAACCATATTGAGGCTGCGCTCCACTTCGCCGCCGAAATCGGCATGTCCCGGCGTGTCAACAATATTTATCTTTATGCCGTTATATTCCACCGCCGTATTTTTTGCCGTAATGGTGATGCCGCGTTCTTTCTCCAGGTCAAGAGAATCCATGACGCGGTCTTCCACTACCTGATGGGTGCGGAAAACACCTGTTTGTTTTAACATGGCGTTGAGCAGTGTGGTCTTGCCGTGGTCAACGTGGGAAATAATGGCAATATTCCGTAAATGTTCCTTTTTCATAGGTCTCGATTCTTATATCTTCATTTCTGTGCTGGTTTTCGTGATTAATCTCGGTGTGAAACAGAACCAATTTTAATTTGGGATGGCCAAAACACTTCTTTTTACAAAATCGTAATTTCCATAGCAAAAAAGATCTACTTTGACCAGTATTTTCTTTATTAAAACAATTATACCCGCCGCCTGAAGTTATTTTACCATCCGGCAACCAGAGCGATTTTTTTCATATCACTTCCTTCAAAAAAATATTATTATAGTTTGCAGACCTTTACAAATTGGCAATGGAACATATATTTTTGTCACATGGCCGTAAACATTTTTACCAACATCAATAATCAATAGGTGAAAAAAATGAACATCATTAAAATTAATTTTAACAATAATTTTGAGGAGGAATTTCAAAGAACGGTAGATGAAGTCTTTAATCTGGTCAGTCCGATATTCCGGCGGCATGAATACAGCTGGATGCCGCATATCGATGTTTATGAATCGCCGGAGGAAATCGTTATCCTGGCTGATCTTGCCGGGATAAAAAAAGAAGAACTTCAAATTGAGTTGAACCGGAAAAAAATAAGAATCGCCGGAGTGCGCAAAACCATTTCCTCTGTTAAAAATACTCGTTATTGTCTGGCGGAAATTCCTCACGGCCGTTTTATCAGAAATATTATGTTACCGGTAGCAGTGGATGCCGAATCGGCCGTAGCTTCTTATGCCGATGGAATCCTCACGATCAAGATCAACAAGCAGCCGGATCATAAAACGCATCGTATTCGCATAACGACTAATGAATAATTACAGTGGTTAATTTTCTTTTTAAAAGATACCGGAGGGTTGCATGACTGAAAAAAACTTTATTGAAGACACCAAAACAATAACTGTACCGGAAGTGATACCGATTCTTCCGCTGTATAATGTCCTGCTGTTTCCTAAAATGATGCTTCCACTGGAAGTAACGGGCTCCAAGTCTATCCAGTTAGTTGATGAGGCCATGGTTAAGGACCGGATAATAGGCCTGGTTATGGCCAAAAAAGAACCTGATTCTCTTGACTACCAATACAAGCTGGAAGAATTATACCCCGTCGGCACTTCGGCCACCATAGCAAAAATGGCCAAAGTTTCCGATAACAAAACGCAGATGCTGCTGCAGGGAATCAGCCGTTTTCAGATTCTGGAGCTGCTTGACGGCAAACCATATCAGCAGGCGCGAATTAGAGTGCTGGAAGATACGGAAGCTAAGAATATCGAAACGGAAGCGCTGATGGCTAATTTGCTGGTTCTCTTTGATCGTATTCTGAAGCTTTCGCCTTTTTTACCACCGGAATTCGGGCCTATGGCCAAATCGATAACGGAAGCCGGTGTCCTGGCGGATATTATCACTTCCATTATCAATGCACCGATAGAGGAAAAACAAAAGATATTGGAGATAACCGACACCAATGAGCGTCTGAAGGAAGTAACGCGCATCGTTAATCATCAGATGGAAGTTCTCGAACTGGGCAATAAAATTCAGTCCAAAGTAAAGAGTGACATCGACAAGAGCCAGCGCGAATATTATTTAAGGCAGCAACTGAAAGCCATCCAGCAGGAGTTGGGCGAGTCCGACCAAACCACGTTGGAAGTGGAAGAATACCGCAAAAAAATTGAAGAGAAAAATCTCCCGCCGGAGGCCCAGAAAGAAGCCCAGCGCGAGCTGGAGCGCCTGGGCCGCATGCATCCGTCGTCTGCGGAATACACAGTTGCTTCCACCTATCTGGATTGGATTACCGCACTGCCCTGGAACCAGGGAACAGTGGACAATCTGGATATTACCAAAGCCAGAACAATTCTGGACCAGGATCATTATGGCCTTGCCAAACCCAAGAAACGTATTATCGAATACCTCGCTGTGCGCAAATTGAAGCCGGATTCCAAAGGTCCGATTTTATGCTTTGTGGGCCCTCCGGGAACAGGCAAGACCTCGCTGGGGCAATCGATCGCCCGGGCGCTGGAGCGCAAGTTCGCCCGCATCTCCCTGGGAGGTGTACGTGATGAAGCGGAAATTCGCGGACATCGCCGTACATATATCGGCGCTTTGCCAGGCCGGATCATTCAAAGCCTGCGGCGGGCGGAATCGAACAATCCTGTTTTCATGCTCGACGAAATAGATAAAATCGTCAGCGATTATCACGGTGACCCGTCCTCTGCGCTCCTGGAAGTACTGGACCCGCAGCAGAATAATACATTCACCGACCACTACCTGGATGTGCCGTTCGATCTTTCCCATGTAATGTTTATCACGACGGCCAACATTCTGGATACAATACCGCCGGCGCTGCTCGACCGTCTGGAAGTAATTGAACTTCCCGGCTATACGCTGGAGGAAAAAACGAAGATTGCCGAGCGTTACCTGATCCCCCGGCAATTATCCGAAAACGGTTTGAATGCCGACCAATTACAAATTACGTCTCAAGCGCTCATAAGTATAATCTCCGGTTACACCCGTGAAGCCGGTGTGCGTAATCTGGAACGCGAAATCGCCAATATCTGCCGTGCAGTGGCGTCCATGATTGCCGAAGGTAAAGCAAAAGCCAAAACTGTAACAGTTAAGGACATCCACAAATACCTGGGACCTGTCCGCATATTGACTGATATTGATTCGCGCATTGCCAAGCCCGGTGTAGCCATAGGACTGGCCTGGACACCGGCGGGCGGCGATATGCTGTTCATCGAAGCAACAGCCATGAAGGGAGATAAGGGTTTGACCCTTACCGGTCAGTTGGGCGATGTAATGAAAGAATCGGCAAGTGCGGCTTTGAGCTTCATTCGCAGCAATGCCGCCGCTCTTGGTGTTGCGGAGGACTTCTATGAAAACAAGGATATCCATATTCATGTTCCGGCAGGTGCAATTCCTAAAGACGGTCCTTCCGCCGGAGTAACCATGCTCACCGCTCTAACGTCGCTTTTGACCGGCCGTAAAGTCAAAAAAGATCTGGCAATGACCGGCGAAATTACCCTGCGCGGGGCGGTTTTGCCTATCGGAGGGATTAAGGAAAAAGTGCTGGCGGCGTACCGTGCCGGTATTAAAACGGTTATTCTGCCCGAATGGAACCGCAAAGATATGGAGGATGTTCCGGCTAATATCCAGAAGGCCATCAAATTCCATTTTGTCAATGATATGATGGAGGTTTTGAAGCTGGCGCTGGAAGACGGCGAAAACAGTCAGAACTGATCCGCTGACAGACATTTGCCGAAAATTGGATTGCAAATCAAAATACTGCTGCGAACTAAAGGGAATATATAATTTTGGATAGTAGTCTAAGTGTCTTTTACTATGTAGTCCTTTTTGCTTTTTATTCTTTTTGGGGCTGGGCAGTCGAGGTTATCTACCGTTCCGTGACACAGCGGCGTTTTGTCAATGCCGGTTTTTTATTCGGGCCATTTATTCCCATTTATGGTTTTGGCGCCGCCGCTGCAGTCATTCTGGAATATTTTTTTTCCGGTTGGCATGTTATAATCCGTTTTAGCATCTTAGGCGTTGCTCTCACCGTCTTTGAATATCTGGTCGGTTTTTTTGCGGAAAAAATATTTAAACTGAAGCTTTGGGATTATTCGGAAAACAAACTGAATCTGCATGGGCGGGTATGTCTTCATTTTTCTCTAATCTGGACTGTATTCGCCATGATCTTCATTACATTTATCCACCCGGCAACACTGGATAAGGTAAAATTACTGGACGATGGGTATATCAAAATAACGGCAGTGTTATTTCTGATTTATTTTGTCGTCGATTATACCTTTTCCGTAGTATCGCTTTCCACATTCCGCCGGAAAACTGCTTACCTCTATGTCGAATATCTGAATCTCAGCAATATGGAAATTGAAAAAATATTAAACTCGTTTCAACGGCTCTGCAACGCCTTTCCGGCTTTAAACAAGTATATTGACAACAACATCAATAATAGCATAAAGGATAAAATAGTTGCGTTGATCAAGCAGATTCAGGACAAAATTATTATGGAAATGCAGGGAAGCAAGTCGTTCGAACCCGAATACTACGATATAATCCAGGAAATAGAGGAACACGAAGAATTTCTTAAGCTTAAGGAATTCTATCATCATAATTCTTCGATTTACACCCATGTCCACGACGTGGCATATTTGACTTACCGGATATGCAAGTTCTTGAAACTGGATCACTATTCCGCCGTACGGGGTGCGCTTCTTCATGATTTTTTCCTTTATGACTGGCGCAATCATGACGAGCCTGATCTTCCCCGCCATAAATACCACGGATTCGCGCACCCGACTATTGCTCTGAGCAACGCCCGAAAACATTTTTCCATCAATGAAATTGAAGCGGATATTATTCAAAGACATATGTGGCCGCTGACGCTCGTTCCTCCGAAGTACAAAGAATCGTTCATAGTTTCTTTCGCCGACAAATATCTTGCCTCCAGGGAATATCTCAGCGAATACAAGAAAAAAATAAACAGACGGCGGCGACAAAGAAGGGTGTACAACCGGCGGAAGACTCTTCAGGGACATTGAAGTCCCGGGCCTGCTAATGTCCCAGAATGACCTCCCCGGTATCGGTGACGAGTTTTACCGGCAATTGAAAGAGACGCCAGAAGATATCCAGAGTCCCCTGCCCCACCGACTGCACCGGTATGGGGGTGACTTTGGGATCGCCCCATTTTCCCTCAACCCTGAAATGGACGGTAATCAGATTGCCTTTTTCGTCGGTCAGAAGCCATCCCGCCACAGGAAGTTTCGCCACGATTTTGTCCAGAGTGCCCAGTGGATGAACGCCAACTATATTATCAAATTGTTTCGTCAGCAGATTAACCTTCCCTGCTGCTGAAATCTGCATGGCGTCGCTGGAAATGAAGAAATCTTCCGAAGATAAAACGCCTCCTTTGAGAGTCAGATCGCCCGTAATCCCATTGTAGGGCATCCCGCTTACCGCCATATCCGGAAGCTGAAACCTGGCCAGTTGAAGAACATTAAGCAGAGAGAATATCTTGGAAAATACGGAAAACCTTTTCAGGACTCCTTTGTGCGCCTGAACTTTAAATATTCCTGCCGCCGTCTTCATTAAATCATCCGTATTACGGCCCGAGGCGGTTATGTTGCCCGTAAGAGACAAGTTGCCCGTAACCTCGCGTTCCCCCATTTTCAAATATTTCTGGATTTTGTCCAGCGATACCTTGTCGAGAGAGAAAGTTGCCGCATAGCGGTTCTGACCATCGCGACGAATATCCGCCTTTCCTCTTCCTGTAAGTTTGCCTTCAAAGATACCAGCTTCCAATGCTTTGACATCCAGTGTTTCCCCGACAAATTTTAAGTCAGCCTTGAGTTTTTTAAAATTAATGTCTTGAAACGCACCGGCTTCGATCTGTAAATTTGTGGTAAGCTCCGCGGGGAATAAAGAACGAACTTTTTGCCCGGATGGTTTCAGTGTTGTAAGGATGGCAACATCATCGAAGCTCATATAAGGCGAATTTAAAGATACCGCAATTTTCGGAGCGGTAAAATTTCTGATCTCGCCCGACAAATTGAAGACGGATTTCCCCAACCCCAGGGAAAGCCTGTCTATACGAATGTGTTCATCTTTGACGATGACTCGCCCTGTTACTTTATGAAAATTCACTTCACCTTCCGGGTTCAGCAATCCTATATCTGCGGTTCGGAATAATGCGGAGTCCAATTGACAATCGAGCTTTGTCTTGCTTAAATCATCGATCAAGCATTTTCCCGATACGGCGCTGCGCCCCACTCGTGCGCTGAAACGCGATGTTTCAATCCTTTTACCCGTTAATACAACTTTTCCCGTCAATCCTCTTATACGCTTAATACTCTCCGACGGTTTGAAGGAAACATTGTTTAATGACACATCACCCTTCCATAGGAAAGAGCCGGGATTATCCGGATCGCCGCGGCCGTCAACTGCAATCAAACAGGTTCCTGCCGGATCATACGTCCTCAAAACCGGCAGAATCGAAACGGCTTCTCGTATATCAAATGTTTGGGACTTAATGCTTAAAGCCACGTTCTTTCCACCGGCGAAACTGAACAGGGCTGATCCTTTTACATTCACCGGCGGCAGATCGTAGTCAAAAGAAGATATTATTAAGACTTTTTCATTCAAAGTGACTTCGGCAAGAAGCCGGTTGGCTCTTCCCCGTGGTTTTTCTATAATTTCAGGGTAGGCATAAGCGGTATTAGTCAGGTCCCAGCGGGCGGCAATCCGGTAATTCTCCGCCGGACCCTTTCCGGAAAGCTCAAGTGTTGAAGCCCTCTGAAAACTTAGATGGCGGAATCTTTCTCTCCCCAAAAGCCACAGGATTTGATCACGGGAAGGCTGAAGAGTCATATTCGCCGTATAAACGGCAGGGCCCGGCAGGGCAAAATCCGAAATGTTCCCCTCCAGTGTGCAGGGCGAAGAGCCGAAACGGCCGGTCATTTTTTTCAGTACAAACTGCCGGTTTTTCAACTCCAGGATGCCGCTGATATCCTGAAAAACAGGTGTCTTATCATCTACGACAAAAATACCCTTGTGAACTTCCGCCTGAATGGAAAGGACACCGGCATTTCCCTGTTTTTCCATATGGGCTATCTGGCTCAACCGCCCGTTCAGATTTCCTTCAACAAGACGGAAATCACCATTTTTGATGTGAGTTTCAATAAATCTCCCCACATTAACAGGAATAATTTTCCAGGGAATGTTGGATTGGACCTCTTTCAGGGAAAAAGTTGAAGTTTTGGCAGTTGCGGAAAGGAGAGGATCCTCTTTATCCAACTCCTTGATGTCCAGGCGCCCCGACGCTGAAAAACGATCAACCGCGAAATGGGTGATATCTAATTTGAGATGATTACCCTTACGCATTAAGGCGTAATCGACGTGGACGGCCTCGGTCTGCAAAGTACCGCGAAAAACTTGCGGATAGTGCAGCACGGCATTTTTCACCAGGACAGTCCCTTTCGCTGCGAAATTCGCCAGTGTTCCTGAAAATGCCGTTTCCACATCCAGGCGTCCGGCCAGTTTTTCCAAAGGAGCATAATTACTCAGATAGGGGCGGTAATGCCCGATATCCATTCCATTTAAACGCAGAGATGCGTCCACAGTGCTTTCCGTCAGAGGCTTGGCGTCAGGAGCGGGCCGAAAAGTTCCGGCAAATGTCAAGACTCCCAGGTTTTTGTCCTCTTTGACACTGGCTGTAATACTGAAAGTTGATGCATCTTGCCGACGGGATTTATCAATCCGGCAGGATAAATTTGTCAGAGATGTTGTCAAATCTTTCTCGCCCGCAGCCTGATCGAGGAAGGTTATCAATCCCCCGGCAATGACAAGCTTCTGAAATTCCAGCTTAATTTTCGGCTTTTGTTCCTTCTCCAGAAGATCGGCGATATTCAGAGAACCTGTGCGATCCCGTTTTAAGGAGAGGCATGGCTGATCAAGAACGACTTCTCTGAAGATCAACCGGTTTCTCAAAAGCGGAAGAACACCCATTTGGAAAAACGCGGTTTTAATATTCAGTAAATCAGCCGACCGGTCTTTCTCCTTGATTACGAGATTGGTAAATCGTAAAGCCAGACCACCACGAATGGTCAGTGAAGCTTTACCGCTTTCATAGGTAACGTTGCGCTGCAAAGTCTCTCCCACAGCTTGAGTGATGGAGTCTTTGTAGTTTTCCAGATGAGACAGTTCATGATAAATATAAAACCAGGCAAACGCAATAAGCGCCGCAAGAGCAATAGCTGGTATCAACAGGACTTTAATCAGGGTTCGTTTTTTTATCGCCATCATCTTTACCTTTATATAGTGTAACGTCTCGATAATGGCTTTACAATATGATTGTTCAAGCAACTCATAAATTATTAATAATCATCGTGAATGCGATCGCATTGAACACATCTATAGTCATCTCTTCTTAATATCATTCCACGGATTGAGTTCCCAATCCATCACATTCAGCTAAAGAGAAATATTTTTTTGTAATATCATCAGGTGCGTCAAGTATTGCATCAAACTCCGGTCGTGAAGACGCAGGTTCCAGGGGACATCCTCTTCCCGCAGCATTTGCAGCTGCCTTAATTCAACTGGACTTTTCTCAGAGCCCAGTAAAGCATGTAAAAATGAGCTCCCTAAGCCTTCATGCGGCGCTCTTTGCGAATGGCCACCCAGCCATGATTCCACCGGTGTAACATTTACCGACCAGTCAAAGGGTGTGGAAATAATCGCCTTGCCCTGCGGTTGAAGAATGCGCGATATTTCCCGCAAATGTTCATTGGGAGACCACAGACAGTCCAGGACATTAAAGCTTACGGCATCGGAAAATACTTCCCTTCCAAAAGGCAGGGCCGCCGCATCGCACACCCAGAAATCAATCCTGCTCAAATTTGCGAAACTGACCGGAAAACTTCGGCGTTCATAGACAATACCTTCTCGCCGCAGCGGATAAGTTATCCTTCCTTTATCAACAATATCCTTCGCTACTTTGAGCATACCGAAATTGAGATCAATGCCCAGCACCAGGCCATCGCTTTGACTCGCCAATTCGAAAGTCGTCCTTCCCACCGAACAACCAATATCAACGATACAGCCGCCGAGTCCTTCCGGCACCAGCGCCATGCTCTTTTTAAAGAGGCAGTCTATGGTTCCGGCGCCCCGTTGCTTGCAAAACAACACTTCGGCATCCAGATCACCATAGTGGGCGAAACAGTATGTGCTCAGATGCTGACGCAAAGAATCAAAGGCCGAACCGGGGCCAGCACAGTCACCCAACAGGCTTTCTATTGTTGCGGACAAATCATCCCGGGAAATAAAAGATAAAAAGTTTTGATTTACGTAGCTTCTTAAATTAGCCAGAATAATCGGAATACCGTCGATAACCGGAAATTCACTGCGGCATTGCTCGTTGGAGCATACAAGAATTCCTTCCTTTATCTCATCGGCGTTTCCTTTAATTATCCTGCCTAATTCCAGGGGATACTCGAGATTAGCAAGGCGGCAGACGGGACACAACGGTTTCAGTGTTTGAAAATGGGTGTGGTTGATGGCACTAACCTCCAATCATTACCGTCGGGCATCCCGGAGGCAGAATTTTCCCGGTCGGCGATGGAATAGGTGCAACACAGGCCGGATGCGAAGTCTTATCATCAACCCTGGCGGCGGGCAGTCCGCAAATCAATACTTTCGTTGAACCATTTATTACAATTCCCGGCCCGCCCGGTACGCAACCCGGCAAACTGCAAGGCATAGTTATGCTGGCAACTGAAGCAGCAGGCCGATTACCGATGAGGACCGTCGGCGCTCCTGTGATAATAGTCAGCGGCAATGCAGGATGCGGCGCCGGTGTTGGTACGGGAGCAGGTGGATGAATCGGCGCGTGACAATGCGGTGAATCTTGCAAGACCATATCTCCAACTCTGGCGGCGGCCGGCATTTTTAACCCTCCATTTAATTTAAATGAATAATCTTGCCATTCAAGACAATATCGTCTTCAGAACTAACACCCATTTTTTGAACTGATTCTATATTCAGGGCGCCCTTGCTCTTGATCACGGCTTCTTCTTCCGCGTTGATTTCCACTTTTTTTGCGGCGAGGGTAATGTGATCGGAGGCATTCAATTCCAGCGTGCCGCAATTAACGGAAACAACCGGACCGGCTTGTGTCATGCTGATCTGGACAATTACCACATCATCGCCCGAAAGCAAACGAATAACCTCGCCTGTTTCCTCCTGCCGGATAACCATCTTACGCCCCATAAGCAATTTTATCTTTTTTTCTTTCTTGGCGCGCGTAGACGGTTTTTCTTCAAAATCGACTATCTTTGCCTGTTTTAACATTGCCTGTATCTCCTTTTTTCAAATCGGACGGCTTATTTATTATCCTTGATCCTCCGGGTTATAGCCATAGGGATTATCACCACTAAAATCGATATCACCGGCATCGAATTCAATAAAACTTTCGATATCCACTTTATATAATTCCTGTAGAGTCATCCAGGCCGCACTATTTTTAAACTGAACATAATTAATCAGTTGGTTTACGTTTTTTGCGAACTGCATGTAGAATCTTGTAAATAAGCCGGGAAAATATAATTTAGGATCAAAGTTGGATATTGTATTGTTTATATCGTCAGCCACTATGGCGGCAAGCGCAAGCTTATCCGCTTCTATCAGTTTATCAAAGGCATCGAGTTTTCTCATCAATAATTTCATATGATAAGATCCCTCAATTCCTTTTACGGTAAAATCATCTTTCAATGGTTTTTTCGTTTCCTGCTGCGGGACAGCTTCTTCGGCAACATCCTCCTGCTGTGGCTCCTTATCCTGACTTTGTTCCCGATAGACAACATTCTGGAAAACCTGAAACCACTCCAGGATTTTGGTAAACGCATCGGTTACATCTGAAGACACCTCCATCATCGTTATTGCCTCTTGCAGCCGCCACCCGGATTCCAGGATTTCCTGCACCTGCTCCGGTGAGATGGATTCCTGCCATTGGGCATAAACCCCGGTTCTTTTTTCCGTTTCGTAAACCAGATTGTTGGAAATGGTTTTAAAAAGCCAGGATAAAGTATTTTTAATATGCTTATCCCTGTTTTTTACCGGTCCTAAGGCTGCTACGTTTTTATTCAGGATTCCCGTCAGGCACGCAAATACTTCTTCCGCCGCCCCCACACCGCCCTCGGCAAAGTAGCCGTATAAATAATAACCGATAATGCGGATGTCGTAGATTTTTTCATCGAGTATTTCTTTGGACTGCAGGGCCGCCCGCTGAAAATCCCCTTCCTGCACCAGAGTGGCAATATCGCTTAAACGCTGGTCAGTTGTGGCAAGACCCGGATTTTCGTTTATTGCAAATTCCCCTTTTAAAATTTCAATATCCATCTTGGCCTCTTTCTATTCTTCAGTAAGTTCTTTTTTTATTTCTTCCAGTCGGCGGCGGTGACGAAGGCGTGCAATTTCCAACGCCATATCGGGATCAGCGGCTATACAGGCCCGGCAGATTTCAAATCCTTCAATTATTTTTATGTTTTCCTTTAACACCTGGCGCCGGCAGGCCTGACATACACAAATATTTCCGTTCGCGGCCTTCTCCGTCTCTATCATATCCTGCTTCGGTTCACCTTGCAGGGCGGCATCAACTAAAGCCTGCGGTGGTGGATTCTTTATTTCCGGAATATTAAAATAACAGTCAGGACAGTAAAGATGTCCCAGATGCTCACGGGCAGCGATGGCACGAATGGTCTTTCCGCATTGATAACATTTTGTCTGTGCAATAAAATCTACGCGAACTTGAGCCACGCCTTTTTTCTCGCCGGCCTCCGCTCGTGACTCTTCCAGTCCCGCAGCCTGATTTTCCGGAGGTCTTTTAACGAGATTTTCATAACACTCTTCGCAAAGAAGCGATCCCAGCAAATCGCGTCCCTCATTCTTACCAAGCTCTTTTTCACAAACAACGCATTTTCTGTTTTTAAAATTAATATCTGGAACTGCCGTTGCTTGTTGTATATTCCCGGCTTTCTCGCTGCGGCTGATTAATTCATTGAAACAGTCCAGACAGAAATTCCATTCGGCCACTTTCCTGTATTCCTTATCCGTCAGATCAGCATTGCACTTTTTACAATTCATCATAACTCACCAATATGCCCTTTAAATATTCGGATACTGCGGTATGTATCTTCATCCGTCTTAATCCGGTCATAACCAAGGAAGCTGTCATCATGAAGTCTGACCCATTTTTTCTGCGCCTTTAAAATAAGTATGATTTCCAAATCAATTCCAACTGGTCGTAGAATGGGGAACAAAAGATTATTAAGTCTTTGTTCAATTTCGCGCGGCCAGGGAACTTGCGTGTATGTCATTTCATCTTCCGTAAATAATGTGACACGTCTCCCCTGAACCAGGTAAGCCGTTTTTTTACCAAATACCGCATCACCCAGCATTGTTTTCCCTAAACGAATAGCTTCTGTTTTTATTTCTCCATCTAAAACGACGTTTTCCACGCGAATCGTAATTTCCGGAAAAACGATTCGGAAAAGCCAGTGCAAAGCACTCGATGATTTCAAGTTAAGAATATTGAGATAGTCCTTTTTTGCCTGTATCCAATCGGGAAAATAACAGGTATTGAATTCCGGATAGATGTTTTGCAGATAATCTTTAATAAGGTAATGATCAAGGTAGCCGCATAAATTCACAAAAAACGCGTTGTCTTCTTCACTTTGCTCCATAATATTTCTGAAATATTGGGGTAAGGGAGATTGAGCGGAAAGCAGCCCCAGATTAAAAGTAATTATGACCCGGCGAAAAGGTTTTTGTACAAAGCTGATGCCGGAAATCAATCCGGTCTGTGAGCAGATGCTGTCATTGCTGCGAAAGCTCACGTTGTCGGGAGAATAGTCCATGGAATATAAAAGACGCAACAATGAGATAACATCAAATTCATGAATTCTCTCCACAATTTTTTTTTCCAGATCCTTCATCATTGCAATCCTCAAGACTGTTTGGCGCTTTTATTCAAACTGAAAGCAAATGATAAATCTTCTATCTGGTTGAGAAGTTCATGGGCCAATGAAATCATTTCCGCTGCGCCCATCTCCGGATTATTCTTCGCGGCATCTTCGGCAAATAATAATTCCCATACGGGATACAAGCTATCCAGCAGCAAATTCAATACTGCCAGATTCTCTCCGTAAAAACGTTCCTGTAAAGAAACAGCAAGTGCATCAAAAGCAGAAATTGGCGTGTTTTTATTTTTCTGTTCCGGATTGTCATCAGGCTTTTTGCTCCGCGCTTTTTCCCAGTTTTTGCGTAAACGTTCCGGAGAAAATAGTTCATCAATTTGTTTGGACATGTATGCCGTTTCCTTTTTTAAACTGTTTACGGGAATATTATATATTTTCTGCAACAAGAAAAAGCATAAGGAAAACCAGGAGAAAAACTCCCGCAGCAATCAGGTAATACCAGTAAGGCCTGATTATTTTTTTTACCTGTCCTGTTGATTCGGCTTCCAGAGGAATATCTTTTTCACCATGTACTTCGAGTTTTTCTCTTAACCGGTTAATATAATCAACAATTTTGGCCGGATTATTTTCATAGCGGCCCCGGAATCCATAGCGGAGACAAAAATAGTAAACTTCATAAATAGAAGTCGGGGTTTGTGGTTTATTGAGAAGATCCTCCAATATTTCGTAAAACACCTCACCAGCATTTTCGATTTGGAACAGTTCCTTTTGTAAAAGAGGCCAGCTGACATCAACCGGGCTTAAGATATTATTTTGAATAATCTCATCAATCTGCGCCACTATCGGGAAAAGGATCATATATGTGTCACGCTCGTTGTGGACATCCGATAGGGCAACTTTTAAGAAATCAAGCTGATTGCGCAATTCAGCGCGCAACGCGATCATGTCTTCAATGGAATATTCTTTCTGCGGTTGATTCTCTTCCCCGGCAGTTTTTTTCTGTGGAGACGCTCCCCCAAGAAGCAATTCTTCCGGCTGATAGAGGCTTTTACCGCAAAGCTGCTCCATACGGACGTAGAGTTCATGTATCAGTTCCCATTTTTTATTTTTCAATTTATCAACCTGCCGTTGTCGTATTTTGCTGATTGCCGGGATTTTCGATAATAATTTCCAGATCGGCTGATGTCAGCCAATTGGTTATAATTGTTTTAATGTGTTTGACAAGTATGTCGACCAGTGGTTCCTGGTTCTGATTATATTCCTTGAAATAAAGGATATACCTGCACTTCAACAAACCGGAGGACATTCGGCTTTTTGAACTCACTTTTTCCACCCGAACGTTGGATAATAATTCACAAATGTGTCCGAATTTCGAATCTTTCACAGCTCCCATGACCTGTAAAATATCCATAATATCGTCGCGGTTTAAAACCTCTTTATGCGTCAAGGTCATAATATGCAGAAATGTGTTGATGTCATTTTGAAAATACTTTTCCTGATGGGGAACCGGCTTAACCATAAAGTACCATTTTACACCGGTAGATGAATGAGAAAAAGGCGCGAGAGTCAGTCTTTCTGGTATTTTATCCTTAAACCAGGGCTGATACCAAAGAGCATCAACCGTAATGGTCCGCTGGTTCTCAAAAGCAGTCGGAAAATGTAAAAAAAGATTAGTATTACTTCTGCCGTTACTGTCCGTGAATTCTTGCGTCTCGTACGAAGGTGCAGTCCCGGAAAGGATGCCGGGCTTAACAAAGGACATGCCTTCTTTGGTAATTTCATAAACCCCTCTTACCGAATGCAGAGCGAAATCATAATTTAAACGTGGATGGCGAATCGGGTATTTTTCTTTTGTCGCAGAACATACCAGAGGTTGCGCGGCATCTTTTCTGAGATTAATTATCGGTACGGTAAATAGCTGAAATATATCCTGGTTGAGCACCAGATTCTTCGGCCATTTATGGTCGATATCCAGGCAGATTGAAAACTTACGCCAGTTGCGCGGCGGATTTGCTACTTTAATATTCAAATAAAGGTCAAACCAGGGAAAATGAAAAAACGTCCTTTCTTTTGCCAGGGGGTGTGCATCTTCATATTTATTTTCAGGCAGGCCATACGAAATATCGCATTTTTCTCCTTCGGAAAATTCATTGGATTTTTCATTAAAAACAACGGAAACTTTTTTTATATGATGTTGAATATTGTAAAACATTAAAGCGGAGCTTTCAAAATTATTCAGGTGATTGACAAAAAAGCTCAAAGTTCCAATATTATCATTTCTGGCAAAAGCAGCACTGTATTCCAGGACCACGCGAAAGCCGCGGTCGGAAAGCATGAGAACGCCAAAGCGCGTCTGAGACAAAGGCAAAACATTGAGGCTGCTCATCATATTAAATATGGCTGGTTGGCCTGATTCGGCCGTGACCGACAGTTCTGTTCCCATGGGGTAAAAAACCGGCTCTGCAAGCTGACGTGTCGGTGCAACCTGGGCTATGGCAATGGAAGGAAGAGGCATCAGCATGTAAGGAAAGTACTGCTGGAAAAATCTGAGCAGGGTTGAAGTAATACTGCGCATTCCAGCCATACGCGTCCGGGCGGCAAAAAAAGCCATTGCCTCGGTCAGCCTCCGAACGTCGGGATCTTCCCTTTCCATGTGCATTCCCGGATTCAGGGATGCATAAACGATACGGAAATTATCCAGTTCGTTCATCTCTTCCAGAAAATTTTTATACAAATTTTCGTCAATCTTCATTTTTCATCCGGACTTCTTAATCCTGCTATCCCAGCATAATATTTTTGACTTTAACCATGGCTGCTTTCAGGTCAATAATTCCTCCAGCCTTCAAATCAAGCATTCCCTGGGCATCAACCTTGAAACTGGAGGTTTTAATTTCTGTGCTGGCCTTACCGGAAAGCATC
The DNA here is from genome assembly GCA_039679455.1 of Smithella sp. GTDB lineage: Bacteria > Desulfobacterota > Syntrophia > Syntrophales > Smithellaceae > MVRV01. Next base: position 26,584 of record JBDKUX010000127.1, on the reverse strand, counting down.
AATTTTGCCCCATTTATCTTGGCATCGGACATGGCATCGGCAGTCACATTAATGCCTTTGAGGTTGGCTTCATTTTGAGCGGAAAGATTCAAGTCATGCTTACTGGTAACCTTAAAATCCTGGCCGCTTTCATGTTCTGTTGCTTTTGACGACTTACAATTGATTGTTTCCGCATTTAATATAAATGATTTACAGTCAATGGTAATCCCGTCTTTTGTCTGCGTTATTTTGCTGGTGCTGTCACCCTTGACCACGGTTTCAATTTGTTTGCCGTCCATCGTGATGGTCTGGGTAATATTATCCGTACTGTTCTCGACAGTCAGGATTATTCCTTTAGTCTTATCGAGTTCTATCCGGCAAACTAAATTTCCCATTATTTCAACCAACCTGAGTAAATGTCTAATTTTCTTCTTTTGTCTGCAATATAATCGTGCCCTCGGCAAGCCTGATCATTTCCGTATCTTTTTGGGATGTACGCGTGATCGTAAATTTCGGTTTGTCATCGGCATAGACGTGATCAACTGATGTTTTGCTGTCCTTGCCTTTACCCATAAGAATATGGTTCCCCTGGGTGTCCATCGGCAGACGGGCCTCTGCACGCCAGTCCAGGAACCGCGCAATCCTCGCATCATGTAAATAAAGTTCGATGAGCGATTTCTCATTTTTGTAAGGCGTAAAATAGAAGTGACCGGTATCAAACATCGGTTCAAAGGGAACAATCACTATTTTATTTTCAAAAGCCGGTAATTTGACTTTCAGAAAATCCTGTTTGGTCTGATCATTTTGATAAATCTGATAAGTTTCTTCTTCATTCTTTCCCTGCTCACTGACGACTAAACCTTCAACGGTGACGGGATATACAGGATTCTTAAAAGACGGCAAATTTGGTACAGGGTCGTCTTTGAGTTCGAGCCTGGAAGTCATCTCAACATGGTATGTTGTATAAGCCATGTTGTGATCCGCGTCCGGTTCTGCATCAACGGCGTTGCCTTGAATAAAGATATCACAGACACGGTATTTTTTCCCTTTCAGGAAGTTCTTATCGCTCCAGAGGCCGCCTTCCATTTTTAGAAAAACATCGGGGCGGAAAGTTATCAACGGAAATCTTTTATGCTGTAAATATACGATGTGATCTTTGTCCTTGTTTTTGCTTTCGGCAAGCTCAAACAGCTTATCAAAATCAGCGGCAATCGGTTCCCGCAAAAGCATATCCCGCCGGATATCGCGTACGGCGTTTTCCTGCTTCCCTTCTTTTTTTGCATAGCCCTCGGCAACAACATTATATGCCCTGATGTTGCTTAAGCCGGCTTCGGGAAATTCAACACTGTAGTCCGCGATTTCCAAGCCGCTTATACTTATCGATTCCCCGTCCTGCGGCTTCTGCTCCGCCATTGTGTAGTGATCTTCTTTCGTGTCATAAATAAAGGCGCCGTTGAAGTAAGAAGTATACCAGATGATAAAATCATAAAAACTTACGGGATTATCCATCGTACCGCAGGACAGGGTATTAACGGGATATTTGTCTTCCAGTATCTTCCAGTCGTATTTTAATTCCACCCCGCCGGCCTTACCCGCATCAATCAGGTCTTTAACACTGGCATCAACCACGATGGCAAAAGGATAATGGTGAGTCCACAGGACGCTTGCCGCATCTTTAAAATCCACTCTATATAAACGATAGAGAACAGGTTTGCCTTTTATTTTTGTCGTTTCAATGGTTAATTCTTTGATAACAGCTTTACCGGTAATGATACCCCGCAGGCGAAGAGGCTCAGGTTTGACGTCTTTGGGCTTAATACGCGCTTCCATTTCCAGACTGATTTTAATCTGACCGGGCCTGGTAAAATTCGGGAACATCTTGTCTTCAGAAACTTCCGCCGACACCCAAAATGATAAAGTGGCAGTGTAGCCGTATGGATAAATCGCTATATTGAAGGATTTGATATTGGCGCCAGGAATTTTGTAATCCTGATTATTGATGTTCAGCTGTAATCGCAGTTCCAACAAGTCGTCAAACATCTGCACTCCCATTAGCAGGATTTTTTACGTTGAAATTATTATACACGGAATTGAATTCCATAACCAATGCCTTCCTGGTATCCTTTAAAATGCAGTTAATGTCGAAGGAAATACGAAATGCATCGTTATTATCTTTAACGGCTATATCAATAAGCTGCAGCCTCGGTTCGTATAATTCAATATTGCGCTTAACTTCCTCCATTATTCTGAGAATCAGTACGTCTCGCGATGTACATGCATTAAGATCACTGATACCGAAGTCAGTCAGAATACTGCCGTAACCTCTTTTCGTATTCAAAATCCTGTTTAAGTTTGCCACTATATTCTGCAAATCAACATCTTTCGAATTATTTATCCCGGCCGTTGCCCGTTCTCCTCGAAAGAGAGTCATGCACTCACGTCTCCATGTCTCTTGATATGTACTTTTTCCCAAGAATATAGCAGATCATTCAATCCGCCAGAAAATGTAAAAATTTATATCCGCCAGTTCCGGCCGGTTATAAAATGCGGCGCACATTTCACTTAAGGCGTAGTCCCACTCTTCTCCCTCGCTGATTAAATAAAACTCAACCTCTGAACCGAAAGCATGCCTGAATTGAGGATGCTCCACTCTTTTGAGTGGTATCCCTTTGAGCGCCATCTTATGGACGGCAGACAGACGAGAAAGACCGGCGAGTTTAACTTCCGACAAAGCAATGTTCCGCATAACCTGATCTTTTTGCACCAGAAAATAGACGCTGCTTGCTTTGCGGACTTCTTCAGTTAATGTAACCTTATAAATATTATCCGTCAGGGCAAATGGAATGTACGGGGGCAAGCTCTTGGCCATCTGAAACAGCTTTTCGAGAATATCGATTATCTTATAGATTGCCACCGGATTGCCGTGGCGATAAGCTTCAGTGATATTTTCCGGCGCCATTTCCCGGTAAAAACAGACTTCCGCATAGAGATTAAGCAATTCCTCCTGCAGGAAAAACGGATGAAGATGCACATCGGCAAGGATATTGGCCAACAGGCGTTGAACAATATAAACCCTCTTCAGGCACTGCTTGACAGTCGTCAAGCTGTCGCCGCTCAAATAAGACATGGAATCCATGTACAAGCTATACTGAAAATTGGTCAGTGATTCACTGAGTGTTTTGATCTCTTGTATAAAAAACGGCGAGGTACCGACCTGTAAAAGGGGAGGCACATAATTCCTGGAAAATTGCCAGATTCCATCAGGGCTTTTGATAAATTCCGCGATTTTCAATGATTCAACCACATCAGGAAAATCCTGGTCTGTAGAAAAAACGGTCTTGTAGAACTTTCTGGGTATGTCCGCCGCACTTTCCGTTTTTCCTATTGCCCCGGATGAAGAATCGACCGGTGTATTAAGCAGATGAAAATATAACGCCACTTTTGTTGTCCCCGTCATATTCAGGTTGAAGGGAGCAACACTGATATTGCCCGGATAAACGAGCACTTTTCCCGACACCATTACTGCCGCTATTTCCTGTACGGAAAAAATGCCTTCCGCAAGAAGCGATTCTATTATTTTCAGGCTGCCGATACCGTAAAACGGCATTCCCAGCATCCGGAATTTGAAATTACTATCAGCCAACAGCGATTCCTCCTGAGCAATAAGATGTTCAGGTAAAAGCGCCTGCCCCATTTTCCAGTCTATTCTTGCTAAAATTTCATTCATTTTTTGCGAAGTCACTCTCGGAAAACATCCTGAATTTTCCCTCTGTTTAGTAACAGGAGGAAAATTCAGTAATGATGAAAAGATTATGTGCAACAAACAACTATTGAAGGCGAAGCCCTATTATTTCATCGGTACGCCCCATCTCATAACAGTTTTATTTTTCACGGAGGTTGCCACAAATACCTGCTGCTCGGCGGACTGTTCCAGAGGCATGGCTCCCAGTGTAAAGGAGAAGTTTTTGGGAGATTCAACCTCCGATGAAGCATCGGTTGCTATCCTGATTACGAGATCACCGCCTGACTTAAGAACCAGGGCATTGAGGTCTTTGCCGTCGGTATGGAAGCATTTGAAATATTTCTTGTCCGCAGGGTCGTAATTATAAATATTGAACGCAAAAGTGAGGTTGGTGTTGGAAAGACTCTTCAGGGTAAGATCGTATATCGAAACCTTGTTCTTGTTGGAAACCTGGCAATCCAAAATAATCGGCTGTGCGTAACCGCCTGCCCAGCTGATATTAGTCATAACCCCGACAACACTGACATTCTTCTTGTTGTCTTCGGGATCCGTTACGGTAATGTCGGCTTCCAATTTCTGGTCGCCGATCTTACAGGTCAGTAAATGTCCGACAACAACCTGTTCGTCTTTTTTGAAATTGAATCCCTGTGATGCACTGCAATAGAAATTAAGTTCTGCCATAATAAATCCTCCTGATAATGTTCAGACTTAAAAAATAATTTTTCCTAGGCTCCGCCCAACCGCGTATCCATTCTCAGTTCGCAATCCATTCCTTCAAACTGAATGTGCGGTAAAACAGCGATGCTGCAATCGTACCAGCCTACCATACCAGGACGTTCGTTTACTTCAACAGTTGCAGCTTTAAACGGATAAAACCGCAAGGTAAGCTCGTCCGGGTCAACAACCGTTGTTACATACTGAAAAATCCAGTTTTCCAGGGTGTTCTTAATGTATTGCGCATCCGCACTGCTGCCTATGTTATCCCTCATAATCGATTTGACATAATGGGCAAGCCGTGTGATGGAAAAAGTATAGGAAAGATTAGTTACCAGCTGCGCGTTTTCCGAATCCTTCGGATCCTTGAACTTCTTTGCCTTTTTAATAGATTGGCAACTGAAAAAGCAGGCGTCCGCCGTGCCCTTCCGGTAAATAACCGGCATGAAACCGGAATTGGCAAATTCCAGTTCCCGGTAATCGGGTATCGCCATTTCAATAGGAATCTTTATCTCTTCTTCACCGCGAATATTGAAAGTGTGAACCGGCAAGCCGGTGATCAAACCGCCGCCCTTGGGACCTCTTATGTACTGGCACCAACCGCTCTGCGCGAAAGAACGCACCATATTTTGGGCAAAAAGCATTGTGGCGCTTCCCCAGACATAATCATTGTCGTTGTTGCCGACTACCTTCTCCTGAAAAGTAATTTCCCGGCAGGGATTGATGTCCGGATCATAAGGCAGACGTGTCACGTAACGGGGCAGTGTCAGTCCGAGATAGGCAGCCTGTTCCGTGTCGCGCAGTTTGTTCCATGCACCGTATTTGGGATGATTCATCAACCCTTCCAGGTCTTTTATTGAAGCCAGTTCTTCAATGCTGCTGCAACCAAAGAATTTCGGCGATGCGGAACCGATAAACGGGGCATGGCTGGCGGCGGCGATTTTTCCCATGGTTGTAAGCCAAAAAATATCATCAGGTTTGTTTTCGAATTCATACAATCCTAAAATAGAACCGAACGGTTTACCGCCGTATTGATCGTATTCGGCAACATAAGACTTTTTGAAAAGGGCGCTTCCCGTAATGTCCACGGCATTCGCCTCAAAATCTTCAAAAAGCTCCTCTTTGCTGACGTCGAGCAGGTCAATCATGATATCCGCTTTGAAATTCGTATTTAACACAAGGTCATTTATGGAACGCCAGGTAGCTTCCATTGCTTTGAACTTTTCATTATGAATTATCTCATTGATTTGCGACGTCACGGCATTGTCTATTCTGGAAATCAATTCTTGAATGCTTCCCTTGTCCAGTCTTTTGGCTGACATATCGACATTCAACAGCAAGGCTGCCATTCCCGACAGGAAGCGGTCTTCGTCACTGATATCTTCCTTTACCACTTGTAAATTATCCTGAATCATTGGCGTCGGTTCTTTAAGATCGGTGCTCAGACGCATACTGGAAAGGAATCGTTTTACGTCCAGTTCTTCAGTTTTTACTTCAGTTTTTTCTAATTGTTTGTCGCCCATATTCACGCCCCCTGTTTACTTAGCCTTATTGTCAAGATTCAATTTCAAACTTTCATAACCTTTAAGCTGCTCGGCCATTTTTTTCAAAGCTTCTTCATTGCTCATTAATTCGTTGAGCAGCTTGCGGAATTCCTTTCTGTTGTCGACATTGGAAACAACTTCTTCCAAAAGTTTTTTTACCTGCAGAATGCCTTTCAGTTTGGGAACACATTTCGCTATCTGGTCAGGGGAAAAAGATCTCATCTCCGTAATGGGGATGGTAACGTCCATCTCCTCTGCATTTTCGGGGTCTATTTTATTGGATACGGCAAATTTCAGCGACATGCCCATATCCTTCATTACTGCATCGAGATTAGTACCGTCGAGCGTGCGCAGTCGCCTTTCATCCAGATCCAGTTTGCGGTCGGTGGAACTACCTAAGGACAAATCGCCCGTCACCATCAGACGCAACGGGAGCGTTATATCTTCAGGCTTACCCTGAACTTCTGTTTTATACCTTAAAGTGATTCGCGATTTGGGAATTTCATCTTGAATAGCCATGCCTTCCTCCTTCTTGTCTTCTTTTCTAAATATATTTTATTTCCGTTTGCATTACTTCTTCGTCAAAACATTTCGTTTAATTAAATATTTCCTCATTCTTGTTATGTTTATGCAAACTTCGTCTTTTGCTTTTTTTCGCAGCTGCCCTGTTAAATATGCGGTGCGGCACCATTCATGATCCGGCTCGCCATTTTCTAAAAATCTGGGATATAGCGGGAGAAAATCAATTTTATCGGGCTGAAATTCTTCACCCATTTCCAGTTCAATTACTTGGCGAATGTTATCTGCAGCACGCTCCCGGGCAAAATCTTTTTCGTCGCCGTAAAAAGCCAGCAGAACTATCAGAGAACTGCCCGGGGAAGCAGTTTGCGAAACTTCGACTAAGGAAAAATAAATATCTTTTATCATCTTTCCAAGGACATCTAATATTTCAGACACCGGATAACAGCTGCCGTCCCTGTTTAAATAGTTAACACCGAGATACAACCATTCATCGCCCTTTATGGAAATCATGTCGCCTGTTGGCTTTTTTTCACCATCAATAGAAACGCCCGGAGGTAAAATTGATAATATGCCTAAATCAGACAAAGATTCCACACTTGGATCAGACAAGTCGGCAAGTTGCCAGCTGCTCCCGAAGGCCGGCAAGACACCGGCATGCGCAGTGCCTTTCCGGCGGATGGAAAACAAATTACATCCTCCGGCGGAGGCATCCCACCTCAAATTGAAAGAATATGAATTTAACAGATTGATCCGGCGAGAAAAGTGGTGCCATGTATCCATATCCGCCGATTCTGCAGGATTGCGAAACCATGTTCGCCATACGCCGTCGGCATTTACCGGTTTTTCCATCAAAATGTCCCGCACGGCCCTGGACACTCCAAAGACGTCGATTTTCCTTTCGACGGCAATCTGCGGATTTTCTTTGATGTCTTGCGGTGTCAAATGTAAATAAGTGGCTCCACAGAATAATCCTGCCAGAAATAATCCCGGATAAGTTTCCAAGCAATGAAAGCCCGGCGCAGTATAAATTCGCCCCGGTCCCAGGCCTAAGGCAATCAGGCCATCCCGCAGAGCGCCGAGGTAAACAGCGTCACTATTTATGTCGTTAATAATTGGCGATTTTTCCGTGCACGGAGCAAATGCTGCAAAAACCGGACGTCCCGAAACATAATTGTAATAGCCGCCTTTTTCATTTTTTATGTTGTTCTCATTGCCTGCTTCGGTTAATATTTTTTCTCGAAAAGCATCGGACAGTAAAGACGTAGTTTTCTTTTCCATGCTGACGAATTCGGGCTCAAGAAGAGCAAGGCGTTTATGCAGATAGCTCCTTCCCCAAGGCATTAGAAAAGCCAGCCGGCAGCCGATCTGTAACGCGGCGGCAAGTTCCACCATCAACTCTGCTCCTATTGTCCTGATGACGCAAACGGTTTTTTTATCGTCAACGCCCCTTGATTTCCAAAGGGAAGTTTTTACCAGCGCCCGTTCATGAAGCTCTTGGTAAGAAATATTTTTGAAGCCGGATTTTGACCCGTAAAAAACGAAAGCCGGACTGGGATTATTTATGTTACGCAGGATCAGATCATTATAAAGAGTGTATCTCTTAAATAGAGCGCTGGTTGTTTTAACGGAAAACATTTCATCGGCGGCGTCTTGAAAAGACTGCCAGAATTCCCGACCGGCGCCGTAACTATCTTTAAGCCAGCTTAACTTCGGACAGGGTTGCTGCGCTTCAATACGCAATTCATTTTCTATCTGGGCAATTTGCATTTTCCCTCAGCGCAGGTCTTGTAACTCGGTCTCATCAGACCTGTTTTTCAGTCACTGACGATATTCTTGCATTCCAAATTATTTTCTTGAACTTTGATCGAATATTTTGATTCCAGCGGTGTTTCGAAAAACAGCTTCCAATTTTTTCCGGGATTGGCAAATAAGCCATAGACTCCAATGCTCACTTCATCCGGTTTAATAATTTCCAACGTAAGTTTTTCTTTTTTTCCGGGAATTAAAATTCGCGAGGCGAGAAGGCTCTGGTCGCGCGGTTCAGCATAAATGGTATTGGTCACGTCTTCATAGCTTTCATCAAGAAATACTTTTTTATTTATTTTACGAATTACGACGTAAACAGACCTCTCTTCATTGGCTTTCTCGTCGGCAATTAAAATGAAGTCAACCTTCTTGACGTGTTTGGGCCCGCTACAGGCCTGCATCATTGTCGTAAAAAAAGATAAAATGACAATAATCAGGAAGCAGTTAATAAACGTCTTTTTACGGGTCTTCATATATGTCTTTATCCCTCTGATAAAACTCAATGATGTTGACTTTATTTTGCCAATCAATTTCTCGGGAGAATTATCGCACCCCAGGGATCTTTCTTAAATGTTAGTTTTACCTCTATCGGATGACTCTTGATTTTATCAGATGTGGGGTCAATTACCCATCTTGCGTCATTTTTCTGCCAGCCACTGCCCTTTTTACTTCCAGAGGCGATGGTTCGCTCCATGTCTTTATATTCCTCGGTTTTTTTCAAAAGCTTATAAAAGCACCAATTGGAACTGGTAATTTCAATAGTGCTTTTGTACTTAACAGCACCCTTGCGCGGCATAAGTTCAAGCCCTACGGAGGCGTTGCAAGAATTTTGCCATTTCATTTTGAGCGGCGCCCAGGATAATTGCTGATTGAAAGACATGAATGATGATTGTCCAACAGCAACATAAGATAAAACAGGCACCGCTTCATCAGGCATTACTTTCGGCAGCGGATTGGACTTAACCTTGTATTCCAAGAGCCGCGCGTTGCCTTCCTTATCCCAAAACATATTCGTCAGGCTGGAAACATTATTTAGCGTTGCAAACATTTTACGCGGCAATTTGGGAAGTCCGTATGGACCGGGATTGCTTTTCCACTTGCCTCCGACTTCTTTACAGTAAGGCGAAATAGTCTTCTGAAACGATTGCCAGAAGCGCCCTTGCGGATGAGTGGCATTGGTAATATCGTCTACATCCGCTTCATCCGCGGCCAACGGGTTAAAAGGAAATTTATTGTATAGCGGCTTTATATTCCCTTCTACAATTTCTGTCCATGACTGCGCTATCTTTTGTTCAACTTCATTCATCCCCAAAATGTATGCAGTCCAGACCGGGGCCAGAAAAATCTCGCGCCACCGTTTAGTTATACCGACACTGTCCAGCCATTGCGTCGCCAGATTCAGGTAGGAGTCATTGTCCTGCTTGTTTATGGCAAATGCTATTTGTCCGAGAGGCGTAAGCTGGCTTTTCAGTACTGTAAAAGGATCATCTTTTCCATTTTTCTTCGGTATTCCGTCAATCTCCTGCTGCAAATCCGTTTTCATCTGCTCCAGCAGTATTCTATATTTATCCAATTCAGGAGTAACGCTGTTCTTGTCGTCTATCAGTCTTTTTATGAAAACAAAGTCCTGCATTTTCCCGGAAATCAACATTAGATACTCATTGTTGCCGGCATCGATCTGCGTATTTTCCTTTATTGTTTGTAAAAAAGTCATAAACGTCGAAGAAGGCTGGAACATTTGATTAAGGGCAAAACGAAGAGCCCCCGGGGAATCAATGCGCATATCAAAACGCAGATAAAAACTGCGGTAGGAATCGGCGTATTTCTGCCCGTAAAATTCGACTTCCCGGCGGAAAAAGTCCATAAATTTAGTCTTGTCACTTTCCGGAACAGGAAGACTTTTAATCAACAACGGCAATTGTGTAACACAAGGTTTCACTCTTTTTTCCAGTGCGCTTTTTGTAAATCTTCCATCCACGGTTGCTTTTCCAATGAAAAGAAAACCACCATCATTAGTCGGATTCATTACAATATTGTCAAATTCCTGTTCAGAGGGAAAAAACAGAAAACCATTCCGCACCTTGTAGGACGAAATAAACCTGTGTATAAAAACACTAATTCTGCTTCGGCTCAAAAGATCATTCCATTGCTGCGCGGAAAATGTAAATTCTTTATTATTACAGGAAAAAGTGTACTTCCGATCTGTATTCAGCTTGTCATAATTGAGCAGCATTTTGATGTTCTCGTTGAAGTTGTCGAACCTGAGGTTTCCGGAAGTCTGCAATGGTTTGATGGATGAATTCTTGATAAAAGCCAGGAATTGCCCGATATTGTCTCCTTCCAAAGGGGGTTGTTTTGTTTCCCGGGCATCAATATCGAATATTAAATTTGTTTCTCTTTTCAGCAAATCCACCATCTTTATATAAAAATTATGGATCTCGTATTGTTTTATGATCATGAGAAAATGATCAGAATCATGCAACAGATTTTCCAGTTCGACTTCACTGATGGTCTGTTGTTTATACAGTTCCGTAAGGTGTGTGAAGTATGACTCTCCATGTATATCAATCATTTTTTTCAACTCATCTATATAGTTCTCCTGCTGAACGAGCTTGATATCTTTCAAATTATATGTAACAGGCCATTCTGATTTATTATTCCCGACATAATCATTGATAATTGTTTCCGGTATAGCCAGCACGGATGATATCTGACGGACATTGCTTTTTATTAATTTTCCCAGTTCATTTCTTTCCGTCGCATAGAGAAGTCCCACTATTAACATGAATTTTTCCTGAGAACCTTCTCGAATTTCATTATAATGTTTATTGGAATCAATCATTTGCATTTTGAGATTGCTGATAATATCAGTATTTTTTGTTGGCGATGAGTAGTTGTCCAAACGCGGATAAAAATAATAGCGACGAATGGACTCTATTAAATCACGGTTCATTTCTTCATGTTGTTTCTTAAAAAAACCGGGAGTAAATTTCAGCAGGAAATGATCTTGAAAAAAGTTGTCCATAAATAGTTTATGTGCCTTTTTCTCATAGTCACGGGAAAATGTAGCCGCTAATTGATCCACCTGATACCTGCGATTTTTCATCGCAGCCAGTTGAACGGTAAAGGCAGCGATTAAAAATGCAATCAAAACAAGGCCTGAAGCAAAAGCAACCCGCCTGTGCCACGCATACGGATCGTATTTTTCCATGTCTTCTCTTGTTATTTGCGCAGCAAAAGGATTAGAAAACTGAGCCTGTTTTTCTTCCGGCGATGTCAGGTAAACATCCGTTATTTGCGGCTCCACGGACAGGGGATCCTGCCCGGTAAGTTTTATCAGGAATAATTTTAAGTACTCAAAAAGTTTAGGTAACTGACGAATAAAAGAAACAGCTTTCAGATATTTATCGGCGGGAAGCGTGATCAGGGCTTCGGTCAAATATTGTTCCAGCTGCTCCAATTCTTTTGTTAAATCCGCCAATTCTTCATTGGAAGAAAAATGCATTTTGAGAGGAATGTTTTTCTGGGCAAGAAATTCGGAAAATTCAGGACAGCCTTCGATTAAATCCATGTGAGTCAGAGCAATGCGCACTTTGATCGGCCTTTTGCTTATCCAGCTCAAAAGATTGATTTTACCGCGAATATACTGGGCTTCCCTTGTAAGGTATTCAACAAAATTTTCCTCGTCTTCGAATCCCGCGCCGCTTAACGCCACAACAACCGTCGGTGCTCTGTGTTTAAATATCGGTTTCCAGAGTTTAAGCAAAGATTTTCGAACATCGCTCGTGGTATCACAGGCAAGCGATGCCGGAATTTCCTGCACCATGACCTTCGAACCCAGATAAATCTGCAGCAGGGGATTTGCCGTATAACTGGGGTAGAATTCCCGGGAGTAACCCTGCCAGTCGGTATAATTATCAATCAGCAGCGTTTTGCCGGCGCCCCAGCCGCCGAAAACTACAAACTGATCAAAAACCATAATGCGGCGCCGCAAATCACTTGGTACTTCTTTAAGAAAACTCTTCCAGATTGTTCGCAGGGTAGAAGGTTTGATTACTTCCTTTTCAGGTTCAGTCGGATTTTCCGCCGCTTTCTCTCTTCTTTTCTTAATTAAGCAATAGATGATCCCGGCAATGAGAAGCAGAAGCAAGACAGAACCAACAACCATTAGGATGAAAAACCAGTTGTCCAAAAATATTTTTACTATGGTCGATATAATTTGGGGCTCTGGGGCCATTCGATCACTCCAATCAACCAAATTCTATTTGGCTTGTTCAGTTTCCATAATAAATTCTTCATTTTCCACTTTAATGACCACAGTATTTCCCGGTTGGATCTTGCCTTCAATAATATCCTCCGCCAAAAGGTCCTGGATGTGGGTTTGGATGACTCTCTTGAGAGGTCTGGCGCCCATCAATGGATTAAAGCCGAGTTTGGAAAGATGTTCCAGCGCCTCGTCCGTAACATTGATTTTGATGTTCTTTTCCGCCAGTAATTTAATAAGATTGCGCACCTGAATTTGCGCGATGGATTTCATGCCTTCCATCGTCAGTTGCTTGAAGATTAAAATATCGTCGAGCCGGTTGATAAATTCCGGACGGAAGTGTGAGCGGACAGCGTCCATGATGCCGGCATTCATTTCCTGAATCTCTTCTTCCGTTTCAGCCGGTTGAATATTGGCAGCTCCGAGGTTGGAAGTCATCAGCACAACCGTGTTGGAGAAATTCACCGTCTGTCCCTGGCTGTCGGTCAGCCTTCCGTCATCCAGCAATTGCAGAAAAAGATTGAAAACGTCGGCGTGCCCCTTTTCAACTTCATCGAAGAGAATGACGCTGTATGGTTTGCGGCGCACCGCATTGGTCAAAACACCGCCTTCTTCGTAGCCTACGTATCCCGGAGGCGCTCCAATGAGCCGGGCAACAGAATGCTTTTCCATGAATTCACTCATATCGATGCGAACCAGCGCATTTTCATCGTCAAACATAAATTCTGCGAGAGCTTTACAGACTTCGGTTTTGCCGACGCCGGTCGGCCCCAGCATTAAAAAAGAAGCAATCGGCCTGTTCGGGCTTTGCACACCGGCGCGTGAACGCCTGACGGCTTTGGAAATAGCGGTAAGCGCATGATCCTGACCAATAACGCGTTCCCTTAAATGGTCTTCCAGATGCAGGAGTTTGTCCTTTTCCGAACCCATCATTTTGGAAACAGGTATGCCTGTAATTCGTGAGACTGTATCGGCAATATCGTCTTCGGAAATGGAACGCTGCAGATAACGGGCGTCCGAAAGGTCGATATCGGCATATTCTTCAATTATTTTATTTAATTCCGGGATTACCTTGTACTGCAGCTCCGCAACGCGGGAAAAATCTTCCTCTCTTACTTTTATCTCCATTTCACGTTTGGCTTCTTCCAGAGATTTATTCGCATTTTGCACGGCTGTAAGGGCATTCTTTTCTTTTTCCCATTTACCGGTCATTGCTGTGCTTTTTTCCTTGAGTTCGGCAATTTCGGCATTGAGAACTTTTAATCTTTCCATTGAATCGCTGTCCGTGTCGTCTTTCAGGGCGCGAATTTCAATCTCCAGATTAACGATTTTGCGGTCTATTTCAGCAATATCTTCCGGCTTTGATGACAACCCGATGCGCACCGATGCCGCGGTCTGATCAATCAGGTCCACGGCCTTATCGGGTAGAAATCTGTCCATAACATAGCGCTTCGCCAGTTTCGCTGCGGAAATCAATGCCGCATCCAGAATATGAACACCGTGATGAACTTCGTATTTTTCCTTAATGCCGCGCAGAATTGTGACGGTTTCTTCAATGCTCGGTTCGTCAACCAGAACAGTCTGAAAACGCCTCATCAGGGCGGTATCCTTCTCGATATGCTTGCGGTATTCCTGTAGAGTAGTAGCGCCGACGCAACGAATCTCGCCCCGGGAAAGAGCAGGTTTAATTAAATTGGCGGCGTCCATCGAGCCTTCCTGCCCGCCGGCACCTATAAGCATATGTATCTCGTCAATAAACAGTATCACATTGCCGGCGTCGGTAACTTCCTGCAGAACTCTTTTGAAACGTTCTTCAAACTCACCCCGGTATTTTGCTCCGGCAATCAATTGCCCCATATCCAGAGATAATAATGAAACAGGTTTTAAATCATCCGGCACATCGCCGTTGACGATGTGCTGAGCCAGCGCTTCCACAATTGCGGTTTTCCCGACACCCGGTTCCCCGATAATAATAGCGTTATTTTTCATACGCCTGCTGAGAATCTGAATGGTGAAGCGGATTTCCTTTTCGCGCCCGATAACAGGGTCTAATAATCCCCGCCGCGCCTTATCAGTTATATCTGTTGAATATTTGGCAAGATATTCAAAATCACCCGTTCCTTCTTCCCCTTTGCTGAATCGACCCTTCGGAGGTTGCTCCAGTGCCGTAATAAGTGCTTTCTTATCTGCACCGGCTTCAATAAATGCCTGTGCTATTTCTTCCTGATCAAGGAGGCCGATAATTATATGATTGATTCCAATATATTTGGAGTTCGTTTTCTGGCTCGCCTCTTCAGCAATGATGAAAACTTTTTCCAGATCACGGTTGATTGGTGTCTGCGCATCACCGGCTTTTCCTTTGGGCTGGGTAAGAAGCTTGCCGTCGGTTCGCGCAGCCAGTATTTCATAATTAATAGTAGTAATATCAGCCAGATAATTTCTTTGAAGATCTTCATTGAGTAAAATGGAAAACATATGCCATGGAGTAACATATTCATGGTCTCTTTTAACAGCCAACCGGCAGGCGCTTTCAATTACTTCCTGAGCTTTCATGGAAAATTTTTCGATAATCATTTTTTGCTCCAAGAAATTTAAAAAAGAGGTTTTTACATCTTAAGTAGTTGCCAAGTAACTTAATTACTGAATAAAGTCAACATATTATTTATAAATCAATGTTGCATGAATAGGCCGCTCTCCTGATGGAACACCCACATGCAAAGCATGAGCAGCATAGAGAAAAGAGAATTTCTCATGACCGGAAGGAGAGGATAACAATCGTCGAATTGCATCGACATGAGATGATTAAATCTTTAATTGACGAAAACCTGACAAATAAAGAGTCCAGTCTATCTTGGGATCCCCTGGGGAACTTCGGACAGCCAACATCCTGTTGACAAGTAACTTATCGTTACTTATTATAAAGTTAACTGAACTCTATTTTGACTTATGGTACAAGTATTCTAGGCAAAATGCTGCATAATGTATTTATATTTCTTGAATGTGAGGTTAGCCATGACTTTACCTGCCAAAGAAAAGTTCAGATGCGAGATGTTGTCCTGGGGAAGCATTATTCGAAACTCAAGAAGTCTTGCCTGGATGGTAAGAAATTCGGGATATTCACCGGATATAATTATAGCCATCGGCAGAGGCGGCTATGTTCCAGCCCGGATTCTCTGCGACTATCTCATCATCCACGATTTGGCATCAATAAAAGTGGAGCACTGGGGGACTTCCGTTGTCAGAGAAAAAGCGGTCATCAAGTTTCCACTGCGTGCTGATATCAGAAACAAGAAAGTCCTGCTCGTCGATGACATCACCGACACCGGTGATACATTGAAGGTTTCACTTCAGTACCTGAAAAGATTCCGGCCACAGGAAATAAGGACGGCTATAGTAGTGCATAAAACGCGCTCCACAATAATCCCTGATTACTTTGTGAAAAAGATTGTAAAATGGCGGTGGGTCATTTTTCCGTGGCATCGCATGGAGGACTTGTCTGAATTTATCAAAAAACTGAAAGCGGAGGGGTTCTGCTCCGAAAGCGACCTGAGAAATGCCCTGAAGCAGAGATATGGCATGGATATCCCGATTGATACGATTCGGGAAGTTTTGTTGATTATAGGCTGATACCAAGTTGTATTTAAAGCACAACGCGGCGGTATCACCGTTGATTTAGAAATGGAATAAAGAACTATACAAGGATGAAAGAAATGGGTCGACATAATGCCTGGAAAAAACCTCCGAAACTTTGGAGATTAAAGACAAAAGCCTCTCACGTCGGTTTTGATCCTTTTTTGTCGATGGGAACCGTGAGACCTCCCATTTACACCAGTTCCACATTTGCGGTTGAAGACGCCGAAAAGTTGGAACATATGTTCCGCCGAGCCTATGGTAAAGAACCCGAACTTTCTCCTGAAGATGAATGGCCCATATATACCCGCGTTTCCAATCCTAATTTCATCATGCTCGACGACAAATTGCAATATATTGAATATGGAGCGGAAAATGCGAGAGTCGTTTATTTCCCCAGCGGATTATCGGCGATTTTTACGACTATAATGGCCTTGTGTAAACCGGGAGATACATTACTGTTCAGTTATCCGGTCTATGGTGGAACAGATCACCAGATCAGAAATATACTGCCGGCAAAACTCGGGATAAAGACGCGTGAAATTAACGCCTGTGATTTATCTCTGGCCGAGCAGGTGATCAAGGAAGAAGCAAAAAATCTTCAGGTTGTATTTATCGAAACTCCAGCCAATCCGACCCTGGCCATGATTGATATTGAACAGATTGCCGAGTTGACCCATCAATATTCCGATGCGGTGCTGATTGTTGACAACACCTTTATGTCGCCAATATTACAGCATCCTTTCAAACACAACGCCGACATCATCATTTATTCCGGAACCAAATCCATTGGCGGCCATTCCGATTTAATTTCAGGATTTGTTATTGATAAGGATATTAAACGTGCCTCCCTGATCAATTCCACACGCGTCATCACCGGCCCGACTCCCAGTGTTTTTGATGCCTGGCTGCTGTTGCGTTCTTTAGATACTCTGGAAATCAGGATAAAACAAATGCAGGAAAATGCCGCTAAGGTAGCCCGCTTTCTTTTGAGCCATCCCAAGGTGGAGCACGTGATTTACCCTGATTTGTTTGACAAAAACTCCGAGCAATGGCGGATCTACCGGAAACAATGCGACGGCCCCGGCTCGATGATCACTTTTGATCCCGTCGGGAACAAGGAAAACTCATATACAGTATTAAATAACCTGGAAATCTTTTATCTGGCGGTATCTCTGGGAGGCGTAGAATCGCTGGCGGAAAATCCCTGGTATCATACCCATTCGGATGTAAGTGAAGAAAGCAAAGCAAAAGCGGGAATGAAACCGCAAAGCATAAGGTTGTCCATAGGCCTCGAAGATGCCGACGATCTTTGCGACGATCTTAATTATGCTCTTTCTTTACTTTAGAATTAGATCGACGTTTACTTTTTCTGAACCATCTTTGTTATTTCGGCAACAATCTCAGGATTTGCCAGGGTCATAACATCGCCAACGTCCATATTGTTGGAAATGGCGCCGAGAACGCGGCGCATAATTTTTCCTGACCTCGTCTTGGGCATATCCGGTACGATCCATACCTTTCTCGGCCGCGCAATCGCACCGATTTCCGTAACAACGGCATCTTGAATCCTGACGGCAAGTTCGTCGCTGGGATTGTATCCGGGCCTTAAGGCGACATACAGATCCGGCTCTTTCCCCTTCAATTCATGTTTCACCGGAACAACGGCCGCCTCCGCCACCTCGACAATAGTCATGGCGGCGGATTCAATCTCCTTGGTGCCCAGCCTGTGTCCGGAAACATTAATGACATCGTCAATTCTGCCGAGAATGCGAATATAGCCGTCGGCGGCGATGACGGCGGCGTCACCCGCCATATACGGCCAGTCCTGCCATCTTTTGCTGTTGGGGTCTTTGCAGTATTTTGCATAATACTGACTAACGTAACGGCCACGGTCGCGCCAGATGGTCTGGAAGCTGCCGGGCCACGGGTTCCGGATGCAGATATTTCCTGCTTTTCCAGTGCCCGGAAGGATGACCTTACCATCTTCATCAAACACAATCGGATGAATACCCGGCACGCCCGGGCCTGCGCTCCCCGGCTTCATGGGTTGAAGCGCCGGCAGGGTACTGCAAAGGAAGCCGCCGTTTTCGGTCTGCCACCAGGTATCGCAAATTACCGCTTCACCCTTGCCGACGGTATGGTAGTACCACTTCCACACTTCCGGTTCGATCGGTTCTCCGACAGTGGTCATATGTTTGAAGTGATAATTATATTTCCGCGGCTCATCCGGCCCCAGCTTTCTCAAGGCGCGAATGGCAGTAGGCGCGGTATGGAAGATGTTGACGTCCAGTTCCTGGGCGATTCTCCATGGTCTGCCGGCATCCGGATAAGTGGGAATACCCTCATAAACGACCGTAGAAGCGCATATTGCCAACGGGCCGTATACGATATACGAATGACCGGTGATCCAGCCGATATCCGCCATACACCAGTAAACATCTTCCGGATGAATGTCCTGGATATACTTGGATGTTCCAGCCACATATGCAAGGTAACCGCCGGTGCTGTGCTGGGTGCCCTTGGGTTTTCCGGTCGTACCGCTGGTATACATAAGAAAGAGAGGAGCAGTAGCATCCATCGGCACGGGGTCTATCCTGGCTCCGTAATAATTTTTCAACAGATCATTTACAAAGTAATCCCGGCCTTCAATCATGGGAGTACTGGCGGAATATTTACCAGGATAACGCTGCCATACAAGGACCTTATCCACCTTCTGGTTATCGCGGGCCGCCTCGGCGACGGCGATATCGGCCTTTTCTTTGTGATCGATAAGCTGCCCGCCTCTGGAATAGGCGTCCGCCGTGATCAGGACTTTACTTCCGGAATCAACGATCCTGTCCGCACATGCCTTGCCGCTGAACCCTCCGAAAACCTGCGAGTGGATGATGCCGAGCCGTGCACATGCCAGCATGGAAATAACCAGTTCAGCCACCATCGGCATGTGGAGGGTAACAATGTCTCCGGCCTTCAGTTGGCAAAAGTCCTTCAGGACTGACGCAAACTCATTTACCCGGACATAAAGCTCCTGGTAAGTAATGTGCTCAATTTTTTCCTCCTCAAGTTCCGGCACGAAATGAATGGCCGTTTTATTTTTATGCCGGGCAAGATGCCTGTCGATACAGTTGTAACTGGCGTTGATCCTGCCGCCTACAAACCACTGGAAACAGGGAGCATCACTGGCATCCAGCGTCGTATGCCAACGCTCATACCACGACAAAAGATCGGCATACTCATTGAAGCACTCAGGGAAATTTTCCAGGCTAAAACGTTCCAGAATTTTGGGATCGGTCATATTGGCTTGGGCAATAAACCGGTCGGATGGATAGAGGAACTGTTCCTCCCCCATGTGTACCGCAATTTCAGCTTCCGATGTTTCCGTCACTTCTTTTTCGCTCATAGATGCTCTCCCTTCATTTTTAAATGCCTGAAACAACTCCAGCATTCTCTCCCGTGGCGGTATATGTATTAGATGGAATGTTATAAATTAGTCAACAACTTAGATTATATACAAAATTTACTCTTAAATTTTTTAATATCAAGGGAAATTTTTCGACTGAGTGTTTTTTATAATTTTAATTTTATGCTACATTATACTTGTATGAGTGCGAAGACACCGCGGTGAAATAAAAGTGCTAATACAGAAGATAATTTTCTATCTGCAGCATAGGTAAACCGGCTCTTCGACTTAAAACCAAAAAAGACAAGGATAACCTATAATGAAAAAAAATATTATTTTAAGTATCTTTATCGTCTTTTTCTTATGTCAATACTCCCAGGCGTCTATTTTTGATGTACTAAAAGAGGCTCTTGACACCACAATTGAAAACAAATCCACTAATGGTAAAATTGATCTGGGGCTCAGAGAGGCTCTGAATGTCGGCATTAAAAATGCCATCAAGTATCTGGGAAAGAAAGACGGATATTTTGCCAATGCCGCAGTAAAAATTCTTCTGCCCGAAGAAGTCAGAAAAACGGAAACCATCTTGCGCAGCATCGGCTATGGGCCGCAGTTGGATGAATTTACACTCAGCATGAACAGGGCCGCGGAAAAAGCCGCACCTCTGGCGGCTGATATTTTTGCAGAAGCAATTGCGAATATTTCATTTGACGATGCCCAAAGAATTCTGAGGGGAGGTAATACGGCGGCAACTGATTATCTCAAGAGCAAGACATACGACAAATTGCTGGAACATTTTCAGCCCACGGTGCGCAAAACAATGAGCGAGTACAAGGTTACCCAGAAATACGAAGCAATAACCGGTAATATACAGAACCTGCCCCTGGTCGGTAAAATTATAAATCTTGATGTAAATCAGTATGTTTCATCTAAAGCGCTCGATGGATTATTCCATGTTCTGGCCAAAGAAGAAACCAGCATCCGCACAAATCCGAAAGCAAGAGTTACCGAACTGTTAAAAGAAGTTTTTAAATAGTATAGAACCGAGGATAATGTGAAAGAAGAATCTAACGTCTGGGATTTTTTTGATCGTTTATACTGTATTTCTTTGAGAGAACGAGAAGATCGGCGCCAATCAGCGCTCCGGGAGTTTGCTAAAGTAGGGCTGGCTGATAGAGTCGAATTCGAGCTCGGTGAACATCATCCTTTCAATATGGAACAGGGAGTATATGAGTCCCACATGACATGCCTGCGGAAAGGTCTGGAAGCGGGAGCAAGAAATATAGTTATCTTTGAAGATGATGTGGAATTTGACCGTTTCGATCCGGAGACACTGCGAAGTTGCATTGAATTTTTGAAACAACATCCACAATGGAAAGTGTTTCTTCTGGGAGCTTTAATTCGCTCCAGTAGTAAAACTGCAAATCCGTGTGTACAGAAAGTTCGTTATCAGAGCCTGACTCATGCCTACGTACTAAACCGGCATTATGCCGCAATGTTAGCATATGAACCCTGGCAGGGTATTGTTAACGACACCCTCTTTCAACCGCTGACTGATGATGTTTATGCAATTTATCCTATGTGCGCATTTCAAAAATATTTTATCTCGGATAATTACAAGTATCCTCAACTTGTGCTAATCAGACGCTCGTTGGGCGGACTTAATCGCATTCAAAAGGCATTTGAATTCTACCATCGGCATAAATTCAGTATTTATAGTGCTCATGTTCTTGTTCTTCTGCTTGTGTTGTTCGTTTTTTTCTATTAATGAAATTTCCGGCGTCTTCATAATTGAGCAAATAAAAACACCCCGTGACAGGATTGCCACGGGGTGTTTTTTACATTTTATACTGTATATAATAATTACTTCTTGATTATGTAATCCGCAACTGCTTCAACACGTCTGTTCTTCTGACGGCCTTGCTTTGTCTTGTTGGAAGCGATGGGTTTATCCTCGCCATATCCTACCGCGGTCAGACGATCTGCAGAAATACCGCCTTTTTCAACCATGTATTTCTTTACAGCGTCAGCCCGTTTCTGGGAAAGTTTTTTATTGTAGGCGGCTTTGCCTATGCTGTCCGTATGTCCTTCAATTGTCACATTCAGATCCGTATATTGCTTCATTACTGCTACCAGATCATCGATGTCCTTGTAGTAACCTTTCTTAATTGTTGCCTTGTCAAAATCAAATTCGACATTCAGGGTGGTTCTTCCCTTCTCTATGATTTCGGGTTTAGCTTCTTCAACCGGAGCTGGTTTTACTTCTTCAACCGGAGCTGCAGGTGCGGGCTTTACTTCCTCAACTTTCTTTGCTCCACCAAAGGCGAAACTTAAACCAACTGTGTAAAGAAGATCGTTGTGAACTCTGTCAAACGGAATGACATGACGTACGTCAGCACGCACGGCAATATTTTCCGTTACGAAATATTTAGCACCTATACCGTAATCGGCAGTTATTTTATCTCTTTTTCCATCCGTTGTATCTTCGTATGACTTGGAATAATGTACACCGCCAACACCTATTGCCAAAAACGGAACAAATTTACTGTCCGGGAAGAAATGAAGCAACCCTTCCAGTCCATAACCTAAGAAATCAACACTTTCATTCGAATGTGTGATCTCCGTTGGAACATAATGAGCATATCCTTCAAGTCCAAAATATTTAGTAAAATTGTAACCGGCACGCAAACCCACGCTCAATGAGTTGTCCATGTCTTCACTGCCTTCAAACATGTAACCGCCGACATTTGGTGAAATAGTTACCGATCCCGCTCTCACTTGCGCATATGAACTAGTAAAAGCGAATAACATCATCATGATAACAAAAAATACAACTTTCTTTTTCATTATTTCCTCCTTTACGTTTTTATTTAAAATACGCAAATCAATACCTCTTGCCAACTTATTGATTTGAGTTTTTTGTTTATTTTTTTGTTTTGATGACTTTTTTACATCTTTAATTCTCTTATGTCAATAAAAGTCTTATAAAAATATTGTGTTAAAAAGAATACAATAATTGGACTTTTTTTTAATAACAGGTTAACTGCCGCAACCAGCTTCCTCATAAAGGATTTTTATATTTAATTGACATATAATATTGATTTTATTATAGTCCTTTTCGTTTACTCGCTTTGACACGGCAATTATAAGCTCTATACACGACTACGAACATCTTCCGCCATTGGAAATGGCGATGGAAATAACTGATGACAAACAAGGGTTTCAGCGTATGAAAGACATGGAAAAAATTATAGAAACATTAGGTAAAAACCAGGAAATTGCCCAAAAATTTTTCGAAATCGAGACAAGTGTTTTATCTATTCTCAATTTCAAGGATTTTCTGGAAAAGCTATTGACGGAAATACAAAATAAGAGGGATATACCTTATGTGTGGATATCCCTGATTGACGGCAGTGACGTTGCCAATATGATTAAGAAATCTGCACCGTCAAAAATTCTGAAAGAACGTACGAGTCCAATCAGCCGAGAGACGTTTCTCCAGCTTACCAACAATTCAACGGATCCCATCCTGATCAATAATAATTTGAGTTCTTTCCATGCATTGCTTCCCGAATCATATAAAAATTGTGTACAATCACTGGCCATCGCTCCCCTTACACTTGATGGGGAAATTATTGGAAGCCTTAATCACGGCGATCATTCACCATCACGCTATGAACCGGAGATGGATACAACCCTGTTGAAACAGCTGGCAATAATTGTTTCTATCTGTCTGTCCAATGTAATGGCTCATGAAAAGCTGCATATTTTAGCCTCAACAGATCCCCTCACCCAACTAATAAACCGCAGGGTTATGGAACAGATCCTGCAAAAAGAATTAGAACGGGCCAAACGATACGAAACTCCGCTGACGGTGGTTTTCTTCGATGTGGATGATTTCAAAATGGTAAATGACCAATTTGGTCATAAAGCAGGTGATTTTGTCCTCAAATATGTAGCAGGCAGTTTATTGCAAATGACTCGTGGAAGTGATGTTGTGGCGAGATTTGCGGGCGATGAATTTGTCATTATCCTTCCCAACACTCTCATCGGCGAAGCATCCGAACTGGCAAACCGCCTGAAATCTTTTTTTATTGATCATCCCCTGGATTTTGAAGGCACTGCCATTCCGATTTCTATAAGTTTTGGTCTATCCTGTATGGAGCAGGAAATTGATGATGCCAACGCCCTCCTGAAAAAAGCGGACGCCATGCTTTACAAGGCAAAAAAGCATAAGAACACAAAGTCATTGCCACCGTCGGGCAAGATTGAAAGCAAGTGATTTAATATTGGCAGTAACGTCTTCTTTTAGATGGAAACGAATAACTTTCCGGCCGAGTTTGATCAGCGCCTGCCTGTCTCCCATGGCCTGCGCCGCTTTGATCGCGCCAAAAGTGAGAGTGGAACCGGAAGCACCCGGGTAATCAGGTATTTCTATATCCTGAACATCATTTGAAGTAAGTTGTATAAACAAACCATGTCCGGCATCGCCTTTATGCAGCTGACCTGTCGAATGTAAATAGCGAGGTCCATAACCGATTACCACCACTACACGGTATTTTTTACTGATTGCCGTCTGCAACTTAAGCAGGGCTGCATCCATTTCCGGTTTTGATGTCAGATAAACCTGCAGGCAGACATAGGCATCATCTTTTGCTGCAGCCAGAAAACCCGCCAAAGCTTCGGCCGGTGTGGCAGCAGACGGGCAACCGTAAACATCGCATTCCTTCGTCGTCAGATCGGCTGTTTCCTTCGGCAGTTCTTTTTTTCTGCGGTAGAGGTCAATCATCCGGCGGGTTAAAACTTTACTGTCTTCCACATTGGGCTGATCGAAGGGATTAATGTCAAGCACGTGTCCAATTACTGCGGTAGCCAATTCCCAGAGAAACATCTGTCCGCCCAACTGAAGTTGTCTCTTAACTCTGACGGTGATTACCGGATGACCGGCATCAATAATGGCGGAAACTTGGGGAGAGTTTAATTTTTCTTTATTGTGAAAAATTACAAATAAACGATCATCATTGTAACTTGCCGGAGCGTTCAACTTTTCCGGACAGACCGGCAGAATTCCCTTGCCTTCCTTGCCGGTGCTTTCGGCAAGAAGCTGTTCCAGCCAGCCGCCAAAAGGCCTCCATGACGGTGGAAAAATAAAAGTAAGTTTATTGCGTCCCCTTTGCGCCAGGGTTCCTAAAGCAGCCCCTAATACGCTGCCGCTGGAATTCAATTTACCATTGAAACACCCAGCTTTCTCATTTTCCACAACGGCCTGGGCGTCTCTCAAAATGCCATCAATATCAAGCCCAAGAAGAGCAGCGGGAACTATACCCGGAAAGGCAAGCGCTGAATAGCGGCCTCCCACTGCCGGATTGCTTAAAAATACATGTCTTAATGACAGCCTGTGTGCCAGCTCCTCCATAGGGCTGTCGGGATCGGTAATAAATATAAAATTACGACAAGCCTGTTTACCTGTTTTCTTCAGGGCCGAATTATAAAAGTAATGAAACAGCGAAACCGTCTCCAGGGTTGTTCCCGATTTAGAAGAAACAAGAAAAAGAGTCTTGGCCCAATCCAGTTGATGTGCAAGTCGGGATATAGTCAACGGATCGGTTGTATCTAAAATATGTAATTTCGGATGTCCCTCGCGGCTGCCTAACATTTGGGCAAATACTTCGGCAGCCAGACTGGAACCGCCCATGCCCAGGAGAACAACGTCCTTATAGCCTTCAGCGATCATTGGAACAACTACGGAGCGAATATAAGACAGTTTCTCCATTGTTTCGCAAGGCGCATGAAGCCATCCCAGGCGATTAATAATGCCGTCCGGCTTTGCTTTCCAGACAGTATAGTCCCGATCCCAGATGCGTTGAATGATCCTGCTTTTCTGCAGTGATTTCAATGCATCAAGAACTGCGCTTTCGTACGTACCCAGAAAAAAATCAAGGTCTGCGGCAATCATCCTTTCCCCTGTGATTAGAAATTGAGCATCTCTTTGGCGGCAGCGATAATGTTGTCTTCCGTAAACCCGAATTTTTCAAACAAAACCGGAGCGGGTGCACTGGCGCCGAAACTTTCCATCCCGATAACTTTTCCTGATAGTCCGGTATAATGTTCCCAGCCTAATTTGACGCCTGCTTCCACGGCGATGCGGGCCGGAATTTGCGGCGGCAGGACTGTGTCCCGGTATTCCTGCGCCTGGCGGTCAAAAATACTCCAGCAAGGCATGGAAACAACGCGGACTTTTACGCTGTCGGCGGCTAATTTGCGCGCTGCAGCCAGTGTGACTGCTACTTCCGAACCTGTGGCAATCAGTATTAAGTCCGGCTGGGATGACGATTCCCACAAAATATAGCCGCCCCGGCGGACATTGGCCACTGGAGCACAGACGGCACGATCCAGCACCGGCAAATTCTGACGGCTGAAGACGAGCACCGTCGGCCCGTTGGTTTTCGACAAGGCCATCCGCCAGGCCTCCACAACTTCATTGGCATCGGCGGGCCGGATTACCGTCAGATTGGGAACCTGCCGCATGTTCATGATCTGCTCTATAGGCTGGTGAGTGGGGCCGTCTTCGCCGACGCCAATGCTGTCGTGCGTGAAAACAAATATCACCCGCAAACCCATTAAAGCAGCCAGGCGCATGGGCGGACGCATGTAGTCGGCAAACGTGAGAAATGTCGCGGTATAGGGAATGAATCCGCCGTGCAGAGCCATGCCCACGGTAATGGCCCCCATGGCATGCTCCCGTACACCAAAGTGAATATTGCGCCCCAGATAGCTCCAATCACCTCCAACCATGCCGTGCAGTCCCTGGGAGGAAGTGGCGGGGCTCTGGAAATCTCCATAGTTTTTTAGCCAGGTGAATGTCGATGGATTGAGATCGGCGGATCCCCCCATCATTTCGGGAATTTTTGCCGCCAGCGCCTGCATTACGGTTTCCGAAGCTTTCCGTGTGGCCATATCTTTGGAATCTGCGGGAAAAGGGT
>JBDKUX010000126.1:0-2279 GCA_039679455.1 Smithella sp. | reverse complement strand
GGGTTTTGTTTTAAGAGGCCAGCTGCTGGACCTTTCTTTTGGTAATGGAAGCGTCAATTAGAGTTTTTACAATGTTTTTATCAGAATCGTGAATTTTCTCTATTGCTTTGAATTGATTAAGCAGTTCCCTGTTGAACCGAGGCTAGATTAATCGCCGTTGGGCGGCGGTTGCACCGCCGTCCGAGTATAAAGCAAGGCTTTGCCTTGGGTAAACATAGGAAAAGCGAAACCTGCCCCCGTTGAGCGGAGGCTGTCAGATTGAAACAACGTTCGGCTAAGGCTTAAATGCCTGAGTCGTTCTATTTTTAGCAGGCTGTGCCTGCGGTTTTAGACCCACACCCGCTCGCGCGGATTTACCTTCGATGAGCCCTCGCTCGGCGTAGACTGTGCTTACGTCGTATCTAAACGGTGACTTCCTGACCGCCGGTGCAGGAAAGGAGCTACGTTGAGCGTAGCTTTCAGCCGCACCGAAAGGTGAACCAAAAATATTCCGTACATTTACAGCGCAACCGGAAGCAAGCTGGCCATGCTGGAGGGGAACGCCGTGCAGAATTACTACGAAGGGTCGTGCGTGTACAGGGGTGATGGGTCCCTGGACTACATCCTGCACCCCGAGGGGGTGGTGCGCGCCACCGGTCAGGGGCTCAGCCATGAGTACTTCCTGAAGGACCACCTGGCCAACACCCGCGTGGTATTCAACGGGAACGGGGTGGTGCTACAGGCCACGGACTACTACGCCTTCGGGCTGGAGCACACCCCGCTGGCCATAAGCAATACCAACCGCTACCTCTTCAACGGCAAGGAGCTGCAGGACGAAACCTTTGCCGGCGGGGTGAGGCTGGGCTGGTACGACTACGGCGCTAGGTTTTATGACCCGCAAATAGGAAGATTTATTACTCAGGATCCTATGGCTGAATATTATCTTGACCTAACGCCTTACAATTATGTTTCAAACAATCCAATTGTGTTTATAGATCCTGATGGCATGGAAATGTCCGACTATCAGTTAGACAAAAATACCGGTGAAATTAATTTAATTAAACCCACTAAGGATGATCATGATGTATTATATGCGTCAGAATATGATGGTTCTTTAGATAAAAGCAAATCTGTTACTGTAGAGAAGGGTATTCTTCCAGGATCTGAAAAAAAAGATGATAAAAAAGCAGATTCAAAGAACGATAAGCAGCAAAACTCAAACGATAGTAAAGAATCAAATAAAAAAGAAACGAAAGATAGCGAAGGGAACAATGCTACAGTGCTAAACACTTCAAGCGATTTTCAAACTGATGCACTATTTAAATTTGTTGCACAAAACTCAAACGTAGAATGGGCTAAAATAAAATTCGGAGATAATAATGGCATTGTTGCAACAAGTCATCTTCCAAAGAGTGATGTAATAGGAAGAGACATCTATGCTGATTACTTGTATAGAAATTTGGGAGTTCGAGAGTATGTACATAGTCATCCTAAAAATTCTATGCCAGGTGGGACAGACCCACAAACACGAGTTTGGACGAAGACGTATTATCCCCAGAAGAATTCAAGTATAAAAATTGGAGTTTATAGAACAAAGTCAGATGAAACAATATTCTATTAATAAGATAACTTTTTCCCTCATTTTGCTTATTGCAATTTTCTCATGCACTAATAATCATGGGCGTTATATTAGGGAAGTTGCAACTAAGAATATTCAAATTGATTCTATAATAAACTTTGCATTGAAAGAAGAAATGCCTTTCTGCCGAGATTCAATATGTGGGCTAATAAGGTTTAGTAAATTAAGAGGAGTTTTTCAGGTGGAAATGGTAATTACTGAAAAACAATCTATTAGATATATTGATCATGAATTTTTTCCACAATATTATTTCCGATACAAAAACTTTGATGTTTTTGTTATAAATAAAAATGTGGATGATGAGTTTTTTGAAAAAACAAAAAACAGAAAACTATTTAAGTACCCGAAAATAAAACAGAGAAGCAAGCCTAGCTTTATGACTAAAAAGCCGCCATTGCCACCAAGTTCTTTCGAACCAACTGCTTATTATTTTTATTATGTTGAAGGCACCATTATTTATCACGGAAGCGATACCTTCATGTTTGAACATTTTAAGGATATCTAAATAGTCAGAACCCTGGTGCATCCTCGCCGGGGTTTTGTTTTAAGAGGCCAGCTGCTGGACCTTTCTTTTGGTAATGGAAGCGTCAATTAGAGTTTTTACAATGTTTTTATCAGAATCGTGAATTTTCTCTATTGCTTTGAATTGATTAAGCAGTTC
>JBDKUX010000125.1:0-3493 GCA_039679455.1 Smithella sp. | reverse complement strand
CGATTGGATGGGAGGCGCCCAGATACAAAGTATGCTTGCCGAATTTTTTCCCCAGTTCATCGGCGGCAGCGTAAAGTTCTTTTATCTTTTCCGCCTGCAACGGATCATCGAAAAGAGAATATTGAGTATCGGCATCCGGTTGCAGGTTTAGAAGAATAACACCCGTCGCGCGATATATTTCATTCGCCCGGAAACAGGCATTGAAAAGATTGCGGACAATTCCGGAAAATTCCAG
The DNA here is from genome assembly GCA_039679455.1 of Smithella sp. Lineage (GTDB taxonomy): Bacteria > Desulfobacterota > Syntrophia > Syntrophales > Smithellaceae > MVRV01. Next base: position 3,258 of record JBDKUX010000125.1, on the reverse strand, counting down.
CGGGCAGGCGCAGGGGCGCGAAAGCATTGCTTCGCTGCCCTGCGTATCAAAGTTGTTTTTCTTCAGGAACACGACGATATTGTGCGGAGCAAGCTTGTAGCGCCTCGCTTTGATGCAGGCCGATTCCATATTGCGCATCAGTTGGGCAAAGAGATATTCGGCGTTGTTTGTGGGCGGAGCAAAAGTTTTTGTTTTGCTGATTGAAGCATAAGAACTCTTCTCTTCGGCTGTTACCGGATAGACCGATTTGCCGCGCAATTCCTGCCAGATTTCCACGCCGGGTTTGGTAAATTTCTGCAACACCGTTTTTTCGGGCAACTGGACGAATTCCAGCGCATAACGAATACCCATCTTGGCTAAATAATTTGTTGTTGCGTTCCCGATGCCCCAGATTTTCTCTACCGGCAGATTGCGGAGGTAATCGGGGATCTCCCTTCCCTTAATTACCGTCATGCCTGCCGGTTTTTGGTGCTTGGAGGCAACCTTCGCCAGAACTTTAGTGATGCTCAGGCCTACGGAAACGGTAATGCCCAGTTCTCTTTCTATGCCCTGTTTCATGCGTAAAGCGATTTCTTCGTAGGAGGAGTGCAGGGCGCGGCGCATGCCGGTGATGTCGGCAAAGGCTTCGTCAATGGAATATTCTTCCACGTCTGGTGTAAAGCGCCGCATGATGCTGAATATCCGCCGGGAAAACAGACTGTAAGTTTCATAATCGGAAGGCAGGATAATTAAGCCGGGACAGATTTTTCGCGCTTCATGCAGCGGTATGCCGCGCGCAACGCCAATTTTCTTGGCGGCGTAACTGGCGCAGGCAACAATACCGCGCTCGCCGCCGGTAATCAACGGCTTTCCTCGAAGTTCCGGATGGATGGCCTCTTCGCAGGAAGTGAAAAAAGCATCGCCGTCGATGTGGACAATAGCCTGCGGCCAGGAATGGAGACTGAATAATTGTTCCGACATATTTCCGCCTAAATTATTACGGATAATTTGCATCTTTAGGGAACTAATCCCTGAAACGAAGCAACGCATGTTACCCCTGACGCACCGTGCACGTCAGGTCATAGCCTTTTCAGGATATTCTTTTACTTAACTGATCAGCTCTTTTTAAAAGAGATGGAATTCTGCTTTTCCCGTGCATTTTTGAAATGAATTCTTTAGCAAGCTCAAGATTGATTCCAATAGATGTAATGAAAAGGTGTCTTTTGCTCTTTCCTCTTAACAGTTCACAAGATGGCGGAATCCCATTAAAATAACTTTTAGCCACGCCGATTATGGGTGTTTTGCAGGATAAGGAGTTGTATAAATAAAATCCCAGCCCGGGTTTGGAAATGCCATCGATAAATACATAGCCGTCAACAACGATAAATTCAGGATGCAAAGAATAATCTTTGATCAATTTCAATATGCAGGGTAATTCTCTTTTATAAAATGATCCTGATTCGTATTTTGCGATATTGTCGACTTTTGCAATTAACTCGACGGCAGGTTTTTCGTCAGTCCAGTTATCAAAAATAACACCGCCGACATTGCCTTTATTTTCATAATAAAAAACATCAACTGCAAGAATCATAGTTATTGCTGTCTTTGTTGCATGACAGGAGAGCGCTGTGACTTATCCGAATATGCGGGTATTCTGTTATGGAAAACCCGACGCTTTGCGCTGTCTGCAATGTTTGAAGAAAGTAATGCTTGGGTACATGCACGACGGGCTCAACGAACAGAAAGAGCCCATTCGGTTTTAATAGAGCGTGGATTTGGCGCAATAGTTTCTTTTGATCGGGTACTTCATGAACCATCCAAAACGCCAGAATGAAATCAGCAGCCGTATGATTACCCAAAGATTCCGCGGTTGCTAAATATGTAGTAAGTCTTTCCGAAACTCCGGATCGCTTCGCCCTTTTGGAAAGAACCGACAGCATTTGAGGCTGGATGTCGACGGCGGTTACGTGACCCAATGGGCCCACAAGTTTAGCGAGCGGAATAGAGAAATATCCCATGCCGGCGCCAACGTCTATGACATTATTTCCCGGTTGAACATAGGGGGACAGGATGACCTCCGGGGTGTGGAGCAACCGGCGTAAAGGGTTGTCGAATGTAAAACACAACCACCAGGGGCACACGAGTTTTTGACCTGTAAGTTTTTCCAGCATTGTGTAAACCGAACTTCTGACTAAAAACTCAAGGGCCGGTGGGCCTGCGTGCCCCGCCGGTCCCTTGAGATGCATCGTTAGGAGAAAACTGATTTGAAACCATATTCAATGAGCCGGGATCATCTATTACTTATTGAAAGACTACTTCGGCGGAAAATTATCAGGATTGACTACAAACCACACATTATTGACACCCTGACCATTTGTATCGCCTGGTTGCTTATCTTTAACCCAGTAATAAAGCGGGTATCCTCTGAAAGTTGTCTGCTTTTTCCCGTCTTTTCTTGTGATTGTTCCAAAGTCCCCGGGTTTTATGTCCTTTGGCGCTGCAACCTTTTCCCGGTAATACAGGGGCCACTTCTCCAGGCAGGGTCCAGCGCATGAGCTTTTCCCAGGGGAATCGTTCTTAAACCAATAGAGAGCTTTTCCTTCAGTGTCAGAAAGATACTTCCCTATCCCGGCCTTGTCTTGAATCTTAATTGCGTGATGCATCCCCATGACCGAGCCAACCCCGAAAATCAGCACCCCAAACAAAACCAGCGCTCCTATAATCTTCTTCATTTTCATAGTTCCTCCTTTCTTTGTTAACTCCTAACGACGAAAACAGACGCGAGTAAATGTAAAAGGGTACGGCCTGTTGCTCAAATTTCTTTATCTCTTGCCGCTCCAAAGAGATTTTGGGCAACAGGCCGACCACACATGTCGGCTAATATTTTATAAATCATAAAAAACATGTTCTCTTTCATCAATAACCGCATTTAAGTTGAGTTTTAAAGGAACCTTGAATATAGGCCCATCGTAAACAATCGTATGAAACTCACCGCCTTCTCCGGAAGGATCAATTCCATTATTTTTTAATTCATTAAATGTATTAATATTGATTTCGCAACCCAGGTATTTAACATCAATCTTGGTTTTGTTGATGGAAATAATTTTCGATGAATATTTTCGATCGATAAAATCAAGAACTATTTTGTCTCTATTCTGTTTCCATAAGGGCATTATCATTTGCATGCCAACTTTCTTCATTACTCTTTCGATCCAGACATAATGTTCTTCCAGATCAATATCGCCGAATATGCCTCCCGTGAAACCCCTGTCTTTCAGT
>JBDKUX010000124.1:0-7583 GCA_039679455.1 Smithella sp. | reverse complement strand
TCCTTGGCCTGAGGACTCATATGTCAAACCTCCGTTTCCGAATCTCTTTCCGGTAACATCGGTTTATGAGTCAACGTACCTTTTTTATCCACCCTTTCGGTAACATTTTATTTGAGGCAATTCGTGTACAGAAAGTATTTGACATGCAAGGTTGCTTTGCTTATATTAGTTTTTAATAGCATGTAAATTCTTATTAAAAGCCGGATTTCTTCTGACAACAACCTGCTTTATGAGTACCCTTATATGGAGTAGATGATGGAAAGAAGATATTGTTTGAAATTAATCACGTAAAGCCTCCAAATGGAATATATCCTTTTGGAGGCTTTGTTGTTCTTTAATAAATCCAAACTCTTAATTTATTGTACAACACAAATTATGTGAGGGTTAATAGAATTCCTCGCGTCTTCTTAGCGGTGATTTGGAAGTGTTCCTTATGCTGAAAGCTGAAAGATAAAAAAGCAGCTCGCAAAAATTTAACAAGATAAAACTTTTTCTGAAATTGTGATTGAGACTGATATTGTTTGCAGGGTTATGGCGTCATTACTGATAGCATAGGCACTGACACAATAAGAATCTATTCTCGATTGGCAAAGAACTAACCGTTGTTGGCAGTATAAGCTCGTGCTGAACTCATTAGAATACTGCTCGCAGAGGATGTATCTGTTTTGCCCAAAGCCGCTGATACAGACGACGTGAAATAAAGGAAAAATCATAACAAATCAGATAATATTTGTTTTGGAGGCATAAAAATGGATAATCTGCGAATCACTAAAGAAATGATCGCTTTCAATAAAACTGTTTTCAACGACTATTTTATTGCAAGGAACGCCTTATATGAGCAGACAGAAAGATTTATGAATAAATTCTGGAAAGAATCGCCAATATTTCCCCCCAATAGCAGAAAAGTTATTATTGAGTGGATGGAAGCTTACAAAACGGGCGGTGAAACATTTAAAAATGTTGTAAATGAAAATTTCAAAGAGTTGGAAGAATTTTCTGATGAATCAACGTGATCTGGATATGAAATTGAAGGATCAGTGCATCAATACTATTAATATGCCTATGGGAAGACTTGGACAAAATTAATGTTTGGGAGGTGTACCATGGTAAAAGACGAAGGAAAGGAAGAATTGGTCAGCTTGGAAGGAACACATCCTCTTACTTCTTTTTGGGTGGATATCTTTGAGGATGGCGATGATTTAATAGCGCGGGCTGAACTTCCCGGCATGAAGAAAGAGGACATAGAAGTATCGATAACGGATGAGACTATTAAAATCTGTGGAGAAAAAAAGAAGGAAGAGGAAATTGACAAACAATATTATCACAAGTGGGAGCGCTCCTTCGGATCTTTCTGCCGGGTTTTCACTCTTCCCGAGAAGATAAATACTGACAAGGTAAAATCAACGTTAAAAGACGGAGTTCTGGAAATAAAGATGCATAAAAGCAAGAAGGAAAAAATCAAAGAAGTTAAGATTAAAGTTGAATAGAGACCGTATGTCTTAAAGAATTTGCAGCAGGAAAAATATCCGGGTGAAAATTAGACGGGTGAAAGTCGAAGAGTTGCGAACAAAATCGACAAAAGGGCGGAAGTGCGAAATTCTTGATCCGTCCGGGTTATAGACAACCCTGACCGGCGCCTCCAAGACAGGCAGGCCCTTTCTTTTCGCCTGTACGAGAACTTCCACTTCAAATTGAAAGCGCTGCGCTTTGACAGGTAGGGCGGTTACTTCCGGTAGAGGGTAAATGCGCATGCCGCTCTGAGAGTCGGAAAGAAGAGGGCCGCCCGACACCCAGACCCAGAAGTTGGAAAATTTCCGGCCGAAGCGGCTTGTCCAGGGGACATGTTCTCCCTGCATGCCTTCTCTGGCTCCTACTACAATTGCACGTCTTGACCCGGGAATTGCGACAATGAGATTTAATGCGTCTACCGGGTGATGCTGGCCGTCGGCGTCTATGGTAATTGCCCAGTCGGCTTCTGATGCGGCGGCGGTAAATCCGCTCATCAGGGCTGCACCCTTGCCCATATTTTTTTCGTGGCAAATAATTCGGATACCGTGGATGTTCCTGATTTCATCGTAAGTGTTGTCAGTTGATCCGTCATTGACGACAAACACCGGAAAGCCCAGCTTCTTTGCGCGTCGGATAACCTGAGCCACGCAACCGTCATGGTTGTATACAGGAATCACAAAGGCAAAACGGCCTTTCTGATTTATTAAAGAAGGGGTTATTTTTTTGCCTGCTTTACTCATATAATTATTCTATCTCTGGAAGAAAGGCTACCGCCCATGTTCCCGGCCCCATGTGGGCGCCGGACGTCAGTGACAGCGGCTGAACGATTATTTGCGCCCGTGGAAAACTCTCTGCAATCATCGGCTTAATTGTATCGTTGACTAAATCATAATTGTCGGAATATTCAAGCATGATAAACGCTTTTGTTTCTTTGGTCAGAGATGATGAAAGCCGCTGGAGCGCCGTCTTGATCTGGTCTTCCTGATTGTGCACTACACCGACCTTCTTTGCTCCTTCGGGCTGTGGTGATACAACCGGCTTCATTTTCAGCATATCGCCAACGAAGGCGCTTGTTTTGGACAATCTGCCGCCTGCAGCCAGATACTCCAGTTTGTCCAGAAAAACGTATTCTTCGCAGGCCGATACAGCTTTTGCTGCAAATTCAACCGTCTTTTCCATGTCCTTTGTTTTTGTTAAATAACTGTTAACCGCCAGCACTATTGCCGCCAGTCTTCCTGATGCCGCCCCTGTATCCAGAACAATAAGCCGGTCTCGCGGATCGTTTTGCTTTTTCCATTCCAAGGCAGCCATGTAATTGGCTGTGTAGACGGAACCGACGCATAGATATAACACTTTTTCAAAACGGTCGAGAACGCTTTCAAAAAACTGCTGTCTTTCAAAAACCGATGCCTGTGAGGTTGACACTTTGATGCCATTGCGCATTGCCACGTAAAGTTCCTCGGGATGAAGGTGCGTTTCGGGCAGGCATTTTCCATTCAGAGTTATGTAGCTGTGTAAGAGGGTTATGCCGTTTTTTTGCGCATCGGCATGAGTCAGGGAACCGGCGGCGTCGGTCATTATGTGCATTTTCGGATCGGATCGGGCATGACGAAATTCATTGATCTGCTGACCGAGATCGTCATCTTCCCAGTTGATAACGCTGCCGAACTTTGCCGCTGCGGCTTTTATTTTTTCTTTGTCGTCCGTGTGCAGATGGATTTTATAGAGATCGCCGTTAGGAATAACAACGATGCTCTCTTCACCAGCCGTGATATTCGCCAATTTCTCCGAGGATAAATTATGCGCTTCAACAACGAAATCCACACAGTACCCGGCTTGAGCATCTTCCCGAAATTCCCGAGAAATGTGCAGGCGAGTTTTAAACAGTTCCGTAATCGGCCGGTGATTACGTGCAGTTTCAGTCAGCGAAAAGAAAAAACCTTCAAAAAAAATGTACATTCCCAAGGCGCCGGCATCCACCACACCGGCCTTTTTTAATTTCGGCAGCATTGCACAGGTGTCGTGGACCGATTTTTCCAAACGATGAATTATGGAATCGGCTGCGTTTTGATCAAGGGAAATCGGTCGATTTTTCAGGGCTTCCGCCAGTGCGTCAAATACATTAAGCATTGTGCCCGGCTTTGGATCATTAACGGCCTTCCAGGCGCGTCTGCTTCCTTCCAGTGCGCAGTCATAAAGGTTTTCCGATGAATCGACTCGGTAAAATGACGAAAAAAATCTGGCGGCAATATTGCCGGAATTGCCGCGCGCCGATAAAAGAAGCCGGTGGATAATTGTTTCTTTTTCCTGATGGTAATCAAGCAGCGGCGTCAGACTGACAAACAGGTTGCGTCCGGTGTCGCCGTCGGCAACCGGATAAACATTGATCGAATCAAGCAGATCCGCCCAGGCCGCAACACGCTCCACTCCGGCGGCAAAGGCTTCGGGCAATGCTTCAGCCATTATAGAAACCTAAAGCCCGGCGGATGTCCTCGGGAATCTTGAAGATCGTTTCCATTTCCGGCACCTTTACTGTTACCTGTTCGGTGCGGCCGCGGCAGCAGACTTTGCCGTCGTCTTCTTTTCGAATCTCAAAATCGACAACAAGTTTTACGCGGGCGTCCGCAAGCGTTGCCTTGATAATAATATCATCGTTGTGGCGTAAAGGATAAATATGCTTTGTTGCCGTTCGAATTATGGGGAAAATTAATTTATGGCTGTCATAATAAGAATATAAATCAACACCGTAGTGGTTAAGGAGTTTGGCCCGGGCAATCTCAAAATAATTAAGATAGTTGCCGTGCCAGACAATATGCATCGGATCGAGATCGAAAAATGGCACACAATATTTTATTTCTATACTTTTTTTGTTTTCATCCATTACTGACATCCTTGCAAAAATCATAAAAATGGCCATTTACAGACGGCTTCGTAAAAAGGTCGCAGGCAAGGCGCGCGAATCCTGAGGAATGAGTCGTACTTAGCGTACGCCGCAGTGACGAAGGATGAAGCGCAACGCAGCATCCGGCCTTTTTACGAGGCCGTCATTATTTTATCCTGAAAAAATCGGAATACCTGACGGCAACGCACATGCGTTCTATATCGGCATCCAAAGGCCGGTCTTCAATAACCGGCTCGCTGATCAACCGGATTTTTTCCTGAATTCCAGCCAATAACGGCCTTGCTTTAATGTTACCCCGGATATCACAGGCCTGCGCCGCCGCCAGAAGATGTATCGCTAAAACACGTTCCGTTAAAGTGCAAATTCTTTGGGCATCCCGTGCGGCGATTGTTCCCATGCTGACCTTGTCCTGGTTATGCGATTCGGTGGAGCGCGAAAACGACGCCGCAGGCATTGTTCCTTTCAACGCTTCCGCCGTCAAAGCTGAGGAAGCAATGGACATCGCCTTGAAGGCGTGGCGCAGACCGGTTTCCGCTTCTATTGGTCGTACCAGATCACCCGGCAATCCTCTGTTTAAATGCGGATCGACCAGCAGCATTGTCTGGCGCTCGCACATATCGGCGACAGAAGCCAGCGCCGCCTTCAGTCCGTCCATGGCAAACGCGATGTGTCCGCCGTAAAAGTTACCTCCCATAAGAACCTCACCTGTCGCCGGATCAAATATGGGATTGTCGTTGGAACTATTAGCTTCAATTTCCACCCATTGCCTGATCCAGGAGAGGGCATCATGCAATACCCCGGCTACCTGCGGCGCACAGCGCAGAGAATAGGGGTCCTGCAGCGTTTCCGGGGCGTCATCTTCAAGCTGCCCCACTGATGCCTTTGTCTGCAGCAGGCGGGTTATCTGCTCGGCGACGAGGGTCTGGCCGGGAAAAGGCTTGGCCTCAGCAATAACCGGATGATAGTGATGGGCATTTCCTCTTAAAGCATGCACGGAAAGCGCCGTAGCGCAAAGGGCGGCATCTAAAATGCGTTCTGCTCTTTCCACCGTCAGTGCGGCAATGCCTGTCATCGTGGTAGTACCATTAACCATGGAAAGCGGCTCTTTGGGCAAATACTTGTAAGGTTTGAGACCGGCTTTTTTCAGGGCTTTGATTGCCGGCATCCTCTCGTCGCGGAATAAGACTTCGCGTTCACCGGCGAGGCAGGCGCCGATATAAGACATGGGCGTCAAATCACCGGAAGCACCGACGGAGCCTTCACAGGGGACGACCGGCGTTATTCTGGAATTTAAAAAATCGGCTATTTGCTGTAGCAGTGCGACGGAAACTCCCGAATAGCCCCGCGCCAGGCAAATTATCCGGCACAACATCGCGCCGCGCGTTTCCTCGATGCCGACGGGTTCACCCGTGCCGCAGCCATGAAAGCGGAAAATATTTTCACCGTTTTTCAGGGCGATATCCATGGACATCCTGCTGCCGCAGGATTTGCCGTATCCCGTGTTTACCCCGTAAACAGGGATGCCCCGGCGCAGGGATTCCATCAGCATCTGCTGCGTCTTTTCCATCCGCCGCACGAAACTTTTATCTTTGCTTATTCGCACTTCGACTCCGTCGCGGGCAACGGCGATGATATCGTCAAAACTGATATTGCCGCCGTCAATAACTACAACGGATTTGCCGCCGATTTTTTTCATGGTTAAATCTTCACTCTCTATTTTGGGAAACTAGTTGCGCCTGCGCGGCTTATATGTATTATCCGCCTTTTCTTTTTCCATAACCTGTTTCAGCAGTTTAAACATCTTGTAACTTTGCGGTTCATCCTCATAAAATTTATCCCAAGCATAAAGGTACATGCTCTGCAGCTCTGCAGGCGTCATCTCCTGCGGCTGAAACACGACTTTATCGCACGTGTAATCATTCCAGTCATAGGAAAAAATTCTGCCGGCGTTATGTAGATCATCAAACGTGCGGGTATGGGGAAACGGGGTGAGCACCGTGAATTCCGCCATATCCAGTTCACTTTCAAGCAGAAAATCAACCAGACGCTTGATGTAGTCTTCCGTATGATAATCAAGCCCCAGAAGAATACTGCCTTCTACACCGATACCGTAGTCATGATAGCGTTTAATGCGGTCACGGATAAAATCGGAAGTATCAAATATCGCTTGATATACATACCAGGCTCCGGCCTGCGCCGCCAGGTCCAATACCTTATCGTCATTTTCAATGGGATGGCAGCACCATTTCTTTTTCAGCGGTATCATTTCACGAAAAAGATTCATTTCCCAGTCTTTGTCTTGCGCCAGTGAATTGTCGACGATGAAAAGCCTGTTATTATCAATAGCGGCCATTTCTGCAACGACTTTATCAAAGGGACGGGGCCGGAACCGGCGGCCGCCTAAGAAACTGACGCAGCAGGGATAGCAATTGAAACGGCAGCCGCGGGATGCATGCACCAGATCGACCATCTGTACGCCGCGGTAATTGTACATATCCCGGTTCAGGATGCTGCGCCGGGCGGAGCCCACCGTTTCAATGGGCGGAAAATCCTGATAATAGTTGTAAACCTTTTGCAGTTTGCCTTTTTTAAAATCGGTGCAGACCTGCTCCATGCGGCCTTCCGTCTCGCCGATAAATACCGCATCGGCATGCAGAGCAGTTTCCTCGGCATGCAGCATCGTGGCAATACCGCCGAAGATGACCTTTATCCCCCATTTTCTGTAGGCATCGGCAATTTCCCAGCCTCGTTTTATCTGCGCCGTCAGCATGGCGGAAATTCCGACAAAATCGGCGTCTGCTTCGATATTGAGCGGCTGCACATTCTCGTCAACGAATTCGACTTCCACATCCTGGGGAAGCGTTGCCGCAAAGACAACGGGGCCGTGCGGCGGCAGGGTGAAGTGCGTCTGACATTCCAGCTTTTTCCATTTCGGATATATAAGTTTAAATTTCATTTATATTTTGTTTTGTACTATTGCCTTGGCAATAATTTGTTTCATTGTTTCGTTGCTGCCGGCAAAAATGCGGGTGATCCGAATGTCGCGCCAGGCGCGGGCAATCGGATATTCTTCGCAATAGCCATAGCCGCCGAAGAATTGCAGACAGCGGTCAACTACGCGACACGCCATTTCGGTAATCCAGAGCTTGGCCATGGTGATGTCAACGACGGC
>JBDKUX010000123.1:0-22877 GCA_039679455.1 Smithella sp. | reverse complement strand
TCCTTGGCCTGAGGACTCATATGTCAAACCTCCGTTTCCGAATCTCTTTCCGGTAACATCGGTTTATGAGTCAACGTACCTTTTTTATCCACCCTTTCGGTAACATTTTATTTGAGGCAATTCGTTCAATGAACAAAATTTGCCTATACCGAAGTGAATCACTATATTTGTCCTGAGGTGATTATTATGAACAGCATCCTTTTACCGGGTATTGGAACAGCATTTTTGATTCTTTTCGGTCTCCTCTATTTCGTAGTGGTCATGGTGTCGAGTATTATTTTTATTGAACGAGTATGGACCGGACAGTCAAAGTGGATTATTTTGCCTGTGGTTATATTATCAGCTGTCATATTTGGATTCCATCCATCCATATTCCTTCGTATTTTCGAAACAACGTCCGGACTTCCCTGTTCAGGACTCTTTGCAGTTACGGGACTTGGCATTCTGGCTGGTATGGCCGCCTCAACTCTCTGACTAATTGTCGAGTTACCGGGGGTAATTATCAACTTTCTTTTAAAAATCGGAGTGCTAAGGAGTTGAATCAATGAAATCCTATCGTGAAGAACTTTTATTTAACATTCCCAGCCGTAGAGGCTTTATAAACATCACAAATCTTGTGGAAGATTCTTTAAAGAGAAGTGGTATCCAGGAAGGTTTGGTACTGGTCAATGCGATGCATATCACAGCGTCCGTCTTCATCAATGATGATGAAACCGGGCTGCATCAGGACTACGAAGAATGGCTGGAGCAGCTTGCACCCCATGAACCCGTCTCCCGCTACCGGCACAACCGCACCGGTGAAGACAACGGCGACGCCCATCTGAAAAGACAAATTATGGGCAGGGAAGTTGTCGTTGCCGTTACTGGCGGCAGGCTGGATTTCGGCCCCTGGGAGCAGATTTTTTATGGTGAATTCGACGGCAGGAGAAGAAAGCGGGTATTGGTAAAGATAATCGGGGAATGACCGGTAACTATCCTGTAATTAGACCTCTGGCAAAGTATGCAAATACCGGGGGAATAAGGTGCATTCAGCATGCACCGCAGCAAACCTGCCTCTGTTCCTTACGAGGTCGTCTTATTTAATTCTTACCTTCCCAATCCGCCAGCCCATCTTCCATAGGGCAAAATAACCGGAAAGATAGACAATGACACCCGCATAAATATGCAAGTGTATTTCGTCCCAGATTAGTTCGTACAAATTCTGGAAATATTTCAGTGTCAGAACATCCTGATCACTGAACTCAATAAAATATACCGGTCCTGATTTGGCAAATACAGCTTCACGCCAGAGCATCTCATTATTTTCCAGCATAAATATCGGAATTCCAAAAACAAGCATTGAAACCGCAGTTCCGGCAATCCATACCGACCAGTTATATTTTCCCATTTTAAAAAAAACAAAATCCAGCACAATGATGATGAAAACTAACAAGCCCGTAGCGATGTAAAAATTGCAAAGAGTTTTAGCCAAAGGAGAAAATAACTTGAAATAGGCCAGAGGCAAATAATGCACCAGAAGCAAACCACAGGCAATAGAGAAAATAAACGTAAATACAGTGACCAGTGCCTTAACAGAGCTATTAATCATATTATTTATTGTATTTCCCGCTTTCTATTGATTTATCTTTTTTCTTCAATCAGATTTACCGCAAAATCTCGAATTAACGGTAAGAAGTTAAATTTAAAATATTATTGTCCAGAGAGGCAATAAGTCAAGATAAATATCAATTTTTCATTACAGAATAACTAGTTGCAGTTATAATAAGGTCTGACAAATGTGATTGACAATCTTCAAAAGATGATTTACTAAAATCTAATAAATGCCTAATCTTGATTTTCAGGAGCGGAGGAACCATTTTTTTGGGGCGTATCGCCATTTGCGGTGTAGGGTAACTCTTCGGCCCGAGCCCTTCAGCTAACTTCGCCGGCTTCGATGAGGAGAACCGACCCGAGTGATTCGGGAGAGTCATTCTCCTATAATCATATTTCGGAGGTTTTTTATGTCCTCTTCGAGCGACGATGCTCAGGATGCATCAACACCATTTAACAAAACTTCCCCTTACCGGTTGTTTAATAAAAAGCTGTTCCTGCTGGCCTTTGGCTCCATCGGCGTTGTTTTTGGCGATGTCGGAACCAGTCCACTTTACACCATCAAAGAATGCTTCCACGGGAAACATGCGATTGTTCCCGATCCTGGAAACATTTTGGGTGTATTGTCCCTGGTCTTTTGGTCGTTGATGATCGTGGTCAGCATCAAGTATGTATCTTTTATTCTGCGAGCCGACAACCGGGGTGAGGGAGGCATCTTCGCTTTACTCGGACTCCTGACCGCTTCCGGGAAAACTATCTCTGCCAAATTTAAGACAACATTGATGTTGGCCGGCATCATCGGTGCCGGACTCCTTTACGGGGACGGGGTTATCACACCGGCCATATCCGTCCTTTCGGCTGTTGAAGGTCTGGAAGTTGCTACCAAAGCCGCCACACCCTTTGTGATGCCGTTGACCTGCGTCGTACTCGTTTTCCTCTTTTTATTGCAGCACCGCGGCACCGAACACATCGGAAGGTTATTCGGTCCGATCATGGTGATCTGGTTTATCGCTATCGCCGGCTTCGGCCTGATTCGGATTGCGGAAGAACCAAGGGTTTTACTCGCCGTTAATCCCGTTTATGCCCTTGATTTTTTTATGCGTAACGGCACACACGGGATTGTTGTCTTGGGTTCGGTAGTTCTCTGCATTACAGGTTGCGAAGCTCTCTATGCGGATCTCGGACACTTCGGAAAGAACGCCATCCGCCTTTCCTGGCTCGGATTTGTCTGTCCGGCCCTGTTATGCAACTATTTCGGGCAGGGCGCTCTGCTCCTTGGACATCCGGCGATGAATGTCAATCCCTTCTATGGGATAGTCCCAAGAGTCCTCCTCTATCCCATGGTCGGTCTCGCCACAGCCGCCACCGTCATCGCCTCCCAGGCTTTGATCTCCGGGGCTTTTTCTCTGACTCAGCAGGCTGTGCAGCTAGGTTTTTGTCCCCGGATACATATTGTGCATACCTCCAGCGATATACAGGGCCAAATATACATTCCTTTCGTCAACTACGCGCTCATGGTAGCCTGCCTTGGCGTAGTCATTGGATTCAAAGAGTCGAGTGGAATGGCTGGGGCATACGGCATTGCCGTAACGGCAACGATGATCATTACATCGTTCCTCTATTTTCTGGTGTTGACCCATTACTGGAAGTGGTCGCTGACGAAGGCCATACTTCTTGTTGGAATATTTATCATTTTTGATATTGCCTACTTCGGCGGTAATCTCTTCAAAATCGCCGATGGGGGCTGGTTTCCTCTCCTGGTCGCAGCGATCGTAGCAATTGCCATGACTACCTGGAAAAAAGGACGAGAGGAGTTACAACGCAAATTAATCGGGGCACGATTCCCCATAGACATTTTTCTTGCTGAATTGCCGAAAAGCAGTCTTCCACGGGTACCCGGGACAGCTGTTTTCATGACATTATCGCCGGTAGGAACTCCGCCGACACTACTTCATAATGTCAAGCACAATCATGTGTTGCATGAAAAAGTGGTGCTCCTTTCCATAACATCCACAGACACTCCATTTGTGCATCCTGAAGAACAAATTAAACTGGAGAATTTAGGTCAGGGCTTTTACCGGGTGGAAGCATTTTTTGGCTTCATGCAAAAACCTAATGTGCCGCAGGTTATGAATATGCTCGCTCTACATGGACTCGTTACTGATCCCATGACAACGACATTCTATCTTGGCAGGGAAACTCTCCTGACTGAGGGAAAGTCGAAAATGATGCGCTGGCGCAAAGAGGCCTTTGCCTTTATGTCGAAAAACGCGGGAAATCCTACGGCCTATTTCGGCATACCGGCCAATCGGGTGGTTGAGCTGGGCACACAAATAGAACTTTAATTTCACAACTTTTTACGAGTTCATCATTTATACCGCATATACGGTACCTGCAGAGAGGATCTTTATTGACTGCTGCTTAATTTGAATGTTTCTTGCCTTCCTGAATCTTCCGTTATTTTTCCCGGCTTAAATATTTCTTCATCTCATTGACGCTCAGGCAGTTGAGGCAGTCTTTTTTTTCCAGCCAACCCTTGCGGGCAATCTTGATTCCGAAACTGATATCGGCCAGCCCTGTCACGTTATGCGCATCGGGATTTATGGAAATTTTCACCCCTTTTTTCCGCGCATGAATACAATTGCGCCAATCCAGATCCAGTCTGCGCGGATTGGCGTTCAGCTCCAGCGCTTTACCATATTGGGCCGCCACATCAATAATTTCCATGATATTGACTGCGTAAGACTCCCGGGCTAATAGCAGACGCCCTGTAGGATGTGCCAGAATTGTAGTATATGCATTTTGCAGGGCTTTCGTAATACGGCCGGTCATTTCTTTTTCCGGCATGTTGAAATTGGAGTGAATCGCCGCAATGACAAAATCAAAACGCCCGAGTATTTCATCATCATAATCGAGGCTGCCGTCCGGCAAGATATCGGATTCTATTCCTTTAAAAACATGAAAAGGTGCATATTTTTTATTGAGTCTATCTATGAGTTCATGCTGTTTTTCTATGTCTTCTTTTTTCAGTCCTCCGGCGTACTGGGCGGACTGGCTGTGATCACTGATGCCGATATACTGCATACCCATTTTTCTGGCTGCCTCCACCATGCCCTCGAGCGATTCAGCTCCATCGCTGAAATTGGTATGAACATGAAGAAGACCGCGAATATCCTTTTCCTCTACCAGGACGGGCAGATTCCCTTTTTCCGCCGCTTCTATTTCTCCCATGTTTTCACGCAACTCCGGCGGAATATAAGACAAGTTCAGATGAGCAAATATTTCTTCCTCGCTGCGACAGATTAGATTTTTTTCTCCCTGCCATAGACCGTATTCATTAATTTTCAGCCCGCTGTCTTTCGCCCTGCTTCGTAAAACGGTATTGTGCTCTTTAGAACCGGTAAAGTGCAGAAGAGCATGAGGAAATTGCGCATCCTCCACAATCCTTAAATCGGCATTGATTCCCGTGCGCAGTGTCATGCTTACTTTCGTCAGTCCGTGCGCGGTAACGGTATCAACCTGCGGCAATGAGGCAAAATAGCCGGCCAGTTTCTCAGCAGCAGGAGAACTCGCCACGATATCGATATCCTTTACCGTTTCCGAGGAGCGGCGTAAAGAACCGGCGAGGCTCACCCTGAGAGCGTCTTTACTGGCTTCCAGCAAAGAGAGCAATGCCTGGGCGTCGGATGCCACTTCCGCATACAACCTTCTTTCCTTATAGCGTTTGACTTTTTCGATTCCCGCTAAAATATTGTCCTGCGTTTTTTTACCGAATCCCTTGAGCTCAATAAGACGATTTTCGTGGCAGGCGTACTCCAGTTCACCAATGGTCTTTATTCCCAGTTGTTCATAAAGCGAATGGATTTTTTTAGGTCCCAAACCGGAAATTTTTAACATTTCCAGCTGACCGGGTGGAATTGATGATTTGAGAGACTCGTAATAGGTTAATTTCCCAGTTTCAACAAGTTCCTTGATTTTTTTATTTATCGCCTCACCAATACCTGGCACCCCGGCAAGTTTGTCTTCCTTCACCAGATTGATGATATCGGCATCCAGCTTTTCCAGATTGCGGGCGGCATTCTGGTATGCCCTTGATTTAAATGGATTATCTCCGGATAGCTCCAAAAGGACGGCTATCTCTTCCAGAATACTTATAAGAGTTTCCTTGGTTATTGCAGAGTTAGAGATCATTTCTTTACCCATGAAACATATACAACCAATAAAACTTACATTTTTTATTTGCGCGTTATAAGTGATAATTACTTATTTAAAATAATTTTTACGATATTTTTGTCAGGCAATGCTTGACAATATACTTTGAACAATATATAAGGCGCACCTTACTTAATAAGTGACCTCAAAACGTCCCCATCGTCTAGAGGCCTAGGACACGGGCCTTTCACGCCTGTAACCGCGGTTCGACTCCGCGTGGGGACGCCAAATATAAAAAAGGGCAAACTGAAAACAGTTTGCCCTTTTTTGTTTTGTAAAATTATTTTCCAGATGCTTGTTTCTTCTTACCGGCTTTATTGGAAGCATCACCGCCAGCCTGCTTCTTCTTGGCTTCATTTGCAACCGCCGCCGCTTTCTTTTTCGACTTGGATTCTTTTCCTTCATCACCCTCTTTTTTAGCGGGTGCGGTCAACTTCAGGATTTTAGCCTGCGCCAAATCCTCATTTAGTTTCTCAATCTTTTCAACTGCTTTAATTCTTGAATTGGTTTCTCTAATTTTTGCTTTTAGATTTTTAACAAGGGGGTTGCTCTGGGCTTTTTCTTTGCTAATCCCCTTTTGAGCCAGTTGCTGCAGTCGCAAATCCAGCTTTTCTTCCAATATTCGGCGTTGCTCAATTTTTACATCCTTACTTTTCGATGACATTTTTCCTCCCCTTGTTTTATTAGAAATTGTAAAACAAAAATATCAATATTTTCAACTAAAAGCTATAAAATAATTTATGGTTATATTTTTTATCCCAGGATAAAATGCAATCTCTGAATTTAATCTTTGCTCACCTTATTCTACAATAGATTCATAGCATTGGAAATTGTCACGGCCTTTTTCCTTTACTTTATACATGGCTATATCGGCGTTCTTCTTTAATGTGTCAAAGTCCATACCGCTGTCCGGATAAATTGCGATACCAATACTGACGGTAATCCTTAATTTATAATCTTGCAGAATGAATCCATGGTGAAAGGAATTAACTATTTTTCTGGCAATAGCTTCTGCATCTTCCTTCTGGTTTATTTCCGGCAGCAAAAGCATGAATTCATCGCCGCCCATCCGGGCTACAGTATCGCTTTTACGCAGGTGGCTTCGCAGTCTATAGCCCGCGTTTTGCAGCAGCAGATCACCAATATCGTGTCCCAACATATCATTAACACGTTTGAACCCATCTAAATCCAGCATCATTACAGCAAATTTTCTATTATTTCTCTGCGCCGTCGAAATAGCCATGTTCAGACGATCGTTGAAAAGCATCCGATTTGGTAAGCCGGTCAGCGTATCATGGTAAGCCATATGAAAAATGGTCGATTCCGCCTTTTTTCGTTCATCAATATCCCTGGCAATTCCACGAAAGCCAATTGTTTTACCGGAAAAATCCCTTATCAACGATGATGAAATCTCTATGTGTTTTTTAAAGCCATCTTTGCATAATATTTGAAAATCCGAATGCTTTTTCGGCTCGCCGGTTTGAATAATTTCTTTGGCAATGCTTGATATTTTCTTTAAAGTATCCTTATCCACGTATTGCCTGGTTTTTGTTCCCATCAATTCTTCCCTGGAAAAACCGGATATCTTGCACAAAGATTCATTGAAAAATTTTAACTCACCTTTCAGATCTACTTCGTAATACCCGTCTTCGATATTTTCCAGAATCGTCCGGTAACGCTCCTCACTGGCTTTGAGATCTTCCTCAAATTTCTTGCGGTCGTCAATATCCACATAATTACCGAGAACACTTTTTTTACCATCAAAATATACGGAAGTAACGGTTTCCATCGTCCATTTAACCTGGCCGTTTTTTGTTATCGTGCGAAACTCGTAAGGCTGGTTCTGCTGCATTTTGAGCATCTTAACAGCATTTTCTCTCACTGACGCCCTGTCTTCCGGATGAACTATCTCCAGTGAATTCATACCGATAAGCTCGCGGGCACTATATCCGACATATTCCTGAAATTTGGGATTGACAAAATGGAATTTGCCGTTATGAAGAACATAAATGCCTATCAGGGAACTAACAGCTAATGTCCGGGAAAGTTTTTTTTCGTTTTTGCGTTCGGTTACATCGCGCGCAATGCAATATATAAATTTATTTTCTTGCAGTTCCAGACAGTTGAAGCTTACTTCCGCATCAAATATAATTTTATCCGCCCGGATGAACTTCCATTCCGAAAACTGTGCTTCACCTTGTAAAACCGTATTTATCACATGCTTTATTTTTTCCTGTGAATCAGTCCCACCGGGTTGTCTGAGCGGCAAATATTCTGTCAGAGAACTATTAATTATTCGGCCTCTGTCGGAGTCAAATATTTCCAGTGTTTTATTATTACAATCAATAATTTTGTCACCATCCAGCAGAAAGATGGCGTCACTCATGGACTCAATCAGAGGATAAAAATTTATTTTCGAAAATTCATTGAAACCAGTTGACCGCCTTCTATTTCTTGAATTGGGAAAAGAATGCGAATAGTCTCCCGAGTGAAGAGAAGTTTCAAGAGTTGTTTTACTCATACTCATATTGCCTGACACGACCTCTACTGCAAGATAAATTTTAAGCCACTACATTTATCGCTGTGTTATGTCAATTTCTTTGTCTGATTTTTTTTATTTCTATTGAATTTCATTCATGTCCCAGTAAGGCAATGACTTCGATGTGCTGTGTCTGGGGAAACATATCAAAAGGCTGAAGGCTCAGAAGCCTGTATCCGGATTCCTTTAAAAGCGCAACATCCCGCGCCTGCGTTACCGGATCACAGGATACGTAAATAATTCTGACCGGTTGCAATCGAGAAACAGCTCTAATAACCGACCTGCTGCAACCAACACGCGGTGGATCAAGAATCAGCAAATCTATTGTTCCGAACGGCTTTAAGATTTTTTCCTTTAATAGTTCTTCCCCGGCATCTCCGCAGACGAAGGTCGCATTTCCTATATTTTCCTTTTCGGCGTTAAGTTGAGCAAACTTGACTGCTTTCCGATTTAATTCGATCCCATAAATTTGTTTGGCAAGAGGCGCCAGAAAAAAGGTAAAAAGACCGCATCCGCAATAGACATCGATCACGTTATTTAATTGACCGGATAACGCCATCCGGCAAACTTCATCCACCATGGCATCCGTTAAAAACAAGTTATTCTGAAAAAAGCCATCAAAAGGAACTAAAAACTCTTTGCCTTTGACCACGCGTCTGATTTGCCCTTTTTTTGTATCATGTTCATCGGGCAAATCGGACCAGATAGTCAGGCGGGAATCCTTTTTGCTATTCAGGAATAATGCCTTTTCTCGAAGCCTGCCGATTTTCTCATTTATTGTTTCGTCCATAATTTCACAGCGTTCAATATCCACGATAACTGCTCCGGATGTATCGAGAAAACCTGTTTTAAGTCCGGAAGATGTCATTACCTGATGGCACTGCGCCTTGCCCCGGTAATTATAAGCAGCCCTGGAAGCAACGACAGGCAGAACCGGCGGCATAATGATTCGGCCTATTTTTATAAAAGCTTCTTCAACCTGTCTTTTCTTTATTTCCAACTGCTCATCGTAACTAATATGCTGGTAGCAGCATCCGCCGCATTTTGTGTAATAATTACAAAGCGGTTTTACACGTAAAGGAGAAGCCTTGATGATTTTTAAAATTCTGCCGCGGGCAAATTTCTTTTTGCACTGGGTGATTTCGACTTCCAGTTCATCGTCCGGAGCGGCAAAGGGAACAAAAACCACAAAGTTATCAATGCGGCCAACCCCTTCACCGCCAAAGGCGATTTTTTCTATTTTTATTGTTACGCGGTCTCGAAGCTGCAAACAGCACCTCTTTCTTTTAAATAAAAGCTAACGGCATTTTTCTTTACAACCATAATTATTACTGATAATTTAGTAATCAAACCAGATTACTGGAAAGGTTAAAATGTCCACGGAAAGAAAATCCATTCTCTGCCCCAATTGCCGAAAACTGATCAGCTCAAATGAGCCTGTCTGCCCCTATTGCGGACTAAGCCGTCCGGGAATGCACAACACGGCCGGATTTATCCGCAACCTGTTTTTCAATTTTGATCCGGTAAAGACTATCATTTATACCAATATTATTTTTTACGTCTTCGCCCTTCTTTTAAATCCCGGGTCAATACTTTCCGGCAGAGGCGGCGTCTTCGACTTGCTATCTCCATCAATGAACAGCCTCTTTAATTTAGGAGCAACAGGCACCATGCCTGTTTTCCAGTTTCATCGTCCCTGGAGTTTGATTTCCGCATCTTTTTTACATGGCAGCATTTTACATATCATCTTTAACATGATGGCGCTAGCTCAGTTAGGCCCTTTTGTTCTGAAGGAGTTTGGCGCTTATCGTTTCATAAATATATACATTCTCGCCGGCATCGGCGGTTATCTGGCTTCATTGATTTTTGGAGTTCCTTTCACTATCGGCGCTTCAGCCAGCATCTGCGGATTAATCGGTGCAATCATCTATTATGGCAAAAGTCGCGGCGGCTATTACGGAGAAGCCATTTACAAACAAGCCATTGGCTGGGTTATGGGACTCGCCGTCTTTGGTATATTAATCAGCAGTATCAACAACTGGGCGCACGGCGGCGGAATACTTTCCGGAATTCTGATAGCTTTTCTAATGGGTTATAATGATAAAAAGCCGGAATCCGCCTGGCATAAACATTTGGCTACCGCGTGTCTTTTAATTACAGCCGGAGTTTTAATTTGGCGATTAGTCTATGCCCTTGTATATTTATTATTACGACCTATGTTTCCATAAGAGGAGGTACCGCCTATGAAGAGAAATATAATGTTTTTACTGCTTTTATTACCGGGCGTCCTTACCGGATGCAACGCTGCAATCAGCATGAATGGCAAAGTTATGGGCGTAAGTTCCGGACAATTTATTTATCAGGACGGCAACCTGATCAGCAATTATAAAGCCAACATCGACGCGGTATGGAAAGCCTGCGAAGAAACCGTAAAAGAATTAAAGGGCAAAGATATCCGGATGGAACGAAAAATCTCCACGGGCAAGATAACAGCCATTATTCAGGATGAAAAAGTCAGCATCTCCGTTGAATACATAGACAAGGATTCTACTTCTGTGGCAGTTTTCGTCGGCGTGACAGGCAATAACATGGCATCCCGGTTAATCCATGAAAAGATTGCGAACAAGTTAGTCAATCCCTGAAACTTCCGGAAAGTAGCATTCCAAATATTCTCGATTAACTTTCCCCGCCGTTTCCGGCGGGGATATTTATTGAGTTATACTTCTTTACTGCCGACAAATACCAGTTTATTGGAATAAAAATTCCCCTGATAGTCGTCTACGGTTTCGGAAAATCCTTGATCGCTTTTAATGCCCGTTCAATTTCCGCATCAGGCAGTTCATATGCCTCGAGTTTACCGGACATATAAGCATCATAGGAGGCCATATCCACCAGGCCGTGGCCGCTCCAGTTAAAGAGGATCACTTTTTCCCTGCCTTCTTCTTTGGCGCGCATAGCTTCATCGACAACGGCGGCGATGACATGATTGGTTTCCGGTGCGGGAATAAAGCCTTCCGAGCGCGCCCATTTAATACCGGCGTCAAAGGTTTTTAGCTGGTCGTAGGCTCGCGGTTCAACCAATTTTTCCTCAACCAGATGGCTGATGATCGGCGCCATGCCGTGATAGCGCAGGCCGCCCGCATGAATCGGCGCGGGCACATAATCGTGACCAAGGGTATGCATGGGTAAAAACGGGGTTTTTTGCGCCAGATCGCCAAAGTCATAGGCGAAAGGACCTTTGGTCATCGTCGGGCAGGATGACGGTTCCGCACCAACCACTTTCACATTTTTACCATTGATTTTATCACAGATAAACGGGGCGATGATTCCCCCAAAATTACTGCCACCTCC
This sequence comes from Smithella sp., assembly GCA_039679455.1. Taxonomy (GTDB): domain Bacteria; phylum Desulfobacterota; class Syntrophia; order Syntrophales; family Smithellaceae; genus MVRV01. The sequence continues at coordinate 11,185 of JBDKUX010000123.1, read as the reverse complement.
GCAGCAGCCCATTACGACGTCTGGATAAACACCGATTTTTTCCATCTGTTTTTTTGCTTCCAGACCAATGACGGACTGGTAAATCAACACATGATTAAGTACACTGCCCAGAGCGTAATGGGTCTTTTCTTTGCTGGTGACAGCATCTTCAATGGCTTCACTGATGGCAATGCCCAGCGAACCCGGGGAATCGGGATATTTGGCCAGAAAATCTCTGCCGGCCTGGGTCAAATTGCTGGGGCTGGCGATGCATTCGGCTCCCCAGGTGTTCATCATCAGGCGCCGGTAAGGTTTCTGCTCATAGCTGACCCTGACCATGTAGACGCGGCACTCCAGTTCAAACATCCGGCAGGCCATGGATAGGGCGCTACCCCACTGGCCGGCTCCGGTTTCCGTGGTCAGCCGTTTGGTTCCCGCCACCTTGTTGAAATAGGCCATTGGAATGGCGGCATTGGGTTTATGCGACCCGGCAGGGCTGACTCCTTCATGTTTGTAGTAAATCTGAACCGGACAGCCGAGCAGCTTTTCAAAATTGCGCGCCCGGTAAAGCGGAGAGGGCCGCCACAATAAATATTTCTGTAAAACCTCGTCGGGGATATCGATCCAGCGCTGAGCAGAGGCTTCATGTTCAATAATGTTCATCGGGAAAATTGCCGCCAGATCAGCGGGAGTCACCGGCTGCCCCGTTCCGGGATGCAGCGGCGGTTTCATCGGCGTCGGCAGATCCGCCATAACGTTGTACCATTGCCGGGGTATTTCCTGGTCTTCCAGCAATACTTTGACCTGATTCATAAATATTCTCCTTCTTATATTGATGTACTCGCAAAAAGTCACAAAACTAACAATTTTCAGACGGCCTCGCAAAATACCCTAAAGGGCACGCGAGGTCGCAGGCAAGGCGTGCAAATCCTGAGGAATGAGGAGTACTTATCGTACGCCGCAATGACGAAGGATGAAGCACAACGCCGCAGCCGGCCTTTTTGCGAGGCCGTCTGATTGATTAAAAAAACAATTCCTTGTCCCGGCGATACCAGTGATTAGGGATAATGCGGTACATAAATCTGGAAAGAGGACCAATATATTCCTGGCTTCTCTTATCATATTGACAGGCGTTGATTATCAAATCCCTAATTGCGTTTTTGTCTTCCACTTCATTAAATATATGATGGGCGCAGGCAAAAAGCGGGCTGTACATATTTTTCTTGTCTAAATACTTGTAAACGTTCCTGATGGTATTGGGCCCTTCAGGCGTCCCGTCAATCTTTTCCAGAACACGCAGGTTGGTTTCTATGGGATTGCCGGTGTAGAACTCATAAAAATATTTTCCATAACGGTAATTCTTACTGGCCATGGAAGATACTGTAACATACATATCACCTACGCCTGCCTGACTGTGAAAGGCCTGGAAACTTCCGCCCAGGAGGCGCGACAGCGAACGGATTTCCACTCCGGAACGGGCAAATATGGTGCCGGGGATGGAGTCACCCAGATCCAGTGAATCGGTTATTCCTTTGATATTGGCCACAATATTTTTCAGGGCACCGCAGGCTTCAACGCCGACAATATCAAAATTATAATAAGAACTTAACTCTTTGCGGTTAAATTTAAACAAGTCATTTCTGATAATGCCGGCAATGCGCCGTTTTCCGGCGATGGTAACGCAGACCGGATTGCCCAGGGCGATGTCGATATCGAAGAAAGGCCCCCCGATGCACACAACCTGGTATTTATGCTTTAATCTGTAAAGATTGTTGTTGATCAGCTGCGAAGGTGTAATCAGCTCCTTGGAAATTTCATCGGAAATCAAACCTTTGATCGGAGAAATAAGACAGGTATCGCCTGCTTTCTTGGCCAGCATCGGCTTGAGATAATTGAGCAGTTCCGGCAGGCGGTTCATGGTTATGGCCAGGAGAATGAAATCGTTGTTTTCGACAATATGCTCCAGGTCATTGGTCGCGTATAATTTGGACGAAAAGCGCGGAACATTTTCCAAGCCCCCCAACCGGTTGGCCAGATCCCCGGTTAAATGGATAGGATTTAAGCGATCCTTGTTGATCGCTTTGCAGACGCCGGAATCATGGTAATAAATAGAAACTTGTTTATTGTCGCGGTCAAGTTTATAGGCAAAAGAAGTGCCCAGACGGCCGGGTCCGATAATTGCAACTCTCGAAGTATCTAAATCAGAAATCAACATCAATCATGCTCTTAAGTATAATTTTAATTGTTCATTATAGGAAATATATTATCCGACTGTCAAACTTTAATCGCCTTTTGCCGGAAAAAATAGTTTAATTTTACTGAAAATTCACTTCTTTTTAATTGCAATATGAATGAGGATTGTTTAAAAATCGGCATATCACATCGCTGAACAATACAGGCGGCTATTATTATGACCAAAACAGATAAGCCCGGGGAAGAAAAAAAGCAGTTCTATCCCTATGGCACATTGAAAGAACTTATGTTCGTCAAAGACGGCAAAATTGAAGGTGAATACACTTCATATTTTGAAAATGGCCAAATTATGGTGCAGCTTCATTTTACCGAAGGCAAGAGAAACGGAGAAGCAGCATCATATTACGAAAACGGAACGATGCGGGAGAAGGCAAACTTTGTCAATGACAACCTGGAAGGCGGGTACGTTTCTTATTATGAAAATGGAAACGTGAAGGAAGAAGAAAATTACAAAGATGGCAAGCTGGACGGTCTTTACCGCTCCTATTTCGAGACGGGGCAGATAAAGGACGAAGAACATTTCGCAAACGGAGAATTTGACGGAGAATATATTGCTTATTACAGCACCGGCCAAATCAGGGAAAAGGGCGCTTTTCAGAAGGATAAACGCACAGGTGATTACATCGCCTATTTTCAAAACGGCCAGGTAAAAGAAAAAGCCACTTACAAGGATGGAAAACTGGTCGGCAAATTTTGCGCCTATCCGGCCCCGGATGATGACATTGATAAGATCTCCGCCGAAGACATGGAAGAAAAAGATATTACCGGATTGCTTGATGATTTAGCCGATTTTGACAAGAAAAAACCAAAGTAATTTTTTTAATTTGGAGGCAACTAAAAGTCGTGAACAATAAAATCCTGATCCCTGTCGACGGCTCCGCCAACAGTGACATCGCCGTAGAATATGGCATTTATATCGCCAGCAAGCTCGATTCCATCATAAGCGCCCTTCACGTCATGGATATTAATTTGCTTCAGGGACCGATGCTGACGGATATTTCCGGTGCAGCGGGTATGCCGCCGTCTGATGGCATGTTTGATGCAGTGGAAGCATCGCTCAATGAAAAAGCGGACCTCGTTCTGAAAAGTTTTCGCGAGCACTGTCGATGGAAGGGGCTGCAAGTGGAAACTAAGAAAGTAGTCGGCAGAATCAGCGAAACAATCATCGAAGAAGCCAGGGACGCCGATTTCATCGTCATGGCTAAAAAAGGCGAACATTTTCATTTGAAGGCAGGAGGTTTTCTGGGTTCGGTCGCCGAGTCGGTTATCCGCCATGCGGCCAAACCTGTCATGGTCACTCCTGAAACTTTCCTGGAAATAGAAAGCATGGCCATCGCCTATGACGGCAGCCCTTCAGCCCAAAAAGCTCTCAATTTTTCTTTAGCTCTCTCAAAGCAAGCCGCCTGGCCGATCACGGCCGTCATCATCACGGAGAATATGGACAGAGCCTCGATTCTTACTGCTGAAATTGAAGATGCCGCCGGGGAGCAGGAAGCCGACTGTGATGTTATCATCCTGCCCGGAAAGGAAGGAACGGAAATTCTCAATTTTATTGGAGAAGGTGCGGTAGAGTTAATGGTCATGGGAGCTTACGGCCACAACCGGCTGCGGGAACTGCTCCTGGGAAGCACTACCTCCCAGGTTATTCAAAAAAGCCCTATTCCCGTCCTGCTTATGCGTTAAGAATCTATTCTTGACGGACTCGTAAAAAGTCATAAAAGTGGTGATTTACAGACGGCCTCGTAAAAAGGCCGCAGGCAAGGCGCGCGAATCATGAGGAATGAGGCGTACTTAGCGTACGCCGCAGTGACGAAGGATGAAGCGCAACGCAGCATCCGGCCTTTTTACGAGGCCGTCATTCTTTGTTATCCAGTGTTCGCCGGATAGACTCCGCAATCTGGTGCCGTTTGAATGGCTTCATAATTAAATCTCTCACTCCGACAGAATCTATACTTTCCTGTGTGATTGTTTCGCTAAACCCCGTACAGAGGATGATCGGCATTCCGGGCTTAATCCGCAAGATTTTTTGGGCCAAATCGATGCCAGTCATATTGGGCATTGTCATGTCGGTAACAACCAGATCAAACTCTTCCGGACAGGCGCTAAATAGTTCCAACGCCTCCAGAGAGTTCTTCTTCCCGACAACATCATAACCGAGACTGGCCAATACGTTTTCTCCAAGTTCAACCAGCGTTTCTTCATCGTCCACAAAAAGGATGCGTTCCTTTCCTCCGGACATGGATTCTTCCAACTTTTCTTCATGGTCTTCCGCTTTCATAAATAACGGCAGGTAAACGCAAAATTCCGTCCCTTTTCCAACCTCACTTTGTACGGTAATTGTTCCGCCATAGCTTTTTACGATGCCGTAAACTACAGAAAGCCCCAGACCAGTTCCCTCACCGGGCTTTTTGGTTGTAAAGAAGGGATCGAATATCCTTCCCATCGTTTTGGAATCCATACCAATCCCTGTATCGCTTACTGTAAGCTTCAGATACATGCCGGAATCTAAACCGGAGGAAATGTCTGACTCAATTTTTTCAGAAACCAGACTTACTTTTATGTCTCCTTTTTTCTCCGGCATAGCATAGGCTGCGTTAGTGCACAAATTCATCATTATCTGGTGTATTTGCGTGGGATCGGCAAGAACGATATCCGGATCGGAATAGATATTCTGACTGATTTTTATTGTGGAAGGCAGGGTAGCTCTGAGGAGTTTCAGAACCTCCTTGATGATAGGGCTTACTCGCAGAGGCATCAGCTTCTCATCACCCTTGCGGCTGAAGACCAGAATCTGTTTTACCAAGTCTCTTGCCCGTTCACTGGCCTTGAAAATCTGTTGGAGGTAGCGCCTGAGATGGTCGTCAACATTGGGCTTTCCAAGAGCCATTTCCGTATAGCCCATAACAGCGCCAAGTATGTTGTTAAAATCATGGGCAATACCACCGGCAAGGGTTCCTATGGATTCCATTCTCTGAGACTGGCGAAGTTGAGACTCGAGTTTTTCCTGCTCGGTGATATCGTAAAATATGGCCAAAACAAATTTCTTTCCTTTAAGGATAATGATTTCGGCAGAAACAAGTAACTTACGGATTTCAAATTCTTTTGTCTGGTAATAAACTATTTCGTCCCTAAGGAACCCCTCATCGACCAATTTTCTCGTTAACTTCTTCCGATGAATAATATCGGGCCACACGGATAACTCCGCAACAGTATGGCCGATTAATTCTTCGCGGGCATAACCTAACATGCGCAGGAAGCTGTCATTTACATCAATGAATCTGCCCTCATCAATTGTACTGATCGTAGTTGGAGCAGGACTCATATGAAATGCTTTGGAAAAGCGCTCCTCGGAATATTTTAAAGCTTCTTGTGCCTGTCTTGCCACTGTAATGTCGCGGATGGATTCAATGGCGCCGACAATGTTTCCTTTAGAATCACGCAAAATATTGGCTTTCCCGAAAAGATATACCTCCCCTTTCTTAAAGGACGGTATATACGCCTCTGCCTCCAGGAACATATTCTTTCTGGTCGTTCTGGTATAACTTTCCTCAATATCTTCGCGTGGTTGCAAAACAAGATCAATAAGAATTGGTCTTCGTTCGCCATAAAAAGGCAGGGAGTATTCGTAATTACCTCTGCCCAGCATATCTGCCGCCTTGATTCCCGTCATCTCCTCCATAGCCAGGTTCCAGGCAATTACCTTCCCTTCTTTGTCTATGACAAAAGTTGCATCCGGCAGAAAATCAATAATATCAGAAAGCCGTTGTTGGGATTCTTTAAGGGCTTCTTCCGCCTGCTTGTGGGCGGTAATGTCATTTGCGATCCCCTCGTAGCTGATGATCACACCTGCTTCGTCCTTCATAGGAACACCATTGGAGGTATACCAGCGCCAGGAACCGTCAATATTTCGCACGCGATATTCGACGCCGGCCTGCCGTTGACTTGTTTCGATCACTTTTTTCAGGAATGCTTCGCATGCGTCAATATCATCGGGATGGACAAAGTGCCGAAATTGTTTTCCGATAACCTGGCTTACCGGGTGCCCCAAGAGTGCGGTCCAGCTGGGAGAAACAAAAGAAAAGACTCCTTCCGGGGTAAGAGTATAGATGATGTCGTGACTGTTTTCGACCAGCACACGGTATTTCTCCGTAGTCTCCCATAAAGTTTTTTCGTCGCTGGTATGGAAAGCTAAAGATTCTTCCAATGCTGCATTTTTCTGACGCAACGTCAATAATTCATCAATTAATTGTTTCTTTGTTTTAAAATCATCTTCCATGTAAAGAATCCCCAGTACAATAACTGACTATCAGCTTATCATATTTTTATATCATTACTTAAAAATATCACCGGTTTGTGTTTAAAATATTTTGGAGTGCGCCCAACATATCATATCGTGTCAAGTCATATTGAATCGGCGTAATAGTAATGAAACCGGCGGCAAGAGCACTGACATCGGTATCTTCCTCTGTACGCTCTAAATGCGACCAACCGGAAATCCAGTAATAAACGTTTTCCCGGGGATCGATACGTTTTTCAAAATTCTCTATAATGTTGCTTCTTCCCTGCGGTACAACAGCTACGCCCTTTATTTTTTCCCGGGGCAGGGCCGGGATATTCACATTAACGGCGGTGTTGCGCAGCTGTGAATTACCTATCAATAAATGTACCATTTTGCGAACAAACTGGGCGGCAAAAGTATAGTCGGCGTCTTTGCGGGTATCCAGAGAAACCGCCAATGATGGGACTCCCATGATCGCCGCTTCCGTAGCCGCAGACACGGTACCGGAATAAAGCACGTTGATGCCGGCATTAGAGCCAAGATTTATTCCGGACACAACCAGATCCACCGGCTTATCTGAAAGCTCTTTGATACCCAGTTTAATACAATCCGCTGGAGTACCGTAAACGGCGTAACCTAAAAATTGACCGTTTTTCATGGCCCGCCGCACCATCAGCGGACGGGTAATAGTAATGGCGTGTCCTACGGCGCTTTGTTCTATTTCCGGAGCAACAATTAAACAATCCGCCTCGGAAGACAGCTCAGAATAAAGAACGCTTAAGCCTTTTGCATAAATTCCGTCATCGTTAGTCAGTAAAAATCTCATAACAAATATCTTTCAACCCTTTCCATATTCATACCAAGTTTCATTCAAAGCATCAGCTTCGGCAACCACCCCCAACCCCCGCCAGCGGAGGCCAGGCTCCGCAGGCGTATTATTTATACGTTGAGGAAGCCGACGACGCAGCTAACAAAGTTAGGCAAAGAATGCAACTTGGTATCAGCTATTTCACCTGCTCTATCTTCCCATTCCTGACTTGCAGGATCAGGGCCGTCTTCTGGCTGACTCTATCTTCAGAAAAAGATGTCTCTCCCGTTGCCCCTTTGTAATTTTTTACCTGCTGCAATCCGGCCATAAACTGTTTACGTGTCAAAACATTTTTATCATCCAACACACGAATAATAATTCCCATTGTATCATAAGTTAACGCTTCTATATTCTCCGGCTCGCGGCTGTAAGCTGCATAATAAGTATCCACAAAGTCGTTTATTTCCGGAGAAATACCGTTAATGACAAAACTGTCGGCAAAAACGGCTCCCTCTAAACATGCCGCATCTTTTTTCAACAAATTTGACGAATTCCAGAGACTTGTGCCCAAAAGAGCAAAACCCTTCGCAGCATAAGCAGAAATTTGAGAAGCTATCAACTTGGCTCTTTGATACGAATCCGGAATGAATAAAGCTTTAAATTCAATTGGAACCTGAGCTTTGGTTTCCGGATTACCGGCATCAATGTTTCCCGTTTCATTGACATCGTTCATGATGACTTTGCTGATTTCCTCCCTGAAATCGGTCTGCTTCTTACTGAAAGGAATTGCACCTTCAACTTTACCGCCGAGACGACCTATTTCCGTACAGAAAATTTTGGTCATTCTGGTCCCATATTCATCTTCGGGATACAAAATCGAGAAAGTTTCACAATTTAAGTCATCCACAGCATATTTCGCCAAAGCCCTGATTTCCTGTGAAGGAGTCAGGAAGTGCTGAAAGACATATTCGTTATCATTGGTTATGCCTTCTTTAGATGTGATCATAATTAATGGAACTTTCTGTTTGGCCGCTTCCCGGGCGGCATCAAAGGCCTCCTCCGTCCCGGCAACCGCGATGATCGCAATAACATTCCCTGTATTAGATAAACGAGCGACGGCATCTTTAACTCCTGTCGATAACATTTGCGAATCTTCTGCAACTATTTTCCATGGTGTTTTGTTTTTCTTGTCAAATATTCCTGCCGCTAGTAATATTGCATCCAGAGCCTTAGTCCCATATTCGCCATACCTGCCTGTAAGAGGAAGCACACAACCGATCGTGTTGCGTTCCGGCAAACCGGCAACGATTTGCGATTCAGCATGATTCTGCTCTTGTTGTCTTATTGCTGCCGGTTGAACCTTTTTTTTCGCCTTTGTCTGTAAAGCAGCGGGAGGAGAGCTTTCGGCAGCAATTACCGTTTCACCAAAGGCAAGAAAAAAAACAACGATCAAGATGAACATCTTCGACAGTGTCCGGCGACGATTCATTTTGCCTCCTTGATAATTTTCAGCATGTAAGTGCGGGCTTCCCTGGCCAAATCCGGCCGGTCAATTAACAGAGACATCTCATTATTATATTTCAAAGCCGACTGCGTAAGATTATGACTACCCAGTAAAACCAGCCGCTGATCAATAACAACAAGTTTTGTATGCGTCGTTTTTCGCGGAGAATCGAAATAGACCTGCACACCTTTTTCTTCGAGAAGCTGTTTTGTTCTCCTGTTTTCAGCATCAACATTGCGATCATTACCGCCGGAATTTTCCAGAATTACGACAACTCTCACTCCTTTCCGCGCCGCCTGATGAAGATGAGATAACACTCTGTCCGGAAAGCTGTTTTTATGTACTCCGGCTTTGAAGAGAAAGAAAGACATGATAATTTCGCTTTTTGCGTCATCAATTGCCGTTGTCAGGGCAGGTAAATATTCCTGATTCTTTAAAAGAACTATCGAGCATCCGGAATTACCGGATAAAGCGGCCTTATTTTCCGCAGCAGGCAAAGTGGAAGAAAAAATAATTCCGAAGAACAATCCCAGAAATACTGAAGTTTTGGAAAGAAAGAAGCTGTGCATATAATTCCCTTTTATGAAAAATTACAATAAATGATCGATAAAATCCATAAAAAAAGCCCGGAGCTTGCTTTCAGCTCCGGGCTCAATAAAAATACTTAACGTCTTATACTACTTCACATCTTCAAAATCAGCATCAACTACATCTTCATCCTTTTTCCCGGCTGCCTGTTCGGGACCGGCCTGCCCAGCACCGCCGCCCGCCTGAGGACCACCCTGTCCACCAGCGGTTTTTGCATACATGGCTTCCGCCAGCTTATGAGATACATTCATCAGTTCATCCTGCGCCTTCTTGATGGCATCAATATCGTCGCCTTCCAGCGCTTTTTTGGTTTTGGTGATTGCTTCTTCAATTTTTGCTTTCTCCGCTGCATCAACTTTATCGCCAAATTCCTTGATGTTTTTTTCTACGCTGTAAACCATTGAATCCGCCTGATTCCTGGCTTCAATTAATTCCTTGCGTTTTTTATCTTCCTCGGCGTGTGCTTCCGCATCACGCACCAGTTTTTGAATTTCCTCTTCCGACAAACCACTGGACGCCGTAATTTTAATACTTTGTTCCTTACCGGTACCAAGATCTTTCGCATGGACATGCACAATGCCGTTAGCATCGATATCAAAAGCGACTTCTACTTGCGGCACACCGCGCGGCGCTGGTGGAATCCCGACCAACTCGAAGCGTCCGAGAGTCCTGTTATCGGCCGCCATCTGGCGCTCGCCCTGTAAAACATGAATGCTCACCGCCGGCTGGTTATCAGCAGCAGTCGAAAATATCTGACTCTTCTTGCATGGAATCGTTGTATTTTTTTCTATTAATCTGGTCATCACTCCACCCAGGGTTTCAATACCCAGTGAAAGCGGGGTAACATCAAGCAGCAGAACATCTTTTACATCACCGGCCAAAACACCGCCCTGAATGGCGGCGCCGATCGCCACAACTTCATCCGGATTAACACCCTTATGCGGTTCCTTGTCGAAAATCTCTTTAACCTTCTGCTGTACACGCGGCATTCTGGTCATGCCTCCGACCAGAATTACTTCATCGATATCTTTAGTTGATAAATTGGCATCCTTGAGCGCAGTCCGGCAGGGGCCGACAACTTTTTCGATCAACTCTTCCACTAACGATTCCAGCTTGGCGCGGGTCAATTTAATATTCATATGTTTGGGACCGGAAGCATCGGCTGTGATAAACGGCAAATTGATGTCAGTTTCCATAGCGGAGGAAAGTTCCATCTTTGCCTTTTCCGCCGCCTCTTTCAACCGTTGCAGCGCCATCTTGTCGCTTCGCAGATCAATCCCCTGATCTTTCTTAAACTCAGCCACGAGGAAATCCATTACGCGCTGATCAAAATCTTCACCACCCAGATGTGTGTCACCATTAGTGGATTTAACTTCAAAGACGCCTTCACCCAATTCCAGGATGGATATATCAAAAGTTCCACCGCCCAAATCAAAAACGGCTACTTTTTCATCTTTCTTTTTATCCAGACCGTAGGCTAATGCCGCGGCAGTCGGTTCATTAATAATGCGCAAAACGTTTAATCCGGCAATGCGTCCGGCATCTTTTGTCGCCTGTCTCTGAGAATCATTAAAATAAGCAGGTGTAGTAATAACGGCATCGGTTATTTTTTCTCCCAGATAGTCTTCCGCTGTTTGTTTCATCTTTGTTAAAATCATTGCGGATATTTCCGCAGGTGAGTAATTTTTACCTCTGACCGTAACCTGGGCATCGCTATTGGAAGCTTCCGTTATTTTATAAGGAATAATTTTTATATCATCCTGGACTTCTTTCG
>JBDKUX010000122.1:0-5085 GCA_039679455.1 Smithella sp. | reverse complement strand
TCATCATGATTTTACCCTGTACGCCGGGGTTTCTTCCTACTGCGGAGCAAGCACCACTGGCTGCGGTACCAATACCAAGTCCAGCACCAACTGCGCCTATGCCCATGGAAATACCGGCGGCGACCATAGCGCCAACGGCAAAAATTGCTTTCGGGAAAGATTCAGCTCCCGGTGCTCCTGCTGCTTCTGCTGCGAAAACCAACGTGCTCGATACAAGCACAACAACCATTGCTGCAACTACTGTTAAAATCCTTTTAGCCATTGTTCAATTCCTTTCCTGATGTTGTATTGATTATTCTACATATGATATAACACAATCATTGGCCATATCAAATGAGGAAATAATTCCAAAACTGAAATCGCGTTAAGCTTAAGCATAAAACATGCCGTTATTTCTGCAAACAAAATTAAGCTCTGGATAATTGAGCTGAAGCAACGGGATACCAGGTAGAATATACTTGTATTTTATTGAGATGATAAGTGAATTATTTGCCAAGAGAAGATGATTATCTGTTTTGCCAATATGTGCCAGTCAGTTATTTATGAGGTTGAAATTATCTTTTGCTTTTATGCCTTTTGAACGTTTTTTTTAATTGCATTTAATAAAACGTTCAAAAGCAATTAATAATAGCCTTTATTTAATTCCTTCTTTACACGGGAAAAATATGGTACAGGTTTCGTGCTTTCTCCAGCAATTTTGCCTAATGGTAATTTTTTATGCCCAGAATTCTAATTATTGATGACGACGCTGCTATCTGTAAGACACTGGAGCTCTGTTTTAAGGAAGAGGGTTACACCGTTGATACAGCGCAAAGCGGCACCGATGGTTTGAATAAATATGTGAGTAACCCCGCCGATGTGGTGATTCTGGATATTCGTCTGCCCGATGTTGACGGCTTCCTAGTTCTGGAAGACCTTAAAGAAGAAAACGAAAATGTAAAAGTCATTATGATTACTGCCTATTATGACATGGAAACAACGATAAGCGCCATGAAGGGAGGGGCATTCGATTATCTTCATAAGCCGCTCGATATCGATGAATTGGATAAGGCGATCAAAAAAGCTTTGAAATCTCTGGAAATGGAAAAAAAAATGGAGGGCCTTTTAGCCGGGCCGTCACGCAATTTCCGGGCAGGTGATATAATTGGTATAGACAATGAAATGCGGGAAATTTTTAAGACAATCGGCATTGTGTCGCAAAGCCGCACAACTGTATTGATTCAAGGCGAAAGCGGTACGGGAAAGGAATTGATTGCCAGGGTCATTCATCAGAATACTTCGCCCGATGATCCGTTTATAGCCGTTAATTGTTCGGCAATTGTGGAGACCCTGTTGGAGTCCGAACTGTTCGGCCATGAAAAAGGTTCCTTTACGGGTGCAATCGCCCGCAAGCTCGGCAAGTTTGAACTAGCTCGCTACGGTACGGTTTTTCTGGATGAAATCAGTGAAATGTCTTTGAATTTGCAAGCCAAGCTGCTGCGTGTTTTACAGGAGATGGAATTTGAGCGGGTAGGCGGTAAAGATAAGATCAAAGTTAATGCCCGTATTATGACAGCAACGAACAAGGATTTAAAGACGTTGGTCAGGGAAGGGAAATTCCGTGATGATTTGTTTTACCGTTTAAACATTGTAGCGATTAATATTCCTCCTCTACGGTCACGAAAACAGGATATACCGCCTTTAATTGATTATCTGCTGGCAAAAATTAATCTGGATTTACAGAAAAAGGTTATCGGCGTCTCCGATGACGTAATGGAAATATTTATGAAATATAACTGGCCGGGCAATGTTCGTGAACTGGAAAATTTATTGTTGCGTGCCTGTGTAGTTGCCAAAAGCCAAGTATTGGTAAAAAATGATTTTCCGGAGCTGGGTTCAGAGGAGATTATTAATACCCTGGGCACAAAAGACAATGCCAATGGCATAGAGGAAATATTCAAGTCTTCCAATCCGGGAAAGCTGCTGACGCTGGATGAAGTGGAAGATCGCTACATCAGAAAAATTATCCGTGAAACAGATAAAAATAAAGGTGAGATTTGTGAAATTCTCGGAATTTCCCGGCCAACCTTCGAACGGAAGCTGGATAAGTACGGGATTGCCTTTGAACGGGAATAGCCGGAAGGATTGATTTTAGATATGAAAATTACCAGTGCGGAATTTGTAAAAAGCGCAGTTTTGCCATCCCACTATCCTCCGGCGACGATGCCGGAAATTGCTTTTGTGGGACGCTCCAATGTGGGTAAATCATCTCTGATCAATACGCTTGTCGGGCGCAAAAATCTGGCCAAGACCAGCAATACTCCCGGACGAACTCAAATGATAAATTTTTTCACCATTAACGAAACTGTGTCTTTTGTGGATTTGCCGGGTTACGGATTTGCCAAGGTTTCCCGCTCCACGAAGAGAGACTGGGGAGAGATGATCGAAGCTTACTTGAAAAACAGGCAAAATCTCGCCATGGTGATTTTAATATTGGATATCCGCCGCGATCCCAATGATGATGATTTAGCTTTGCGGGACTGGTTGGAGGACTACCGGATACCTTACCTGTATATTCTAACCAAAACCGATAAGTTATCCAATAATCAGGCGATCAACCGCCGGCGTATTATTGAAAAAATCTTGCATGTATCGGCAGGCATAAAGCCCATTCTTTTTTCCGCTGTGACGCAGAAAGGCAAGAGCGAAATATGGCAAGTGCTGGATGATCATTTGCAATCATTAGGCGTAGAATAATAGGCATATTTTTTTAAGAATTTAAGAGACAAAGGGCTCTTTTGGAAAACAGACAATATTTTTGCTTTATATATTCAAAAAGTTAAGAGATACTGTAACAAATATGAGACAAATAAAGGCATCTCTCCTTGACAGAATAGCTAAATTATGTTAGCCGACTCAAGCTAATCTGGCTATCGTTCAGAAAAGTTTTTAGGCTCTTATATAGAATATAGAGGTGTAATCAGGTGCTGAAAGATAACGAAAAAGTTGGTGCAGTAATGGTTGTTGGCTCGGGAATCGCCGGTATTCAGGCTTCCCTGGATTTGGCCAATTCCGGAATGAAAGTTTATCTGGTGGAAAACGGGATCAGTATCGGCGGCGTTATGGCGCAGCTCGATAAAACATTTCCCACAAATGACTGTTCCGCATGTATATTATCCCCCAAGTTGGTAGAAGTCGGTCGTCATCCCAATGTGGAAATCAGGACCCTTCGCACGGTGGAATCGGTCGAAGGGGAGCCCGGACGCTTTAAAGTTAAAATGACCAGGGCCCCGCGCTTCGTCAATCTGGATAAATGTACCGGCTGCGGCGATTGCGCCAATGCTTGTCCCGTGTCTGTTCCTGCCGGATTCAACGGTAACTTAAGTGAAAGAAAAGCAATTTACCGCCATTTTCCGCAGGCAATCCCCAGCGGATTCGCCATAGACAAACTGGGAACCTCGCCCTGTAAGGCCGGTTGCCCTACGCACATCAGCGTGCAGGGTTATGTTGCCCTGATTGCTGCCGGTAAATATAAAGAAGCGCTGAAACTCATTAAAAAAGACAATCCTTTCCCCGTAGTTTGTGGTCGCGTCTGCAATCATCCCTGCGAAACAGCCTGTATGCGCGGTAAGGTGGATGATCCCATCGATATTATGCATCTGAAGCAGTTTGTCGCCGATCTGGATCTGAACTCGGATACACGTTATTTGCCGGAAAAGAAGGAAAGTAAAGGTAAAAAAATTGCCGTTATTGGAGCTGGTCCTTCCGGCCTTTCCTGCGCTTACTATTTGGCCATTGAAGGTTACGATGTAGAAGTTTTCGAAGCATTACCGGTAGCGGGTGGTTGGATGGCTGTCGGTATTCCCGAATATCGTCTTCCCAAAAAAGTTCTCAACGCAGAAATCAAAGTCATCGAAGATTTAGGTGTGAAAATTCACCTTAATACAAAAATAGGTAAAGATGTTTCCTTCGATAAACTAAAGAGCGACTATGACGCCGTCTTTATCGGTTGCGGTACTATGAAGAGCAGCAAGCTCAATATACCCGGTGAAGATATGCAAGGTGTTATCCACGGTGTGGATTACCTGATGCAGATTAATCTGGGGAAGAAAATTGCTCTCGGAGATAGAGTTGCCGTAATCGGCGGTGGTAACGTGGCCATGGATGCTGTGCGGACTGCGGTGCGTACCGGTTCCAAGGAAGTCTTCATCCTCTATCGCCGGACCCGCGCGGAAATGCCCGCTGCGGCCGAGGAAGTTGAAGAGGCCATTGAAGAAGGCGTTGACATGAAGTTCCTTGTTGCTCCCAAGCGCGTGGTGGGCAAAGACGGAAAAGTGACCGGTATCGAATGTACGCGTATGGAACTGGGCGAACCTGATGCCAGTGGCCGCCGTCGTCCCATCGAGATCAAAGGATCGGAATTTATTGTTGAATGCGATGCTATTGTTCCGGCTATCGGTCAGGAAGCAGACTTGTCCTTCATTACCAAAGAAAGCGGAGTTTCCATTAACAGATGGAATAACGTCGACGCTGATGATGTTACTTTTGCTTCAAATATTGTCGGTGTTTTCTCCGGTGGAGATGTTGTTACTGGTCCTCAGACCGTTGTCAAGGCTGTTTTTGCCGGCAAGGAAGCAGCAAAATCCATTAATCTCTATCTCCGTGGCGAGGATATGAAAGCCGGTCGTGAAAAAGACTGGACTGCTGATCTGGCGGACAAAGCTGATTTATCTGACGTAGCTAAAGTTCGTCGGGTAAAATATCCACTCATGAAACCGGAAGAGCGCAAAACTACTTTCCAGGAAGTCGGGATTGGTTTTGATGAAGCCCAGGCGATTGCGGAAGCTAATCGTTGCCTTTCATGCGGTATTTGCTCGGAGTGTTATCAGTGCGTGGATGCCTGTATTGCCAAAGCTATCGACCACGAAATGACTTTTGAAGAAGAAACGATTGAAGTTGGATCTGTCATTGCTTCGCCTGGTTTTGAAATTTTCGATGCGCGTCTGCGTGGTGAATACGGCTACGGCGAATATAAGAATGTGGTGTCCAGTATTCAGTTTGAGCGTATTCTTTCCGCTTCCGGTCCTTTCTTCGGGCATGTACAGA
>JBDKUX010000121.1:0-1940 GCA_039679455.1 Smithella sp. | reverse complement strand
CGGTTTTTTCTTCTTTTGAAGAATTTTTTTCATTTAAATCATATTGAGATCTACTATAGGCATTTGAGAGTATTGAATATGCCTGATTTATTTTTCTAAACATCATTTCTGCATTTCTATTATTAGGGTTTAAGTCAGGATGATATTTAAGTGCGAGATTGCGATAAGCTCGTTTTATTTCATCAATACTCGAATTTTTATTAACACCCAAAATATCGTAATAGGACTCCATCTGCTACTCCTATGATTGTACTTAAATTAAAGCGCCGGAGGCGCCCGGCTAACATTGGTTTAACCTGCATTGCGTACATTGGCGCGAAACTTGCCGAGCGAAGAGACAGCAAGTTTCGTGACAATAGCAATGTCAGGTTGAAACCGTTGTTAGCTTTGTAATCTTGAGTCTGGAAATTCAGTTTCATGAGAATTTCCTGTTTTTAAACTGTCGAGCATAAAAAACTTAAAACCATCATGTAAGTTTTCTTCTTTATAGTATGCCTCATCTTCTTTCGTCCAGTTACTACAATCAAGCAACATGAAATCTTCTGAATGATTCTTTGAAATCTTTGGTGGATCCATCGCAATTCCAATAACGGTTTTAAGTTTTGGAAATTTCAATTTTGCTGCGCCGCATGCAATTGATAACATGAATTGTCTAACTTTTCTAAACTCAGGATCATCATTTGGCCCCAAAGTATATTTTAATTGAAGAAAAACATATCCCACATTGGGATAGTAAGATTCAAAATAATTCAGATTTCTAATTAAAGGATTGTCATTGATTGGAAATCGATTAATAGAATCTATCATTATTTTAGATATCATTCTGCGTGATAGTCTTGGTTCCTTTGCCATCTCATAGAGAGCACTTCTACCATTAAAAATGTCAGAATTTCCTTGTAATACTCCCTTGAGTGCATTCTTTAATGTATGTTTTATCAAGTCGTCCCATAAATATGAAATTTCATTTGCGTTCTTTCGAGATAAATACGCTGGAGATTTTATAAAACCATTCCATTCCCCTTCTTCAATTACTAATCCATTTTATTTCTCTGAACATGAACCTATAAAATGCTTTTTAGTATTATTATCAAAATTCATTAGGTAATGAGCTAAGAGGTCTTCTTCACCGCAATAGGACAAGAAGTTCAATTCCCTAATTGTATCTTCTTTTGCTGTTATGTAGTCTAGGAAATCTTTGAATGTATCCAACTCTCTTAATACCAATGGAAAAGTATATTCATCAAATATATGAACTGGATTATTTTTATCAATATCTATTAGAAACGGAAATTCAAATCCATCATGCGATTCTATGTTTCTATAAGTAATACCTAAACTTCCATTTATATTTTCATCAGAAAAATCTACACACGCATCGCTTGCACCATTCGCAATTATCACTTTATGAATGATTATTTCCTTAGAATCATATTTAATCGGTAAGGGAATCAGGCATTCTGGGTCCAAAAACAAATTCCCACCATTTTTTATATACCTTTCAGCTCCATGACATGTTTTTGCTTGTGCATCAATAACATTTCGTTTCCATCTATCCCATTGTATTTTTGAATCATTATCAACACTTATATCCAATATTTTTTCTCGATCAAAAAATATAAACATATGATTTTCAAAAATTGCAACTAGATCACAAAATTCTTTTCCTTTCCCTTTTTCATTATAAGGATTGGGAAAGCTCCACGTATTTAAGAATGTGTTTTCACATAATTCTGATAGAATCTTTTCAGTTCTGGTTTTACCTTCTGATTTTTTTATCATCTGTATCTCCTAGCGCGAAGCGTCAAGCTAACGCGCGCGTAACTTGCGAAGCGCGACCTGCGTGAGCAGGTTGGCGCGATGCGTGCTGGTTAAACAGCAGCTTTACTTTTCTCGTTGCATGTTTTACTTCTCATGGTGCAGTTTTTCTTGTGGACACTGAA
>JBDKUX010000120.1:0-74413 GCA_039679455.1 Smithella sp. | reverse complement strand
CTCTCAAAAAGGGTGGTACTGTTACACTTGTCGGCTTTGGCACGTTTGGTGTCGCTAAAAGAAAAGCCCGCAAAGGAAGAAACCCCCAAACTGGTGAAGTCCTGAAAATAAAGGCAAAGAAGGTTCCTACATTTAAAGCCGGCAAGGGTTTGAAGGACACAGTAAAATAAATCGCGAATTCATTTATCAAGAGCCGTCTCATTCCTTGGTGGGACGGCTCTTTTTGTTAAATTGTCGTAGGCCGAAGTATTCTTAAAAGTATCTGTAAGGACGATCACGAGTTACGACTTTTTTCCTGCAACAAATAATATCCTTTCAACCCCCTTGCTTCCTGAAAGAGAGCGTTCGACATTTTTTACAAACAGCCACTCTTTCAATCGCTAATCAGTAATCTGATAATGAAAAAGGCAGGACCTCATTTCTAATCCTGCCTGTGAAGTTAATATATTGGAAGCATTTATTTGTTGAACTTTTTTCTTAATCCCACAAGACCAAGCAAACCGGAACCTAAGAGCCAGGCAGCGGCGGGTATTGGAACGGTAGAAGAAGAAGCAGACACGCTTACGTTATCCAAAATAGCCCCAACATCGTCACCACCCCGATTATGAAATGATAGTGGTCCCACTGTGTTAATAGTTATGTTATAGCTGTATAACGTTAAAGGATCTGAGGAATTAAGGGTTAATGTTTGTGTCCAATTTCCCATTGAAATGTCTACTGTATTAGTGTCACCACGTTGGCTTCCAGCCAATAGAAATTCTAATTTATAGGATCCGGGTGCAAAAGTAGTTTTGGTGGTCATAATACCAGCCTGTCCGGAGGAACCATCCAAATCGACGTATAGTCCATAACTTGGGAAATAATTCCAAAAACCAGGACTGCCTATAAGATCAACCGTTCCATTAGTTATCTGCCATTGTGTGAAATTGTTATAATTAAGTAGTCCTACTCCTCCATTCTCTGTATTGAAGTTATCAAAAAATGATGCTGAAGCCGCCCCTGCGCTAAAAACGAAAAGCACGACAATCATGCATATTGAAATTAAAATTCTTTTTGCTTGTTTTCTCATTGGTCAACCTCCCATTATTAATGGATACCACCTTTACCTATCGCAAAATGACAATCTGTAGCCAAACTAATAGCTTTGATGAAACTTATAGCCACCATGTGATTAAAACTGATTCGCAATCACCTCCTTATATGTTCTAGAATTAAATCTGCTTAGTGCAATTCGATGTCAAACATTTCTTTTTTCCATTACACTTAAACACCCGTTTCCAATAATAATATTCATACGTGGATGACTATAAAAACACAATATACTCAAAAATATATTTATATATTACTATGGATATAGTAAGCGACGATCTTTTGGGGATGATATAAAAATTCATACTACCAGACTAATGATAAATCGGTTAAATATTCCTTAGTTAAAGCTCAGTTCTCTTTAAACATCATTGCTATATTACAAACATTAATCCACGCAGTTTTTGGCACGAGGGATGTAATAACTTGTAGATGTACTCAGCGTTTCAGCTGATTCGGCAATTCTGAAAAATCGGTATTAGGTTTTTTTATTCGTTCCTTCCTGTACTCGTGATTTTGGAATTTTTCAAATGGGTACTACATTTCGAACGGAAAGAGGTATGTAAACAATAACGGCTATACCTTTAAAAAATGGCCAAGCCAGCGCTGACTATGCTTTTATTTTAAAGATTCAATATGGACTTAGTTTGTAAACCTTCTTCACAGGAATCTAAGGCTGGCCAGTCGGAGACACATGTGGAAATGGGTCAGTTCATGCAATAGGGTACATTTGAAAGACTTTCTTGAAACCCTGCGTTGTTGATGCATTCTTTTACGCCTCTCAAATATTTTATTTGTTTTTCTCTTTTATTTTTTGAATCGGTTTCTCAATGCGAAAAAAAACAAGGCTGCCTGTATGGGGATGAAAAACTGGGCTGCATATTTTATAAATGCCCCATCTAATGTATTAGGTGAGAGGATAGTTTCCCTTTGAAGTGTAATGTATTGAAAAACGCTCAGAATAACGGCTTTTACGTGCTCTTCGGAGGAAAAAGTGTTTATCCATCCCGTGAACTTTAAGTTTTCAGCAATTCCATTTCCTTGAAGTGGAAAGAACGGTAGGACGATGCACGCTGTTCCTACAAGGGCCAAAAGCACCACAAATGACCGAAGAGGCCTTTCACCGTAGCCGCTGGAAATCCAGTAAAGATGGATGAATAGCCAGTCGAAAAGGTGTCTCAGACAGCTGCGTTTCCTCTGCATTTCCTTTTCACTGTAATGCCAAATCGATGCTTCGAACTCATTATGATTTTCTTTGTATCTCTGCTTTAATCTGCGGTAAACAGTTTCTGTCTTTTCGATTATTTTCTCTTTATCTTCCGGGATCTTCCATAGGGATTTTAAGTATTCCAAAATACCCGATGATGGAGAAATTTTCGTTTCATCATATACGGCGTAATGGCCTTCCCTTTCTCCCCATGTGCAATTTATAAAATCTATTTTTCTTACATCAGTATCCACAAAACAGACCTTTTCAAGGTTCACATTCTCAAACAGAGGGGACTCTGTGATTTTAATGTTGTTGAATTCAACCACATCTTTAAAGGTTGTGGCGTCAAAGAGTGATTTTCCAGAGAACTGCGCCGCCCTGAAGCCGGCCTTTCCAGAGAACTGCGCACTCCCGAAGTCGGCCTCTCCAGAAAACTTCGCCTCCATGAAGTCGGTCTCTTCAGAGAACTGCGCACTCCCGAAGTAGGCATTTCCAGAGAACTGCGCATCCCTGAAGTGGGTCTCTTCAGAGAACTGCGCATCCCTGAAGTCGGCGTTTCCAGAGAACTGCGCACTCCAGAAGGCGGCCTCTCCAGAAAACTGCGTTCTCCAGAAGTAGGCGTATCCAGAGAACTGCGCCTCCCCGAAGTAGGCCTTTCCAGAAAACTGCGCCGCCCCGAAGTAGGCGTTTCCAGAGAACTGCGCCTTCCCGAAGTAGGCCTTTCCAGAAAACTGCGCATCCCTGAAGTGGGTCTCTTCAGAGAACTGCGCACTCCCGAAATCGGCCTCTCCAGAAAACTGCGCACTCCCGAAGTAGGCATTTCCAGAGAACTGCGCATCCCCGAAGTAGGCCTTTCCAGAAAACTGCGCCGCCCCGAAGTCGGCGTTTCCAGAGAACTGCGCATCCCTGAAGTCGGCGTATCCAGAGAACTGCGCCTCCCCGAAGTCGGCGTATCCGGAGAACTTCGCCTCCCTGAAGTGGGCGTTTCCAGAGAACTGCGCCCAACCGAAAGCGATGGGAGGCAAAACTTTTTCTATAAAGTCTATATCTCCCTCGAAAATAGTGCCTCGAAAGTTGCAAGTCTGCGGGTTCTCTGGGGTATCCTCATTAAATTTCTTAACATCTTCGATCCTATTAAAGACAAGGGTATTGAATTCATCAAGAGATATGCCTTTCTTTCCCTGAGGGGCATGGAAGACGCAATATTCCTTTCCTTCCTCATCAGTGAAGACCGTTTCCAGATCTTTGCACCATTCGTATTCCTCAGCTTTGCAACAAGGCAATTTCATGTCCTTTCTTGAATATTTAAAATTATAACATCTTAAATCACGATCCTTTTGATTTCATCAAGCGAAATTTATCATTGCGCCGATAATAAAGACCGCGCAAATCTTATGACATCTTACTATTTTCTTGCCTGGTTCAAAAGAACCAGCATGGTGTCCTATATTTTTGTGACCCGATCTTACCCCTGTCGAGCCACTCCAGGTTACAACCAATCATCAGCATTTCTACTAGTATGTTTTGAAAGATAGAGCTGTGCAATTCCGTTTGTTTGTAGATGTACCCCCCACACACAAATCAACTGCAGGTCCCTTAACCTTCTTTTTCCCCTTCAGCCTTAAGTCATTCTTTTTAACATTTCCCTCTAAAAATTAATCACGCCCTGAAAAAAAACCCAACCAAGCCCAACCGAGCCCAACCAAGCCACTACAATTCTCCGTTTCTTTCTGCGATCCTAACCGCGAATTAAACAACCGGATCAGGAGAAACACCTTGGCCTATACCGCCGCTGATTTAACAAAAGTTCAAGACGCCATCATTGCCCTGGCCGAGGGCAAACGGGTTGTCAGCGTAACCGTGAATGGAAAAACCATTGCTTACGGCCAATCCCAGATTAAAGAGCTGCAGGCCCTGCGCGATTCCATCCAGGCGGAGATCAACGCCGCCTCCAATGCCCGACGTTTTGTGCTGACCGCAACCGGAAAGGGCCTGTAAAATGACCGTGCCTCTGCTGAAAATAGTCGACCAATACGGGCACCCTATTCCGCGTGCCGCTGCAGCCGGAGTTTATGAAGGCGCCGCAGCCGGCCGCCGCATGGGAACATGGGGAACGTCGGCCATCGGCCCGAACTCCAGCTTGTATGCGTCCTTGAACTCCTTGCGTTCCCGATCGCGGCAATTGCGTCGCAACAACCCGCTGGTTGACGGCGGAGCTTCCGGCTACATCGCCAACATCATCGGCTCGGGCATCAATCCCCGCTGGCAGATCAAGGACAACCCGCAATTGAAAGAAGAAATCCAGGAACTCTGGAGCGACTGGACGGAAGAGTCCGATTTTTACGATCTGCTCGATTTTTACGGCCAGCAGAGCCTGGGCGTCTCCGCCATGATCGACGCCGGAGAATTCCTTTGCCGGTTCATCGACGCCAGTCCCGGCGAATACGAAACAGTTCCGCTGAAACTGCAACTGCTCGAAGCCGATCACCTGGACGAAAAGTTCAACAGCGTGGCCCCCAACGGCAACGAAGTCCGGATGGGCATTGAAATTGATCAGATGGGACGCCGCCAGGCCTACTGGCTCTGGAACGAGCACCCGGGAGAAACTCTCTCTTTTGCTTCCAGCGCCACCGAACGGATCCGTATTCCCAAGGAAGATATGATCCACGTCTTCAGCCCGGTGCGCATCGGCCAGATGCGCGGGCGTCCCTGGCTTTCGTCCATCATCGTCAAGCTGCATGAACTCGATCAGTATGAGGACGCCGAACTGGTCCGCAAAAAAACGGCGGCCATGTTTGGCGGATTCATTACCCAGGCACTGGACTATGACGCCGCAGCTGCGGGGATCATCGGTAGATCCATCGGCACAGACGGCAACAATAACGATATTATCGCCCTGGAGCCCGGCACATTTCCGGTTTTGCCTGTCGGCAAGGACGTAAAGTTTTCCAACCCCGTCGATGTCGGGATCACCTACGAAGTCTGGATCAAACAGCAGATACGCGAAATTGCCGTCGGCATGGGCGTTACCTATGAACAGCTCACCGGGGACTTGACCGGAGTAAATTATTCATCGATCCGCGCCGGACTGCTGGAATTCCGCCGCCGTGTCAATCAGCTCCAATACCAAATACTGATTCATCAATTTTGCCGTCCTATCGCATGGCGCTGGATGGATGCCGCCGTTTTATGCGGCGCCTTGCGAATTCTCGATTATTATCCCCACCGCCGCCAGTATCGCCGCGTCAAATGGCGTCCGGACGGCTGGCCCTGGGTCGATCCGGTCAAGGATCAGCTCGCGCAGCAAATGGCGATCCGCAACGGATTCAAGTCGCGCGCCCGGGTGGTAGCCGAGCTGGGCGACGATGTCGAAACCGTTGATGTCGAGATTGCGGAAGATAATAAACGGGCCGACAGCGCCGGCCTGATTCTCGACAGCGATCCGCGCAAAACGAACACATCCGGCGCCATCCAGACAGCCGCGGAAAAAACCGTCAACGATGCGGTTTAGGAGAAAAAGATCATGGGAAAGAACACCTCAATTGTCAAAGTAGCGGGAAGGATCCTGAACAGGCCGCTGTTGATCCATGCCGACAGCCTCAACACTGTTCTCGGCATACTCAACGGTCATGTCGGCATGAACATACCCGTATTCGGAAACCAGGCAGCCCTGACTATGTCTCTGGCTGATCGTCCCAGCATCGTCCCGCAAAACGGCATTGCCGTTATTCCGGTCTGCGGCGTTCTCTCCTACAAACAGGATGAATTCATGGAATGGCTCTTCGGCGAAACATCATACGAAACGATCCGCCGGCAGTTCCAGGCGGCGCTGGCCGATCCGAACATTACCGGTATCATTTTCGACATTGACAGTCCCGGCGGCGAAGTATCCGGCTGTTTTGATCTGGTCGACGAAATCTACAACGCCCGCGGCATTAAACCCATTTGTACAATTGTCAACGAGATGGCTTATTCCGCGGCCTATGCCATCGCCTCCGCGGCGGAAAAGGTTTACATCCCCCGCACCGCCAGCGCCGGATCGGTCGGCGTCATCTGCGTGCACATGGATCAAAGCAAATTCGATGAAGGAATTGGCGTCAAATATACCCCCATCTATGCCGGCGCCCGGAAAAACGATTACGATCCGCACGCTCCCCTGTCGGACAGCGCTTTCCAGTCCGCCCAGGCGTTCGTCAACTCAACCTATGAATTATTTGTCAAAACAGTGGCCAGAAACCGTGGCCTCAGCCCGCAGGCCGTCCGGGAAACCGAAGCCGCGTTGTATCACGGAAAAAACGCGGTGGATGCGGGACTGGCGGATTCCGTCATGCCCTGGTCGCAGGCACTAAACGATGCAGCAAAGAAAACACCAATCAAAGGAGGATCAATGAAAACAATAGCAGATGAACTACGGGCGATCATGGAAGGAAAACCCGCGGAAGAAATAACCGCGGCCATGGCTGAACTGGGCTACGTACCACAGGCTCAGGCCGAAAGCGTCATATCCGTTACAAAGGCGAATCTGAAAGCAATGGCGGAGGCGCTGGGCATAACGGTCGAACAGTTATCCACCGACCTGCAAAACGCGGACTTTGCAGCGATTAAAGAAGGATTAAAAGTCGATGCTGCTCAAATCGAGAAAGAAGTCACCGCCCGCGTCACATCCATCCTGGAAATCTGTTCGCTGGGCGGCATGGAAAAAATGGCGCTGGACCTTGTCTCGTCGGGCATAAGCGTGGAAGAGGCGCGGACGAAAGTCATGGAAGCCAAAGCCAGCAACAGTAGAAAAACAGGCATCCGCAGTTCCGTCTCCGCCCTGGGCACCGGTGAAGTGAGCCCATTGGTGGAAGATGCCCGTAGACGGGCGCAGGCCGCGGCGAAGGGAAGCGTAAATAAGTAAATAGTGAATAGTAAATAGTAAATAGTAAATAGCTGACGGCTGAAGGAAAATGTCATTGCGAGACGTCTCTCAGACGGCGTGGCAATCTTATCCTTGGTCCTCAGTCCTCAGCCTATAAACCCATAAATCATTTCAGGAGGAAAAAACATGAACAGAATATTTATAGCAGGTTTGATTTGTTTTGCGGCTCTTTTACTGCTTCAGTGGAGTGCCAATATCGGAAGATTTATCCGCCGGAAATTGCATTCCCTTCGCGGCTCGTTATCCGAAGGCAATTATCTCAATGACATTTTAAAAACAGAAATGCCCGCCCAGATGTCCCGAGAAAAAGTCACCGTGAAACTGGGGCAGGATCTGGCTGTTGGCGCAGTGCTGGGAAAGATCAAACTGGGAACCTGCCCGGCAACCGGCACAGCCAACGCCGGCAATACGGGAGCCGGCACCTGTACGGGAGTCACTGCGGGCGCCAAAGCCAAACTGGGAACTTACACCCTTAAATGCATCCACGCCGTTGCCGGAGCCGGCCTCTTTTCCGTAGAAGACCCGGACGGCTACGCCCTGCCCGACGCAGTAGCGGGTGTCGCCTATGTCAATGACCAGATCAATTTCACCCTCAACGACGGCAGTCCCGATTTTGTGATCGGCGATGCATTTACCATTGAAATCGAGGAAGGCAGCAACCAGGTGGTCGCGATTGACTTTACCGCCGTTGACGGCTCTCAGGACGCCTACGGCATTTTAACCGCCGCCTGCGACGCAACAGCGGCAGCCAAAGAAGCGGTGGCCATTGTCCGTGACGCCCGCATCGTGGAAGCCAATCTGGTCTGGCCGGTCACCTCCCCCGCCGTAACGGACGATCAAAAAGCAGCGTCCATGGCGCAGTTGCTGACGAAGGGAATCATATCCGTAACGGAAGTTTAAATGTCCCCCGCTGGCGGGGGTTGAGCAAAGCGCCGGGGGTGGTTGGTAACTTTATAAATAAACATATAATCCGGATGAATTGAAAAGGAGCAGCAAAATGAAAATATTTAGTCCTGTAATCAGAATATTGAAAAGTCAGCGCGGCGATGTGGGCGGAGAAATGATCAATCCCTTTGACCAGGATGCATTCAACATGGTCAGCCTTTGCGCGGCAATCGATATACTCCCGAATATGTACGGGCGGGTCAACCAGATGGGCATCTTTAATAATACTGAGGGAATTACAACCCGCACCGCAGTTGTTGAAGAACAAAACGGCATACTGAACCTGCTGAAAACACTTCCTGTCGGCGCTCCCGGACATCAGAATAAAACGGGCAAGCGCACCGTGCGCTCATTTACCGTCCCGCATATTCCCCTGGACGATATCATCCGTCCGGAAGAATTCTCCGGAGTGCGCGAATTCGGTCAGACCAATCAAATGAAAACGCTCGTTACGGTGATGAATAAACACCTCCAGACGGCAAAGAACAAATTCGCCATTACCCTGGAACATATGCGCATGGGCGCATTGAAGGGAATCATTCTGGATGCCGATGGGTCAACCCTTTTTAATCTCTACACTGAATTCGGCATTTCCGCCAAGACAGTCAATTTTAATTTAATGGCGGGAAGTCCCCTCGCCTACGTCTCGACAACCGACGTGGCCGCAAAGTGCCGCGAGGTTGTGCGGCATATCGAGGATAATCTATACGGGGAAGTAATGAGCGAAGTGCGGGCTCTGGTATCGCAGGAATTTTTCGATGCCCTGATCGGACATCCCAACGTTGAAAAGTTTTATGTTAACTGGCAGGCCGCAGCGGACATAGCCGGCGTCGATCCGCGCAAGGGTTTCAAATTCGGCGGAATAACTTTTGAGGAATACCGGGGAACCGCGACTGACGAAAACGGAACTTCCCGCAGGTTTATTGCCGCCAGTGAAGGCCATTGCTTCCCGACAGGCACGATGAGCACATTCAAACAGGTTTACGCCCCCGGTAATTTCATTGAGGCCGTCAACACTCCCGGAATCGAGCTTTACGTCAAGCAGGTTTTGGAAGCCATGGGCCGCTGGGTTGATCTGCATATCGAATCCAATCCGCTCCCGATCTGCACCCGTCCCGGTGTGCTGGTGAAAATGACTGTATTATAATTCTGATTAATGGAGCCTGCACCAGCCAAAGCGCAGGCTTCATGAACCACTCTGGGAGCCCGGCCAATGAATGAAAAAGGATTTTTGGTACTGGATGAAAAAGACTGGGAAGGCATGACGCCGGAACAGCAATCATGGGCGATATATAAGACTCTGCATTCATTGAATGCAAGAATTATCAGCCTGGAAAATCGAACATTCATGGACAAATGCTTTGCGTTTGTTGGCGGCATTATCGGCGGCTTCGTCGCTGCAGTGGGCATGAAATACAAAGGATATTAAAATGGAAAATAACCGGAAAGCATTCTTGGACATGATCGCCGTATCCGAAGGCACGAAGGGACACGGAGACAACGGTTATAATGTAATTGTAGGAGGCGGATTATTCTCTTCTTATGCCGATCACCCCCGGAAACTTGTTGTTCTCAATAAAAGAGGGCTGAAATCAACCGCTGCAGGAAGATATCAGCTTTTGTCGCGGTATTACGATGCTTATAAGAAGCAACTTAACTTGCCTGATTTTTCACCGGCCAGCCAGGACAAAATCGCCATTCAGCAGATCAGGGAACAGAATGCCCTGGAAGATGTTGATGCCGGACGATTTGAAGATGCTGTCAGGAAATGCCGCAATATCTGGGCATCGTTGCCGGGCGCTGGTTACGGGCAGCATGAAAATTCAATGAACGATTTAAAAAAAGCCTACGCCGATGCAGGTGGAACTTTTGCGGAGGCAGGATGATCACCAAAACCGTGCGGCGCAAGGAAACCGCGAAAAAAGAAAAGCGGCAAAAAAGGAAAAAGAAAAAGTAATTTGTCCCCTGTTCGTCCTGAGCACAGTCGAAGGGCTGGCGGGGGTGTCACGAAGTGACGGAGGTGGTTATGGGGTCGGACATCACAGGAATTGGCAGCGTGTTTGATTTTGGCTCGAAGGTGCTCGACAAAATATTTCCCGACAAAAATGAGGCCGAAAAAGCAAAGCTGGCCATGTTCCAGCTTCAGCAGCAGGGAGAATTGAAGGAACTGGAGAACGAATTCGCCATCCTGGCCAAGCAATCGGAAGTAAACCTGGAAGAAGCAAAATCATCCAATCTTTTCGTTTCCGGATGGCGCCCGTCTGTCGGCTGGGTTTGCAGTTCCGGATTGTTTTATTCCGCCCTGCTGCAACCAATCTTGAAGGCCTTCGGAGTAAATGCACCTGTTACCGATACCGGCGTCCTGATTCAGATGCTTTTCGCCATGCTGGGCATTGCCGGCATGCGTTCGTGGGAGAAATCCAGGGGAGTAGCAAAATAATCATGACAGATCCCTTTGCTCAAGCCGTAGCTGACATCTTTAATTCCGCCGTGGGCGCGGATGCTACCTTCACGCCTGCAGGCGGCGTGGCCATTCCCTGCCGGGTGCTGCTGGATCGCAGCGTATTGATGCAGCCGACATCAATGCAGGCCCAGGTCTGGGAACGCGGGACAACGATAGAAGCGCAACTCGCGGAGATAATCAACGAGCCGGATCGCGGCGACACCTTCGCCATTGGGGCGGAGATATTCACCGTGCAATCGATAGAAGAAAACGACGGCATAACCGTCAAGATGATCGTAACGTAAAAAACAGTAAATAGTGAATAGTCATTCCCGCACTGGCGGGAATCTAGGAAAGAACATGAGCGGAACATTTACCATTAAAATCGATGAAGCAGATCTGCAGAATGTGCAGAGCATGCTGGGAGGAATTAAAGGCCTTCCTGAACGCGTCACAGTCCGGGCGCTGAACAAGACACTGACCGGCGTCAAAACCGACGCCTCCGCCGAGATCCGCGCGATTATCACCGCGAAAAAAGCAGCCGTAGACGAAACATTTAAAATTCAAAAAGCGACCACCAGCAACATAACCGCCGCAATATCGAGCACCGGCAAGCCCCTGGCGCTGATCGATTATTCCTCCCACCAAACAAAAAAAGGCGTATCCGTCCAGGTGCGCAAGGACCGCTCCCGCAAGATAGTGCCGGCGGCCTTTATCTCGACTATGAAAAGCGGCCACAAGGGTGTTTTCTGGCGCGAATGGCACGGCGGAGCTAAGAAGCCGGTCAACCCGAAAATGACTTATTCCGCTTTGCCCCGTCAATACCGGCTGAAGATCAAAGAGCTTTACGGCCCGCGCGTGCCCGACATCATGAGCAATGAGCCGGTAATGAAAAACGTATTATCCAAGGCCGGTGTTCGCCTGCATGGCAACCTGCAGCACGAAACCGACTACGAACTGAGCAAGCTATAATATTGTCCCCCGCTGGCGGGGTGTCACGAAGTGACGGAGGTGGAAATGGACACAATCCGCGAAACAATCATCCAAGACTTTTTATCCCGCTTAGCCGTTATCACCACAGCCAACGGATACAACACCAATATCGGCGCTAAAGTTTTGCGCGCACAAAAAGGCGTTGATCCTGGCGACCTGCCTATTTCCGATCTCTGGCCTGGTGCGGAAAAGGGGGAAGACATTTACGGTCAAACCGACTGTAAAATGCAGATGAAGATAGAAGGAATAGCCAAGCGCACTCTGGTCGGAAGCCCGCCTGCGCTGGAAAATGCTTCGGTAATTGCCGAAAAAATCCTGGGCGACTTGAAAAAGTGCATCCTGGCACAATATGACACCACAACCAGCCCACCTACCGGTTGGAACCGCTCCGCCTATATCGATTCTCTTGTTTATACGGGCGGCGGCACCGACGAATATCCCGATGAAAGCATGCAGACGGCCGGCGCGTATATTACCGTAGACGTAACTTATCATACAAAAAAGGGTGATCCATACACGCAGTAAATAGTGAATAGCTTAATTGTAATTCCCGCGGAAGCGGGAATCCAGGAAGAAATTATGAAAATTAACAACAAAATCTTAGTAATCGTCGGCTCCGCTCCCTGCGTCGGGGACGATCTGTCGGCATTGTCCTCGATCTATCAGGGAATGCTTCCCATGTATTCCTACGGCAATGATCGCACAGCCTGCGACGTCATGCTCATCGGCTTCGATTCCGTCGATAAATGTCTTTTTCCGGCAAAATATTTTGCCACCTACCATCCTTCGGAAATAGTCATGTCCAAAGAGCGCCGGGCCAAAGAGGGCGGAAACACGAATTGGACAATCATATCGCATCAGCAGCACGAAGGCCTTGTCAATATCATCATTCCCCTGGTCGGCGTTCCTTCCGGATCATCCGCCCTTCTGGGTGTCCATGCCGGAATCCAGGAAGGATATAAAAAGATCGTCGTCTGCGGCTGTCCCCTCACCGGCAGTAATGACAAAGGCAATAGCTATGAGATCTTTCGCAAAGGCTGGGAAGCGAAAATCAACGAAATAAAAGATTATGTGCGCTCAATGTCCGGCTGGACGCGGGATTTCGTCGGCGCACCGACAGCAGAATGGCTGAACACATGAAGGAGATAAGGTTAAAGGATAATGGAAAATAGTGAAACGTGGAGCAAGGAATTCTTTGAAATTTGGGACAAGGGCCAATATCGCCTGGGATCAACTTCAGAGAGACTGGTCCCATTCTTAAAGCGACACATACCAGCCGGGCTGGAAGTAAATGATTATGGTTCGGGAACGGGACGCGCCGAACTGGGGCTGATCGGCCATTGCGCCAAGATCAACATGGTCGATTTTGCCGACAACGCGCTGGAAGAACCGGCCAGGAAGCTGATCGGGGAAAAACTCACCTATACCGTATCGCCCCTCGAAAAA
This sequence comes from Smithella sp., assembly GCA_039679455.1. GTDB lineage: Bacteria > Desulfobacterota > Syntrophia > Syntrophales > Smithellaceae > MVRV01. The sequence goes on along the minus strand of JBDKUX010000120.1, from coordinate 61,366 downwards.
CTCCCGGATAGCTTCCCGGTTGCCGACTGGGGAATCTGCATCAATGTCCTCATGCTGGTGGATCCGGATAAGCTTGACGCCATTCAGCGGGAAATGCGGCGCACCTGCAGGAACATCATCGTTGAGGTTTACGACTGGCCGGATGTCCGCCTGGGCAAGGACCGTACAACGATCAAAATGGACACGGACGGCTGGGCGGCGAACATGGCCCAATACTGGCCGATTGTCGAAACGCATAAGAGCCCGGAACATCCGCGCCGCTATATCATCATCTGTCATTCCCCGGCTTGACCAGGGAATCCAGGAACAAAAAACAAGAACCTTAAAGGAGGAAATAAACAATGGCAACAGCTGAAAATGCAAAAATACAGTACGAGTCCGGACAGAACAAAGTCGCGGCGGTCGCGTTGACCGACCAGGGAGATCACCTTGATTTCCGCAGCGCGAGCACCTTATGGAGCAACGTGGACGGATATACGCCGGTCGTCACACCGAATGGCCTGGTGACCGGCGGATTGGCATCCATCGCCGCGTCGGGCAGCAACAACGTTATCGATATCGCCGCCTTGACTTGTTATCTGGCGGGCGTTTTGACTTCGGTCAATGCCTCGGCCGATCTGGCCATTGCCCGGCCCACGGCGACCCACGTCAAATATTCCGTGACCGTCACCGACGCGGGCGCAATCGCCGCCATCAAGGGCACGGAGCACACCGCCTTTTCCGATACTCGCGGCGCGGCGGGCGGACCTCCCTACATCCTGCCGACATCCATTGAAATATGTCAGGTCTGGCTGTCGTCCAGTTCAGCCGGCGTCATCACCGCCGATGAAATCAAGCAGGTCGTCGGGTCCAGCTCCGAACGCTACGATTACCCCACCTGGGAAGTCAAGCGGTCGAACGTGGAAAACGGCGCTCTCGGCTATGCCGGAGTGCTTTTCACCTCCGCGCTGCCCCTGATTCACTCCGAAGCGTCGCCGGTCAGCCCGGTACCTAAGAAAGTCTATGCGGAATACTACACGCCGTCTTTCACCGATGTGCAGAAATCATCTGATTTTGTTCCGGCGGAAGAAACCTATTCCGTGTCGTCTACGCAGATTTACGGCCAGACGCTCGGTTCATCCAGTAAGAGCCTCAAACAGAGCACGTTTACCGCGTACCTGAATGACGGCTTGTCCGATGCCCTGATCGCCCAGAAAGGAAAGAACCTCTGGTTCAAGTTCTTCCCCAGCCGGTACAACAGCACCCCGTACATGTTGGAACAGGGCATTTTTGGCGTATCGCGTACCTTCCCCGCGGGCGACCAGATCCAGGCCGCCTGCACCATCAGCGCCGAAGAGGCAGCGGTGGAAGTGACAACGACGTAAGGACAAAGGAAAAAGGATAAAGGTTAAAGGTTATCGTACCTTTACCTTTATCCTTGCGCCTTGCGCCTTGAACCTTTCACCTTTAACCTTGAACCTTTTCAGGAGAAAACATGGCATTTGACGTCAACAAATTTTTGCAGACAAGTTTCAAACACCGCAACGAGGCGGTGCCAGTTCCCGACATGAAGGAATTTTTTGAGGAAAACAGCAAGCTGGAATGGGTTGTGAGGGGGCTGACCGGACAGGAAATAGGCAGGTGCGCGGAGGCCGCTACAAAAAGGGAATCCGTCAACAAGCTTATATCCGGCTTAATGACTACCGTAACGAAAGACACGGTGGAAGCGGCCAAGGATGTTTTGGGCGTGGGCAAGGACACGCCGGCGGATATTGCCAAACGCATCGAACACCTTGTCGCCGGGTCGGTCGATCCGGTCTGTTCTCTGGATCTGGCCGTGAAGGTTTGCGAAACATTCCCCATTGAGTTTTACCAGATCACCAACAAGATCATGGAACTTTCAGGAAGGGGCCAAGTGCCGGGAAAATCGACGCCCTCTGGCAGGACGCAGAAATTAGAGCCAGCCTTGCCTTAGGCTATGCCAGGGGGAGATTTCTCTATGAACTGAGGCCGGACATCTTTCCGCAGGGATATTTGACCCCTGAAGAAATAAGCCTCTGGGAAAGATATTACCAGTCGATTAAAGCGAAATAAATTGTCATTGCGAGGCGTCTCCCAGACGCCGTGGCAATCTTAACCAGCATCCCCTCCTTTTCTAACCACCTGAAGGTGGCGCGAGGAGGGTTAGGGTGGATTAAAAAACATGGCCGATCTCGAAAAAACAGTAAAAATAATCTTTGAAGGCGAAGATAAATCGCTTACCGGTTCCGCCACGCAGCTTGCCGGTAAATTCGAAAACTTGAGCTTTGTCGCCGGTCAGATCACCGAACCGCTGGCTAAAGTGGCCGACGGCGTTTTAAAAGTCGATGCGGCCCTGGCCGCTCTGGTGGTCGGTGGAATGGCGCTGGCGATCAAAGCATCATCGGATTTCAACCAGGGATTTGCCCTGATCAGCACATCCGTTGACGCCACGGGCGGTGATCTGACAAAATACCGCGACCAGGTTCTTAGCTATTCCGAAAGTTCGGTCAAATCCATCACGGACATCAACGCGGCGTTATACACGGCGGCGCAGGCCGGAATCAAATGGGGCGACTCTCTGGAATTCATGGGTAAGGCGGAGCAACTGGCCGTCGCCAACAACGCCAATTTAAACACCACCGTCGATCTTTTGACCGGCACGATGAACGCCTACGGCTATTCCGTCAAAGACGTCGGGCACCTGAACGACGTCTTTTTCACCTCCACCCTGATTGGCAAGCAAACAATTGACAGTCTTGGCCAGTCCATGGGACAGGTCGTCGGTATCGCCGCCAATTTTGGGGTTTCTTTTGAGTCATTGTCCGCCGCCATAGCGACGCTGACTGCGAAAGGAATGGAAACATCCGAAGCCATAACCGCGGTTAAGGGCGTTATTACGACGATTGTGCAGCCCTCCCAGGAAGCGGCGAAAGCTGCGGCGGCGCTTGGGCTGGATTTCAGCGCGTCGGCATTAAAGGCCAGAGGATTTGAAGGAATAATAGCCGATGTCATGAAGGCGACCGGCGGCAGTGCGGATAAAATGGCGACGCTGTTCAACGAAGTCCGCGCCCTGAACGGCGCCATGCAGCTGACCGGCGACGGCATGGCATTTTTCAACAAAGCTCTTGATCAAATACAGAATTCCACCGGAAGCTCCGCCGCCGCCTATGAAAAAATGGTCGCCACCTTCCGTAATCAAAGCCAGATGTTGGCCAATATCGCCCAGGTATTGCTGATTGACGTCGGCACGAAACTGGAGGCGTCCGGCGCGGGCATTGCCGGTTCCATCGGCGATCTCTTGAAAGGCATTCATACGGCCATTGAACAGGGCGCTTTCGATCCTCTATTTGCATCCCTGAATGAAGCGTCCAAAGGGCTTTCGGCATGGTTTGCAGGCGTTGCCAAGGCTTTGCCGGAAGCCATGAAGGGACTCGATTTCTCCAAGCTGATATCCGCCGTCAAGGATCTGGGCGGTGCGTTCGGCGAATATCTGGGCAACCTCGATTTGACCGACGTGGAGGACCTGCATGAATTCATCCAGAAGATCATCGACGGCATAGCGGGCTTGATTAAAGTCACAGAAGGGATGGTTGAAGGATTTCGGCCTTTCTTCACGGCCATAGCGGATTTTCTTCTTACCATGGCCGATTCCGACGAAGAAACGAAGAAAATGACGGGAACAATTCTGGCGCTCAGCAAAGCAGCGGAAAGCATGGGGCTGGGCCTGGTCGCCGCGGTCAAGGCCATGGAAGAATACGGCGCGAGCGTTTCCGGCGTATTCAATACCATCGCGGGCGGATCGCAGATAATGTGGAACGGCCTGCAGATTCTGTTCGACGGCATCGGCATGGCTATCATCCTGCTCGAAAAGACGTTTCTGCAGTTTCTGGACTCATTGAGCCTGGGAGCGCTGGGCAAATTCAGCACAACTTTCCAGAACATGCGCGACACCGTCGAAGAATCGGGAATGAAAATAAGAGAATCCTTCCTGCAGAATGGTGAAGACGCCGGCCGCGGCCTGGACAAGATGATCAACGGCTTGTCCAATCTTGGAGGGCAGGCTGAACAGACACAGGAAAAGGTTTCCGTCGCCAACAAGGAAATGGCAAACATCCCGGAGAAAAAGCAGACTCTCTGGCAGTTTGAAGGCGCGGACGAAATCAAGCAGGCTATCAGCGATATTGGGAAAGATGTTGTTGTTGTCGAAGAGAAAGTAAACAAGGCGTTCCCGAAGGACGACGAAAGATACATCGTTGTCGGCTATATCGAGGATGAAAATGGCCGCACCGAACTTACCCAAAAGATCAATTCGGCGATTCCCAAGGAAAAAAGCATTGATGTCAAGCTGAACGCCGAATCAGTCAAGGCCAACGCCGACATCATCCAGAAATCCATCGAATGGAAAGCGAAGATCGACATTGCCAATATCGAGGCCGGTACGAAGCAGATCGAGGCGGCCTTCAAGAGCGTGGACAACACCATAACATCCACCGGCACGACAATGACGTCATTTGTGGACAGTTACGTGGAATTATACAAATCCGGCCAGGGCGTAAGCTCCACCCTGGAAGATCTGATCGAAGCCGAAGCGGAGCGCCGGGACGGTGCGTTGGAATTGCAAAAGAAACTGGTGGAAGCACAGATTGACAACCTGAACGCCCGGACGGATGCGTTAAGGAGCGGATCGGCCATGATCCAGATCGACGGAGCGGGCCTGCAGCCGCATTTGGAAGCCTTCATGTTTGAAATACTGGCGGCCATCCAGATCCGCGCGAACGCCGAAGGCGCTCAACTACTGGTCGGAACGGGGGTATGAATGATTGGAGTATCAACCAGAATATACGACCTGAACGGCGCACGAATCTTCAGAGACGACGAAATTGATCAGAAATACATCTGCACCAATACCGATCTGCAGCGCCGGATGTCCAGAACGGCCACGCTTGACGGCGGCGTATCCGTTTATGACACCGGCTATGCAGTCGGCGACCGGGATATCACTCTCAGAGTTCCGAACGCGCCCAAGGAAACAATCGATTTCCTGACCTACCTGGTGAAGACCTATAACGAAATCACGGTAACAACATCGGAATCGGCGTTTATCGGCGTTCCCGGACGGATATATGTGGATTCCGAAGGCGCGGCGGTGCTGGTAATAAATTTAACGGAAGAAATTGGAGGATAAATCATGGCAAGTTCAATCACATTGTTCAATAAACTGACGGAATATCTGGCCAAGGGAATCATCAACCTGGAGACGGACACGATCAAATTGGCTCTTTTAACCAGTTCCTGGACAGCGGACGCTACACTGGACATTTTCGGCGACATTACGGCCAGCCCTAGCCCGGAAGCATCCGGCAGCGGCTATACCCAGGGCGGTTCTGCTTTGACCAGCCAAACGGTTACGCTTACCGATTCCCCGGCGAAAACGGTATTTGACGCCGCAGACCTGACGTTTACGGCCTTAACAGCGACATTCCGATACGGTATTTTATACGCAAATAAGTCAACCGGTTCCCCGGCCATCGTCGATCCGCTGATCGCCTACATCCTGTTTGACACCAGTCCCGCGGATATTGTCGTTTCCGGCGTAGACTGGAAAGTACAGTGGAACGCCGCCGGAATATTCGACATTTCGAAGGCGTAAAAGCAGTGAATAGTAAACAGTGAATTGTCATTTCCCGGCTTGACCGGGGAATCCAAAAAATAAATGTCATTGCGAGCCTTGCCTGACAAGGCGCGGCAATCCAAGGAGATAAGAAATGTCCAGTTCAGCAGTAAAACGCAAATTGTCGGGCAGCACGGACGGCAAGGGAATAAAAATAGGCTCCAGCCCTGCAACAACTATACATACAGCCGTATCGGGAACGACAGCGGGTACGTTCGATGAAGTCTGGTTGTGGGCTTATAACTCGCATACCGCTAATGTCGTTTTGACGGTGCAATTCGGCGGTGAAACTTCGCCGGATAATGACATTAAAGTAACCATACCTTACAAATCCGGCCTTATTCCTGTCATACCGGGGCTTATCCTTCAAAACGGCGCGGTCGTCAAAGCATATGCGGATACGGCGGACGTGGTGACATTAACTGGCTTTGTTAATTCAATGACGGATTAAAATATGTCTGAGTTATTTACGGCAACGGGCGGCTTGCTGCTTGAAAGTGATGCATCCCCAACCACGTCGACGTTAAATACAGCGGCGGGGGCTATTGATGGAAATGAAGAAACTGAAGTCGGGAATTATCTGGATTCAAATGATTCCTTGGGATGTGATTTGGGAGTAGCCAAGACGATACAGAAGTGCCGTCTATATCTGAAGGGGTATAGCACCCCTACGTCTTATTATAACACGAACAGTGATAGCTTTTGCATCTATACATCAGATAACGGTTCGGCATGGACGCTTAGGCAGACATTTGATGCACCGACAATCAATGTCACGACGGCCCCTTATTTTTACGTGGAGCTTATCCTTGATACCGCGGTCGACGCCCGGTATGTAAAAATCAGGACGGATAGCGCGGGCATTGCAACGCAACCCGGAGCCGCGAACAGTTACTTTACGGAAATTAAGGTGTACGGAGTAGAGGCACAGGCGGCAACGGCAAATTATCTGGTATCTCCGCACCGGGACAGGATAGCGCTTAAGGGGTTGTCGCTGGGGAAGATGGTCGCTGCAGACGGTAAAACAAGCTTCCTGATCCCGAGGCATGACAGATTAAGAACGTTGGGCATATCTCTGGAAGATGCGCTTACAGCATCTGATTTGTTGCCACCGATGAACGTATCGGCATCGATGTTGTTCTGGTGGGATATGGCATATTCGGATGGGCTTACATTTAATGGCAGCTATGTGTCGGCGGTCGCTGATAGGGGCTCGTTGGGGAATGACTTGACCGGGAACGCGACATATCAGCCATTATATTATGATGACGGTAGGCCGGTAAGCACGCTGAAGTTTGATGGGACCGATGATGTGATGAATTTTGATTCGGCGGTATCGAACATTCAGACACTATGTTACGTTATGCGTTATGAGGCAACCGCTGGATACCAGCAGTGGATAGGGCATTCGTCATATTATGATTTTTGGGGAGGTAGTGACGCGACAAAACTGTACGCCAATGACGCCAATAACCCGTTGAGCTTGAGAAACGCAACGCATTACGTAAATTCAGATACCGGGGGAATTACCACGGCGAACCTTACGAAGTCAACATCATGGAGATCGGTTATTACAGTGGCGACGTCGGCAAATTTACGTGCGGACAAGATACTATCGCAGTACGGCGGGTCACTTCAGTTTGTTCTGCACTTAGCGGAGATCGTAGCCTATTCGGGAAGCCTGACCGCTTCTGAGATCGCGGCGCTTACCGCGTACTTTGTGAATAAATGGGGTATCACTTAATTAACGTATAAAGGGTCATACCTTGAGCAATATATTTAATGATTTCGAGTTTCTTGATTTATTAAATGTCGATGAAGCTATTTGGGAGTCCGAAGGCGTCCAAACGACAGTTCTTTCGACGGTAGCCTCATTGTCTTTATCCGGCTACGCTCCCGCCTGCTATTCAACAGGAGTCATCATTCCAAAGGCGACGATATCCATGGCCGGATATGCTCCGACGATGCAGGAAACCGCATCGATCCCGGCCGCGAGCCTGTCGCTGACCGCCTATGTACCGGAATGCGGCTCGTTTGTCAGCACGGAAATCACAACAGTCGGGCATGTAACTCTTGCCACATATGTTCCCACCCAGACAGGCAGTGTTGCACTGGTTCCTGCAGGTTATGTTACATTGACGGCGCATGCCCCCGGCTGCGGCGTGGCTCAAATAGAGGCGGAAACGGGCCATACAACGCTCACAGGATATAATCCATCTTACATACTACAGGCAAACATTCCTGCAGAGTCCATTGCACTGGCCGGACATGCTCCATTGTTCGGCCCGGCTTTCGCCGATATTCCGGCGGCGGGATTGACTCTTGCCGGGCATAGTCCGAGTCATTACCAGATACTGAACCTTTCCGCAGCCGGCGCATTGATCCTTGCCGGATACGCCCCAGCTTTCGGCCCGGCGGCGACAATTATTCCCCTGTCATCCGGCCTTGAAATAGCCGCCTATTCGCCATCTCAAAACTGGATCGTGGGAGTAAACGCCCGGTATAAGATGCAGAACATCTATCTATGCATTTTAACGGGAGATGCCGACGGACTTGATGATCTGGTAATCCCGATATCCTCATTCCAATCCACCCTGCGCGACGGCGATCCTTCCTACCTAGCCTGTGTGATCCCGAATTCATTGGCATATATCACAGACATCACTGCTCGGACGAACGGGGACATCATCATCAAGCAGGGCTATAAATTATACGACGGCTCAATACAGGCGGAAGAAATTATCCGGGTGGATTATGAGAATCTGCAAATTGCCCGCGGTGGCCGCAGCGATTCCGCAACAATTAGCGGCCATAAAACCACCAGTTCATCCAGCCCCAAATTGGTCGATCTGGAAGAAGTATCATATTACGGCCTGCAGACGGACGGAAAACGGACATTCAGGGCTAAACCGGATATATTCCTGCGGGTCGGCGATACGGCGATCTATGGAACGGAATCAATCGTTGCAGGCCAGATTTCCTACACAGTCGACACGCGACAGGCGATCATGCAGGTAACGGAAGTGTAAAAACGAAGGAGAAAGGTTCGAGGTTCAAGGAGCAAGTACATTTTCCTTTATCCCTTAACCTTCTTTCCGAAGGAAAGAAATGGGAAAAGCAAAAATCATATCCGGCGGTGACAAGGGACTTTACAGCATCGAACTGATCGAACACACCACCAGGATAACGGCGGACATCGCCAAAATCAACGTTCGGCTTCCATTGCTGGAAACGACCATATCAGACGCCCTGATAGATAAAACAACCGCTGAGGCCGATTATAATGCGAAAAAAGCGGCCATGGATACCATCATTGGCCAGTACAGCCTCGGTCAGGCTAAAAAAACTGAGGTTGAGTCAGCGCAATCCGCCTGTCTTGCAGCCATGAAAGCCCTGCAGGAAAAATATTTCACCTATTCTTTATTGTTGCAGGAAAAAGAATCCAAAACCAAACAGAAAGCCCTGCTGGAAGCAATTCCGCTTGCACATACCGTCGAAGGCGTATGGTGCGCCGATCTTACGGAGGATCTGGAAGCCGGGGCCGAAGTCGGAACCATCGAACCGAACGGCGAACCGGACGATGATATAATCATCTATCCCGGCGGTTCCGCCGATCCGTTCAAACACCAGTTTCAGCCGGCAATGGCTTCAACATCTGCGGGCTATTTCCTGAACATGGCGAGATTTCCGGGCTGGCAACGCTGGAAGCCTACATATCGCATAGGTACGATCACAGCCTTATACAGCGGAGAGGATTATTGCGACGTAGCCCTTGATGCGGCCCTGAGTTCCGTACAGGATTTAAACATCAACCCGTCGTCATCTACTCTTGTCCGGGTGCCTGTTACCTATCTGACCTGCAATGCACGGGCGTTTACTGTCGGCGACCGGGTAGTAGTTCAATTCACCGGCCAGAATTGGACAACTCCAAAAGTGATAGGTTTTGAAAGCAATCCTAAGCCGTGTGAGGAGTACGTCATATTTACGATAACCTTGTATAAAAATCTATTGGATGGAGGCGGAGAATATGAAAAGCAAGTGGCGGTCGCTTGGAACCCGACAACAGGAGAGGTAGTTTACGGGCCGGTGGATACGGATGATGAGAACTATGCCGAGTGGTATGAAACAAAGAACATGGTGGAATCTGAGAAGGACCTGCTGAGCCAGATAGGAATATACGGTACGATGGTGACTGCAGGTTATACATCGGACTATTTATTTGTGATTGAACGGCTGTTGGACGGAACGTACATCGTTGCAATGCCTATTTATGAGGGATCATCCGCGTCTAATTGGCCCGCAGAAGAACTTACCGATACGGCATATGATGATACCGTCATTTATGATTTGTGGGGGATAGGAAAGCTAAACAGCATTGCTCATTATGGGTATGAACTGGGAGCTATCTATACGGGATATGTGACCGTGGGAGGGCAGAGTTACCAATTACCGATATCGCCGAATAGTGTGGCGTACAGTTCGGCATTGGACGGATCGAAAACAGGATTAAGGGTAAGCCGAACGTCGGAGGGCAACTCAACCGGGTTTGATACATGGGGCCCGTTGAACTTAACGGTAGAACAGACGGATGATTATATAAGCCCGTTCGGGAGTATGGGGACGTTTAACCTGACGTTTACTCAGAATAAATTCGCTGTTGATATGACGAATGAATATGACGCTGTTGGTATCGTAAGAGAATTGACGTTTATCCCGAATTGGTATGAGCAAGGATACACAGCGGGCATAGCCATTCCGCATCAAGGGGCAGGCAACAGTTTTCGCTGGATATTGCCTCATGTGGCAACCGCAGATGATTGTCACGCCTTTAATAATATATGGTTTGACTCGAAGGTGAACAGCAAATACAGCGATGAATCCATTGCCAGCATCTTTCTAGTTCAGTTCGTGGAGTGTACGGGGCATAGTGAACAGCATAATACTACCACGATAGATAATTCTTATGCGTTTGCCTCGGAGAGAACAGTGTTCGTGCACGCCCAGGCGATATCGCCGGAAGGCGGATCTAGTGGGTGCGATTGGATAAGTGAAGGGCGAACCGCCGAATTAGAAACAAAAATTAAGGAGGCATTAAGTATGGTGTATTCGCTGAATGGTATCCCCGATGATGAGATAAGGAGATGCTATATCGATATAGAGATTATGCGGTAAAAACATAAAATTGTCATTGCGAGGCGTCTCTCAGATGCCGTGGCAATCTTAACCTCTGCGTCTATCTAAGCGCAACGCCGATCATTATCAGAACAAAAAAGAAAGCGATCAATATCGCCATGGCATACACGCCGCCCGCCTGCACTGGTGCCCCGCAATGTGGACATTTCCCCGCCTGATCACTCACTTCTTTCCCGCAGTCTTTACATTTTTTTAAAGCCATTTTATTTCACCTTTTATTCAATTGTGTCATTCCCCGGCTTGACCGGGGAATCCAGGAAAAAATTATTTTTAAAATAGCTTAATGAATATCGGTAATTCGTACCAAATGGTTTAGAATTAGATCTGGAAAAAGAGGAGCGCCGGCAACGCTCGCCGGATGATTTCTTCCGCCATCAGCGCCGCCAGACAAAATTGTTTAAAAAGTTTATAAATCGTGCAATTTCCCTGTTTGTATACTTCCGGCCGAATCAGTTTGACTATCATGCGCTTTTGATCGCTAGGAGCCTCTCTTCAATCGCTTTTATCCTCGCTTCCTGATTATCATTATTATTTTTCAGGTTTTTATTTTCCTTTTCCAGATTGTCTATTTTGCTTTTTAAATTATCTATCGTTTGGTTTTGCGCCTGGAATAGCTTTGCATGCTGACGCAATAAATTATGGGCGGCGTCTAAATCCTGGTTGATTTTCAATCCAAAATAGAATGCCTCGATATTACTTTTCAGCGCAGTGCTGAAAACGGAGGAGGATTGCAGAATGGCGTAGGTATGATCGATGTAATCGTTGAATGACGGTTGTGCAGGAGTGTTTATATGGTAGGTAGATTGAATTTTTTTCGTTGAATGATTTGATATTGCTTCAGATAAATTTTCTTTATATTTTTCACCGGCTTCTTTATCGACCAGCATTTCGTCTTGTCCGGTTTTGCCAACATTGTTAACATTCTCAATTATTTCATGCCATATTTTAATATCAATAGAAGCCATAGCGAGAATATTCTCGAATTCTTTTGGCATGCCCCTTTTTATCCAAGTAGATATAATACTTGGTTTTTTCTGCATAAGGCGTTTTTGTAACGCAGATTTCCATCCATGACTATCATTGATTCCTATTTTTTTAGCAAGCGTCCTGAGACATTTTTCGTTTATATTTTCAATCATTTAAAATACCGTAAAGAATATTATGAGATATATGCGAATATTCTCTTGACAACATTCTCATACTTGTTTATACATTCTTCCACATTAACAAGCTAGGCATAAACCTAAACAACATCAAAGGAAAGTTTATAGATGCTAACATCGAAACGGCACATAATCAACAGGAAAGTCATCATTCTGCAGGCCGATATGACGCAGATGAAAGTGGCAAGAAAAATAGGCTTTACCTTCATGGGATTTTACAAAGTCATGCACGGCATCAACAAAAATCCCAAGACGCATCAGCGTATTTGTGACGCCCTGGGCGTCACAAAGGAAGAATTTTGGCCGGAATTTTACGGCGTAAGTGAAACCGGTGAAAGTGAAGCCTGCAAAGGTGAAGTAGTTCAAGAAAACGCTCCTCAATGTTTTTAAATTTTTTTTGCCAGAAACGAGAGCTTAAACTCAATTAAACTAAGTTACGGAGCATTTAAGAAATGATGAAACCGGAATATTTATTTTATGATGGCCCTTATGATGCCCTTGAAAAATCAATAGCTTATTCCGGAAAAACGAAAAAATCTATTGCGTCATCTCTTTATCCTGGACGTCAGTCTGAAACCGCCAAATCACTTCTTTCGCGCGCAATGTCGCCGGAAAATACGGATGTGCGATTAAGCATTGAAAACATGCTGGTACTGATGAAAGAAACGCGTCCCGACGATTTGCTTTATTTCCTCTGCGACTATTTCGGCTTTGAACGTCCGAAGCGTAAAACAACAGACAGAATCAAACAGGATATCGCCGCTGAAGTTCGCGAGATGAACCATAAATTGGCAGCACTGCTACGCCAGCTTCCAGAGCTGGAAGATGATGAGGAATCGAAATGAAGAACTACTGCACAAAAGACAGCACCTGTTCGGCTTCCTCCCTGGAAGAGACAAAAGCCTGCGCATTTTATGCGCCATTCAGAATGAACGGCGACACCTGCACCTTCTGCAATCGCAATTGCGTTTGCATGTCTCCCGAAGCTTTCAAGGAGGCTACCGAAAATTAATCATGGCCGACGAAATGGACAACGCCCAAAAATATGACGAACTTTACCGAAACTCTGCGCTGGTTAAAGCGAAAGCTGGGCGAATTGAGGATGAAGATCCATTAATCATTGAAGGCGTCCGTTACTGCCTGGATTGCGCAAAACCTATCCCGCCGGCGCGACTGGAATTGCAGCCGGACGCCCGGCGATGCGTAAACTGCCAAACAAAGAAGGAAAAGAGATATGCAAAGAGAGCGTAATACAATGAATGTGTTGCACATTATGGTTGGCTTACCAAGATCGGGAAAAAGCACACATGCGAAGGAGTTGGGTTATCCGATTGTGTCTCCTGACGCCATCCGGTTATCAGTTCATGGAACAAATTGGCGTCCGGAGACGGAATCTCTTGTATGGGGGATAGCAAAAACAATGGCCGAATCATTATTTATTGCTGGCCATAATGATGTGATCATCGATGCCTGCAACCATACGAAAGAACGCCGTAGATTATGGGAATCTCCAAAGTGGGTTATCAAGTACCATGTGGTTGATGTGGATATGGACGTATGTATCGCAAGAGCTAAAAGCGAATTTAAAGAAATATTAGTTCCTGTGATCCGCCGCATGGCCGCCGCGTGGGATCCTCCTGGTATGGGGGAAGACTGTTAAGAGGTCAAAGTCATGAAAAAAGCTTTTTTGCACAAGGTTGAACATATCGATGATTACATCGACCGGGCTGAGGCGCTCATGCAGAAATATGTTCTATATTTTCTCTGCGCCTCCGCCATCTATTTCCTCGGCGTGATCATCGTCACTATTACGCAATGAAAAATGTCATTCCCCGGCTCGACCGGGGAATCCAGGGAAAAAACACTGACAGCCGGGAATAGACCGGCGCCCTCCTTAAAGTAGTTTGATAAGAGCGACCAAGCCGCTGACCGGCACAGCGGGAAACCATTAACCCATAAAAAAATGCAACAACACACAACATAGGAACCATCAGCCCGCTGCCGGAACGGGCTAATAACTGGTTTAAGCTTGTCCACAGCACGAAATCAAGCGCGGCGAAGGTTAGTAATATGTACAGGGGGGAGCTACCCGGCTCCCCCCCGGGAGGAAACCAAAAGGAGAAAAAAATGGAAACTACCTTGCAAAACTCAGGCACCCAGCAAAAAAACAGTACCCTCGCTGAACTTCTGACAGCATTTGAAGATATGCTGAAACTATTTAGCCCCTTTGCCGCCGCATTTCCTAACGGCAAAGGCCTCGAAATCTGCACCCGCGCAGAAACCGCCCTTGCCAAAACCAAGGGTGAAAATATCTGATAATACGGAGTATTAATATTGTCGACCGCAGAAACTGAACAGACACTTGTAATCATTTACTCAGGCGTAAGATGGATGAAAACTTTGGCGGCCATTAAATATTCATCCATTGGTCGTCATCAGTTAAAGAACCTGGCCCAAAAAGGATCTATTGTCGGATATCCCGATCCGGATAATAAACGAGGAGACTGGATTTTTGACCGGGAATCGATCGACAAATATCGAATCCGTCAGGCTCCCGAGAGAATCAATATCGATGAAAAAATACTTGAGTTAAAGGAAAAAGCGGGTATATGAAGTTAAGCATGAGACTATTTTGGCGAAATGGCTGGGCCTATGTAGAATATTACAGGGGTAAAAAGCAAGCCTTGGGCACTCAAGACAAGGTAGTCGCTAAAGAATTGTTTCGTGGTCTCCAAAAAGAATATCTCAAAGGCAAAATTTTCCAGTTAGATAAACATAAAACAATTACCCTGGGAGAGTTTCGGAAGGAATATGTCAAAAATTTCCGCATAGGACTGTCCGATAAAACCACCAAGCAGGATGAATTATCATTAAAACTTTTGGCCGAAGTAGTTGGAGACAACACTTCTCTGGCCGCGTTTGCATCCCAAACCGGCAAAAAAACCAAAATTGATGAATTCAAAACCGCACTGCTGGCCAGAAAAGTAAAACCGCAATCGATCAATTCATATCTCCGGCATATAAAAAAGGCTTTCAACGAGGCCATCGAAGCCGGATTAATGAAAAAAGCACCGAAAATAAAGAGGCTTCCACTTGGGAAAACGCTTCCGAAAATTCTCCTGCCCCATCAACTCAATGCAATACTGGACAAAACTAAAGAAGAAGATGTTCACGAGTGGCTTTTCTACATGATTTCTGTCTGGACCGGAGCCAGGCGGAAAGAAGCAGCCGGCGCTAATTGGACTCGGATTAATCTGGACAACAATTATATTAAATTCATCGGCAAGGGAAAACGCGAAAGAACCGTTACAATTCTGCCTAAGCTAAAAGAAGCATTGCTGCCGTTTAAGAAGGATATCGGACCTGTCTTTCCGGATCAGCATCTTGACACTTACACGCATAACTTTAAAAAACGTGTCCGTGCAATCGGCATTGAGGATATTCATCTGCATAATTTGCGGCATACAGCTGCCACTTACATGCTGAAATCCGGAATCGACATCAAGACGATATCAAGAATCCTGGGACACACCAGTGTGACCACAACGGAAATTTACACCGACGTCCTGGATGAAATGATCAAATCCGAGATGCAAAAATTTGATTACAAGTGATCTCAATTTGGGTGCAATTTGGGTGCAAAAATGGCAAATATGACAACAAATGACAACAAAAAGAAAAAGGGCTTCCACCTGGAAGTAGTGGAAACCCTTGATTTATTTGGTGAGCCCTGTCGGGATCGAACCGACAACCTACTGATTAAGAGTTAGTTGACTGTCGTCTATGTATACGATAATATTAAATAATAAGCGTCAAATAGTGACCCGCTTCGGTTATCCTTATTCCGGCCATCCGGTCGTAAAATCGTAAACCAGTATTTCCGCTGGTGTGGTTAATGCGGCAATTGCTTCAGCATGAACTCTTTCCCGACTATAACAAGCCTGCACATGCGCCCCAACAGCGTTCCCAACTGCTATGACAGTATCTTTGTCAATTTGCACCCATCCGTTAGCTGCCTTCCAGTCGATTAAGGCGGTAGGGTTTAGATTTGCATATGCCACTGCCCCATTAATCATGGCTTGAGATTCCAAATCAGTGCGGATTATGGCGCCATTAATTGTTATGCCCGCCGTTTCTTTTGCAAAGCGATAGGCAGCAAGTTCGGCAAGTTTATTCGGGATTGTTGCCAGAGCAAGATTGTATTCCGCTTCTGTGATTTCCGTATATCCGGCAGGTATTAAAGCCTCATGTTCTAGCCTATCAGCGGTTGTTGTCTGATTTTCTGAGTTTTTATAGTATTTCATGTTTGCTCCTTAAAATTATTAAGCACCAGTGCCACAAACAACATACCAATTACCAGACACATAGACCTCAACGTTATTCCCATTTAACCTGAAATGAAATCCGTCCACCGTGTCGGCATTGCTTGCATTCGTGGCATTTGTGGCATTCGTGGCACTTGCAACCGACCCCGTGCCATCTCCCGGCCTTGCATTACTCAATCTGCTATCATTACCAGCGCACGCCTGTTGCGATCCGGTTCCTAACGTACGCAGTCCTGCAGTGCCTGCAACCGGGTCTATTGGTGCTGATCCTCCCATGCCCACGCGCACATCAGTAATGTTGGAGTTTAATATCGAAACCTGTCCAACGCTTAAGGCTATCTGTGCAATCGGAGTTTTCCCGGAAGTTAAGGCCGGCGGCGACGGTGAAGCGGCTTCGGCCCCGGTTATCACCGAAACAACTCCCGTGTAGGAATCAATTACCACCAGATCAATGCGAGGGTTGCTCGATGGCGCCGTGATTGTTGCCGTGGTTTGCTGTGCATTGGACACGATTGCATTGTTGTAAAGAAACGATCCCGCATCAACCAAGATAGCCATGTCGGGCGTGTCTTTGGCATGGGGTGCGTACATGGCCGAAATCCGAGCCATGACGCTTATATCCCCATCTATCGCCGCTTTATAGGTTGCTGAATCCTGGGTGGTGAAATTTGATTGTGTGAATTTTGCTACAGTCATTTATATCCCCTTTCTTAAACTCCGTTAGCTGTCCAGTTTATCGTTCCATCAACCGCCGTTCCGCTGGAATTATAAACGGTTACGGTGAATCCCGTGTCTGATTGCGCCGATATGACTGCTGTTAATCCTGCTGATCCGATAGCCGTCGCCTGGATAACCGGCGTGTTTATAAAATTGGTCGCAAAGGTTATGCTGGTTCCACTCGATGATGTTGTCACATTTGCCCCGGATTCTGTTTGCGGTTCGGCGTCTGCGATTGGTGCAAAATCGGTTACAACCGGTATTCCAACAGAGGTATCAATAATAAATTTCATCGTCACATATTTGGCCGTTATCGTCCCGATGCTCCATTTTGTATAAGTGTTATAACTGTCTCCGTCCAGGTGCCATTTGATGTATAGCTGCGGGGCGGCGATGCCAATAGGAATCGGACTGGAAACGGACGTAATAACGCCATGAACACGGAACGGGTAATCATAAGGCAACACCATTTCCGAGGCCTCATACTCGCATGTGGCGTAAGGATTCGGAACGAACTCGTTAAACGTGTCCCAATTGTCATCATCGGCAGTCCCTTGCGATTGAGGCACTAAGGCGCCAGTCCAATGCTCCACCAGATTTGTTTTTGTTCCTGGCCATCCTAAAGACACCTCCCCTGTTCCTCCATAGACGATCCCGTTTGTGTTTGTTACAGTTAAATCATAACTCGCGGCATTGACTGAGTATTCGCCCAAAGCATTCACGGCTGAAATAAGAAACGTCCAACTTCCGGGAGCGGCCTTAAGCGTTACAAGATGCGTTCCTTTTTCGACCTGCGTAACAGGTGATCCATTGTCCCAAATAACATCGCCTTGAGTATTATATCTGATCTCATATCCGGCAATGGGTGAGTTAATCCCCACTTCATCCCACGAGAACACGACAAAAGCACCACTTTGTGAGGCGGAAAATCCAGTAACGTCCGGGACGAGTGGAGAATAAGCCGACACTTTTGTTCTTTTCGGCGGAACATATTCCTGCTCATCTGCCAGTGTCCACGTATAGACCGAAGAATCTTCTTCTTTTAATATCAGATCCACGCCGCCATCGTCAGCCAGCTTCCAGTTTACCACTCTAAATTCTTTATCTACCCATCCCAACTCATCAATATTAACACTGAGCACATCGCCAGGCTGATATTTAAAGCAGGTCAGTTTTCCCGGCCAAGTAAGGGAAATTCCCCGTAGATTTTGGAAAAGATAAAGGTTAGCCAATCTTTGAGCCATGGCAGAGCTTATTGTGTAAGGCAGTTCAAGCGATTGGCATACTTCAACACTCCCATCGGCTGCATATTGTGTTGCATCCTGCCTCAATGGGAAATCGACCTGCTGCCAATTTTGGCCAGGAGAAACAAACGTCCCCCGGACTGTGTTAAACCGTTGTGATCTGGAAGGCGCTGGTAATATCGAGATGTCACCCCGCAAATCCGACTCGTCGATTGTGCCAACAGGAACATTATAAGCCCCTGCATATAAATGATATTTGCCTTGTGACCAAATCAGGCTCCCGGCACAAGCGGTAAGCATCTTTTTCATTATGTCCACCGGCTTGGTGTCCAGTGTGAAAGAGCCGTTCAAAGTGTACCGTTTTTCTGTGTTTGAAGAAGTCACTGATATCGCACATGCAACTGGGGGAACTGCGGCGATAAGACCGCTACCGGACAAAACCAGATATCCGGATGTTAAGGCGGTTTCGACAATATAGGAGTTGGCGCTTACCGGGAAAGTAGTTGAAACCCCGGCAACATCATAAGTCCCGCCGGTTATCGTGATTGTTACCGTATCGCCCGCTAAAACGGTGCCAACCCCGGAAATCAAATAAAGTCCCGTCCTCCCGACCTCATAATAACTGCCGTCCGTCGTATATCCCGACCCGGTTCCTACCCGGACGGAAACAGTTTCGTCACATATATTTGCCGCAGCAATGAAACTTGCCTCATCAATGTCACTGGATGAATCACAACCCAACCCGTAAGATTTTACAAGGTAATCTCTGACACAAAGAGCAGGATTGTCTGACCATCCATTTGTTGTCGTACGTGGGTCATAAATATCATTTACGCCTTTTATGACTGCCTTAACATTCGGGATTCCAGAGGCATAAGCCGTGGCGTCATAAGTAAATTTGCAAATAATATAAGACCGCCCGCGCAAACGATGATTTGATGTCCATGCGCTATTCCCGGCCCGGTCTTTTGCATTTGCAATTAATTCAGCATTCGCCGTTTGTGTTGACGTTCCCAGATATTTTGTAACAGAAAACAGCCCACTATATTTCGCATCGGTTGAAAGTGTATCACCTAAATATACATCGCTGATTTCTTCGCATTCATGGCAGGTTAAGGCAATTACCAGGTAGACATATTTGTTGTCTGACCCATAGGAAAACGGAGCTACAAGCGGGCCGGATATGCAACATTTTCCATAAACAACTCGATGCGGCGCCATGGCAGAGCGCATAATTTGCTGTCTACCGGCAATTTCTGTTTTTCCGCTGGATGCCGCTGCTCCTGTTGATGAATCCGGCATCCTGCTCATCGCATAAGCGCCATATGCAATACTCGCGGCCAAGCCAATAACAACAGCCGCAGTTGTTCCGGCAACATATCCTACAGCGGCGACAACGACAACGGCAACGGCTGCAACGGCAGGCGGCATTAATCAATCCTCCAAGCTGTGATCGCGTCACTCATTTCACGCATAATTAGGCCATCCATCCCGGCTGCAATAAACATCGTTCCGATACAAACGCCAACGGCCTCAGCCCCTTCATTATCAAACAGAATCCAATCACCACGCCGAGCCATTTTGGGAGATATTTCAAAGGCTGATAGAGTCTCATTGATAAGGTCTTTAAGACTTCCAGCTCTGCCAATGATTAGAGCAGCCCCCGTTTCTGTTGTATATCCTCGATATTTTTCCGCAAGGTCAATCCCGGTCATCACTTTCGCGCAATCAACAGCAAACAAAGTGCAGTCATGCGCCCCCCATTGGAAAGGTGTTTTCCTGCGAGACTTGATAAAATTCATTAAATCAACATCCCATGTATCGGCTCTCAACTGTATGGCCTCCCGAAATAGATTTCTTGCTCCACGCATTGCGCCACATACTCAAAGCCCAAATCTCCGGCATATTCGCTTTGCTGATCATCATTGCCGAATACCCTTGATTTGCCGCGCTCCCATTGCATTAACGCGCTCTCAATAGTCACCTGAATAGCCGCCTCTTTGCCGAGCTTCATAGGCATGGTGTCCATTTTCCCCTTAAAAACAATTACAGGGTTTGCAAGTATTTGATAATTAGCGTCAAGGGGAGCAAGCCAGATAGTCCCGTTTCTTCCTGAATATTCACTATTTAGGCAGGCGGCGACATATCTTGATTCTATCCCGGAAAGGGTCAATGTGATTCCATACATTTGCAAGTCGGTTCCTTCTTCTACCGCCGATATACTCCCAAGGTTTCCGCAGCCCGTCCAGACATTACCTGCCCAGGTGAAGTTATAACCGGCATTGGTCATCCTTACCGTCCCGTCCTCAAATTCAAGTTGCACAAAGACGATATAGGGGACATTGTCCCCGTTAATTGCATTGTTAATCGCCGTGGTTATTGTTCTCATGAAAATACCTCCGTGGAGGACAGCGTAATTGACGGCCTGCGTTCCGGGTCAAAATTAAAATTATCCTGCTTGTCGTCATTCAGCCGGAAAATTGCCAGTGGAGTATTATAGGTTATGCTTTCCGTCCCGGTTAAGGCAGTCCTTAAAGGAGGCTCAAAAGATATTGCCGCCACGCCTGATCCGTTTGTTGATGCAGCCGCAGTCACAATCTTCAATTCTGTGCCTACCTGAAAATAATCTCCCGGCAATAAAATATTGCTGGTACTGATAAGGCTGCTTAATGCGCTTATTGCGCTTGCTCCCGCTGCTGCTGCTGCATTGACGCTTAAGGTTCCACTGATACACCCTGAAGGTGTCTTATGCGCCAGGTCATTGGCGTAAAACCTCCCGGCCATCCCGCGCAACGAAGCCAGCCATGCCTTAAATATACGAGCATCAGCCTGGTTAAGGTTTTGCCATGTAGCAGTAAAGAGCCACTTGGCGCCGGGCAATTCGTATGTCTGGACTGTTTTGTTAAGCGGTGATTCAAACGACTGTGTATTCGGCTGCAATGAAAAATTGCATTCAGTGGCATTACCCCGCGATAGAACAGGAAGATTAAGAGTAGTCATTTATCGCGCCCTCCCGCTCGCTATGGCAAAAGAGCCGCCACGCTGCATACTGGAATAGATAGCCGCCATGGTTTCCTCTTTCGTTTTCTGCATAGCAATTTTGATCCTCTGTTCGGATGCAGGATCGGCATTGCGGAAATCATTGTTGTTGACGATACTGACAGAGCCGCCAATTTTATCATTGGCTGTGATCATGCCCGATGCTCCCGGTGTAAATAGCTCTGGCCCACGTTCACCAACCCAATATGTTTGACCGGCGTTGACGGCGCCGCCTTCAGCCTTACCTTGATATTGTTGCGCTGCGATTATCCCTACCTGAGCCGCGCCAATGGCTCCCGCTGAAATCGCAAGAGGTATAGCCGCCACGCCAAGTTTTGCTTCAGCACCTAATATCCCGACTACGGCCAATGCGGTAGAAACAACAGCTTGAGCCATTGCTAATGCCTTCCACGCTTCGAATTGTTCTTTATTTCCTTGATCCATCATTCCAGCGAGTTGGCCCAATTGCCCTTCAACTATTCCCCCTATGCTTGTCCAGGTTTCCACTTCCATCCGCTTCTTATTGGCCGCATATTCCTGATCGAGAAGTTTCTTGCGCTCGATAGCCAATTGATAATTGACGGTGTCTTTTTGATACAAGGCATCCATCGTGGTAATCGAGGCGTTGACCATTGCAATTTCTTCATCATATCTTAATTTCAAACTTGCCTGCGGCCCTGCCGTATTCCCCCAAATATCCGGGATATTATTGGCAATAGTCCGGTTACCATACTCTAAATTTCTCTTTGTTTGCCGTTCTCTTTGCGCGGCATCAAAAATGGAATAATCATCAAGTTTATTTTTTTCGACTTTTTCAGCAGGAGACAATTTGAGGTATTCCGGCGATGATCTGTAAAATTCAATCTTCGCCTTCGCCGCCTTTTCGTATTGTCCTGTGAGATCATAAATCTGAACTCTTAAATCATTCAACCCTTTGGCTTGCTCATAAAGTCCCTTCCTCATTTCATCAGCATTGGCCACGCGCTGTTTTTGCAATTGTGCTTCTGCATCACGCACCGCCATAATTGCTTTCTGAGTCTCCTCATAGGCCTTGCTCAAATCGGCTGACCCAGTTTTATCTCCTGAGTCAGTATATGCCGCGCGGGTCTTTTTCTCTGCCTCTAATGCTTCGGCTAATTCTTTCTTTTTTGCCTGTAAATCAATGAATAAACTATCTTCTATTAGAGCATGTTTTGTCGTGAGATAATCTTCTAAAGATTTGATGCCCCAATCATAGGCAATTTGATTTACTTGTTCTTCAGCTTCATTATGCTGTTTTTGAGCCTTTGCAATTGATTCGTAAAAGGTTTTTAAATACGACAAATAGGCGCGGTCTGTTGCGGCTTGCTTTTCATTATCAGTGCCTTTACTGTTAAGAGCATCGACATTAATTCTATCAAGTCCCGTCTCACTTTTCATCCGTTGCTTACTCTTCAGAGGATTTCCCTTTTCATCAAGCCCAACTTCCAGATTTGCAAGTTTTTGTAGTTCTTTGTCTTTTTCGTTATACCGCGTCTCATAAAGCTTATTCTGCTTCGCCCACCATTTCCCGGTGTCGGTAAAGTTCCCGCCCGTTGCATAGTGCATTGCCGCCGTTGCAGAACCGCCCAACTTATCGAGCAACATTGCAAGGCGAATTACTTCAGCCTCAACACTGTGGATGCCCTTGATAAAATCCGGCATTCCGTCTTTTGCCGCATCTGCAAAACTGATTGCTACACGGGTCAATTCAGGAATTAATTCATTACCGACCTGGATCTTAAGAGATTTGACAGCATCTTCAGCCTCGTTCAGAGCTTCTTTATATTGAAGAGTTTTCGCGGCTCCTTCGGCCCCTACGATCAAGTGCAACCGTTCGGCTGTCTGCTGCGCCTCTGCCAGTCTTTCCGGGGTAAGACGAAGAATCCCTTGAATTTCCCCCCAGGATTTTCCGTATAAGGCAAGAGCCATCACGTTTCGGTCTGTGCCTGACTTCGTTTCCAGCAACGCCTTATTGACGTTTGCCATAATATCCGTCATGGGTAAAAGGTTTCCATTGGCGTCCTTGACAGTCACCCCGTATTGGTCAAAGGTATCTGACCCGCTTTTCAGTGTCCGGGCAAGTTTTAAAGCCGCGCTGGTTGCAACTTCATGAGATAAGCCTATGTCATCAACAGCAACTTCCATGATCGATGCCTGTTCCGTCGTCACGCCCAGAGTGGAAGCCAACTTGCGAGCGTTTTCATTCCAGTCAACTGTCTGTTTGACAATATCGCCAAACAGTTTCCCGCCGCCTAAAGTAGCAGCCGCCGCGCCAATAAGCCCAATTGCTTTCGGCACTATACCAATGACAGACGCCATTTCTTTTGATGCCTTGTCGATAATGCCGACGCTCTTTCCCATGTCCGACTGAAGCCGGGCAAGGTCTGCGCTCATGGAAATAACAAGGTTTCCTAAATTGCTCATAATTAATTGCCCTTTAAAACTTCCTTATCAATTCTGGCAGCCATATATTTTTTCATAGCCTCAATTGCTTCCATCTTTTTCGCTTCATAGGCGGGCCTTAAAAAGGGTTTCGCCGCCATTTTTGATGTTCCGAACTCGATAAAACGCCAATAAAAGGGGAAAAATTTACTGTAACGATCTTTCCAACCAGATACTCCGATGGAAAAAGTGACTGCATATTCTGACCTGCGAATTTTCCATGAAGCGACTTTCTTTTTCATAAAGCCGGGCTGAATTGTTATTTTCTGGCCGTGGAAAGCTCTTATAATGGATTTCTCAGCGACGGCGGCTTGCTGCCTGGCTTCTTTTCGGAATACATTTGCCCCGGCACGAACGCCTCCGGTTAAAACATTTTTTTGCAGCCGTTCGGTAAATTGCCTAAGCTGCTTATCAAGGTCAGACAATCCGCTGATATGTACTGTTCCCGATTTAATATCATCCATTACACACCAAACACTTTCGCCGCATACGCTTCCAACTCTTCAACCGTATATTCTCGTTCTGGTTCTTTCTCGTAAAAGTTCATGAAGTCAGTTGCCATAAAGGGATCAGGTCTTTTCTCTGAATCCCTGTTTAGGTTTGCAGTCAGTGCCATTTGTTGCCCGTGCCTTAATTCGCTCCTGAACTCTCCGAATGGCTCGATGCTATAATAATTAAGCCAACCGTTGAGTTGCGAAGCTGTGAGACATTGCAGCAAATAATCAGGATGCGGGTATCCCAGGTGCAAAGCCAGCCGGTAAAGGAAAAGCTCCTGCGGCTGGCTTCTCAGTTTTTTGTTTCATCGCCCGCGAGACCGTTCAGCCGACGCGCAACCTGTGCAATCTTGCTGAATTGTGAAGCTGCGGCCTTTTCCAGCGTTGGAATATCCTCATCGGCAAAAATCCTATTACCCGCGTCATCGACGACGCACAAGGTAACAAGCGCCGGTGTGAATTTCGACATGATCCAGTTTCCCTCGCTGTCCTGTAATTCTTTGCGGGTGCATAACTCAATCAATGCCGTGGCTCCAATTTCGGAGACAATTACTTCACCGCCGTCAATTTCGACGGTTTCTTTTTTTGGTGCCAACTTGCTAAAAAGTTCTTCTTTATTCAGGATCATAACTTTCCTTTCTTACGATCTGGTTATCGCGCCGGACACTTTCAGCTCAAAGGTTCCGGTCTGAACTCCATCAACGGAGGCATCGGGAATGGTGGAAAACTTTGTCACTGAGGCCGTAAATGTCCGGGTGCTTGCGCCAGTAAGAACAATCTTATAACTTTTTGAATCCGAAGCCTCATAAGCTGCCAAAACTGCCTGCTGGCCGGAATCGCTTACCAAGTCGAAAAACTCAAAGCTGATTGTGCCATTCGTAATCAGTCCGGTTTCGTACTCTTTGGCCGTGCTGTCTAAATCGGAAACGTCAATTTCACTGGCCTGAGCACTGGACGGCTTGATTGACTTGATTTCTTTGACCTGCGTCCATGCTGCGGGCGTCGCCGTGGAATTGCTGCCATCAATGGTTATGGTTTTGCCGACTGTGTTAATGTCAACGGCAAAAGTGTCATTGGTTGCGCCGGTTGCGTAATTTTTGACTACCGCCGAAACGCTATTAAGCAATGCCGCATCTGCACCGGTGAATCCGGTAAAAGTCACAACGTCGCCATTGGCAACGCCTGCATGACCAGTAATGGCAATAATTGTAGGATACCCCACAGTGATTGCCGTGCATACCTCCGCCGATCCTGCTGAACCGGCAATATAAAGCTTACTACCCTGTGCTAATTGAGCGTTTATACTCATAATTTTTCCTCCCTTAGATGTTTTGTATTTGACTTAATACGATAGTGTTATGATTACGTTTTAAATGTGCGGCAGAAATCTTCGCCCTTGTCTCCAATGATACAATTTTCCCTTTTTGCGCCGCTCCAATTCTTTTCTTTATCTCTTCTGTATGTTTAAGCGACCTAAATTTTGCTAGGGCTTCTTCAGAAAAAATGCGTCCTCTCATCTTTGCCCGAGATTCTTCTGTATGTTTTCGTCCTGTGGCGGCTATGCTAAGCTTTTTCCTGTGTTCATTTGATATTGGCGGCATTTTCTTTCCTTTATGGCTATGAGATATCTTCTCGCGGACTTTCTTTGGTAGAACATATCCCCTTCTTATTGCCGCTAATTTTTCTTTGGTTTCGTCGGTGGTAATTCGTCCCCTAGAACTTTGAGCAATAGGGCAGATATTATATTCAGGCTTATACTTATCTATAAATGCTTGCTCATGCTCAATAAGCTCTTCTCGTTTACAGGTAAGTAAAATTTCAAATTTAAAGGCGTTTTCACCATGTTTATTCCAACTATTTTGTAATTGTTTTGCATGGTGGGAACCATTTTTAAGCATCATTTTATGGCGATACCATCTCTGTTTAAATTTAACAGTAGAGCCAATATATTTTTTACCGTTAATAATATTTACTATTTGATAAATTCCACCATCCATCACGATAGCCCGCAATAATAATCCATGTGCGAATAAAACCGCCCTGTATCATCTTCATACCCGTCAACTTGTCCCGACGCCTGATAATTAAGCAATGCCGCCGCCGTGGTGCTTTGGTCTGATGTTTGCGCCAAGATCGCCGCCGCCAACATTGCGGCCTTAACCGCCGCCACTTTTGCCACAAGGTCAGAACTATCTATTGCATAGATACTGACTTGCACTCGAGACCGTTCAGTGCCTGTGTCTCCTTCCAGACTTTCAAACGTCTCTCCGCCTACAAGCGTATAGACGCCATAAGTCAAAGCAACTTGCGCCGCAGATCCTGAAGAATCCGGCTTTTGAATATAATAAAGTTCTCCAGAAAAGACCGGAGTGCTCAAAATGGTGTCGATATGCTGTTGAAGAGAAATCGTCATTTTGCCTTTGCTCCTGCCTGACAAATCATTTCAATGAATTCATGCTTCCCATCAATATCGTTCGGCGCCCCGAGAATGCTGTAAATGGTGCCATCCTTTCCCACCGCCCGCATATCCCCGGTTATCCCGGCCCTGTACCGGATTGTTATTCTATATTCACCGCCCGGCCATACTGTCTGAGCGTTCGCAAGAGCAAAACCCCGAAGCTGCTTTATTGCTGCCCAGGCCGTGACAACGGTCGTCCAGGTTGTCGCGCTCACGCCATTGGTTTTGGTCGTCGTCGGACTCTGCAAAGTGATTCGTTGATTAAAGTCGCTAATAATCATTTAAAGGATACTCCACGTTAGGCATTTCCTCTATCTGGTCTGGAATTTCTTTATCAACATCGATAGGAGCAATAAAATAATTTCTATTTCTACACGCCCTTATTGCTTTGTCTTTCGCTGAAAACACCCCTTGAAAATCCCATATGATTTCTCCAATCTTTTCTCCAGATCGATATTGCCCGCATAACCATAGTTCCATATATTATCCTTTCGTCTTTATAATTCTTCCCACAATCTATAGGAGGCCAGCAACGCCTGCACTGCCTCGTTTTCCTGATATGATTGATTGCTTAATGTTTTTCCCTCTCGATTGACATAAAGATCCGTGCATATCAATTTAAACGCCGCTTTAATCTCATAAGGTATTGCCGCCGCCGTAGTCCAGCCGCATACATATTTGATCGTGATCGGATTGGACGGGTAAAGGGTGTCTGACGGCCATGTACCACCATAAGGCAGGACAATACGCCCGCACCCTTCACCGTTTTTTTCAACGATGTAATCAGTGGTTTCCGTCAATGTTGTTTCCGTCCCGTCCGTGGCTTTCCATTTGACCGATGTTACGCTTTGCAGATTTCCATAAGGCAGTTTGATAAAATTTGACTCTGGCCATTTCTGTATGCAATATTCCCACGTTTGACTCAATAATGCCCGGCGCGTGATATTTTCGACGTGTCCGCGTGCTGCCGCAATTATACCGGTCAGCATTTCATCATCGTCGTCAATGTCGGTATCAATTTTCAGGTGCTTCTTAATTTCGGCCAGAGAAACTGGCTCAATCACGGGAGCAACCACGCGGCCAGGGCCGGTTCCAGTGACTGCGGCCGGCGGGATATCTGCAACCAGCATTAAGCCTTCGAGCTCATAAATTGATCCGTCCGAGGCTGTGGCTACGCATGTAAGCTGGTAATCAGTCCCGGATGTCCCGGCCTTAACCCATGTATGTATGGACGTGCCGCTTATTGACTGGCTTCCCGCCGTGGTGATCGTCGCCGTTGCATCGGCGCCGGTGGAAACGAGTTTAGCCGTGACGGTCGCGCTTGCTATAGTCGCTGATCCGCAAAGATCCGCAAAATCCCACTCTATAAAATATGCTTCAGATGATTGCTTATTCCTGAATCTGTCCATCAATTAATCCTTGCCGAGAGTTTAATCGTCCCGGCCATTGCGCTAATTTTGCAAACCGGGCTGATTTCAATGCCTGAATACAAAAGACTTGCCGCAGTCCCGTTTATTAAATATGATCCACTCGCTGCGCCTATTTTCCTACTGGTCAGCAATATTATATCGGTGCCTGTCAGTTCATAGTTTCCATTCTCGGCGCTGATCTTTCGGCCATAATAAAGACCGTCAGAGCTCCCGGTTATTAAATACGTTCCCGAATCTATGGATAATTTACGATCCGCTTTGAGCTCCGCCGCAGTTCCGGCGATAGAAAAGAGTCCACTTTCTATTGCCAATATATACCCGCCTACAGGGGTGTAGGTCAGAGTTACATCGGTGCCGCTTACAGCATAAGAACCGGATTCAAGCGACATGGCGTAGGCTTCCGCCCAGACGTTATCCGCCCATATCCCTGCTGCCCAAACTCCCGGTTGCCATGCGATATAAGCCATTTAAAATCCTTAAGAGGCTGTAAATAATGACGCTGTAACATCGATGGTAAATGTTTCTCCCTCTGTGAGGGTTATGCTGGAGCCGTAATCGTACCAGGCCACAAGCTGATCATTGGCACTGGTGTCGTCGTATAGAACAACATACCGATACGGGCCAATGCCGCCCGCTGTTGCCGTGATTACAACATCCGTGGTGCTGGCAAGGGTATATGTTCCACCAGTCTGCCCGGATGATGCGATGGTTGCGGAATGCCCGCCGGTGGTGTATCCATTGGCGGCGACCGGGGCGGCATGATTGGTAACCGGATCAAAATCGCTTTGCGTTGCCACGGGCAATGTATTAGTCAGCGCAAATTTGAAGGTATCAGCCGAACAGTCAATTTTCTTTTCGAATACAGCTTCAATGAAGGTGTTAAATTTTGTAAATGTTGCCACGTTATCCTCCTATTTTATGTTGCCGGTCCAAACGGGGTTGTTGATCCGTCGCCCTCCAGCGCTACATCGTTTATTTTTTTCAGGTTGGTTTCGAGGTATTGCAGGGCGGTCTTTATTGCCGCCAGTGCCGTCGCGTTGGGAGCGTCCACCATGTCCATCTTTGCCCCGGTCGCCGCCGGGCTTGCGGGAAGATTATCAGTTTTCGCCTTGATCGCGTCGATAAGAAGATCGAGGCGCCCGCCATTTGTCAGGTCTGTCTGCAACTCGTTAGTGTCGGTAGTTATCGCATCGATCAGAGTTTTAAGGGCTGAGAGTCCATAAGTGCCACTGTTGGCTATCGCGTAACTATCCCCACTCTGAGCATTATGCGTACCGGACGCCAATGTCCCGACAATCCGGGTGAGCAATGTGTCGATATCGTCCTGGATAGAAACACACCCGTGATCGCCGTTGATGATGGCATAGGAGTCGCCAGTTTGATCTTTGCTCGCTGCTGTGAGCTGAGGACTGGCAACATCAAAGAGTTTTTTAAACGCCGCGGCGAGATAACCGGAAGATGTTTCAGTGAGGGCAGTTGCAAGAATTGATTTGAGATCAACTTTTTGGTATATAACCGCAAACTGAGCATCCCACATATCAGCAGGCAAAATAATAAACTCATGCTGGAATGGTAACGATTCGGCATCATACCATATAAACAATGAGGCCGTGCCAACATAGTCTATTTCCGAGTCGGGAATTTTTATCTGGTATGCCCCACCATGTCCTATCGCTACCATGCCCCAATCATCAGATGCGGTAGCACTTGGAGTAAATGCGGTATGAGTAGGTGCTGAGGACTGAGATTCTTTGACCCATACGCCAGAGAAAGATGTTACCGTCAAACCATCTTCATTTCCTAATCCGGCTGTCTTATCAAGCGCAGAACCAACCGTCACATAACTATCGGTATTTCTCCGTAATGGTTTCATTTATGCCCTCTAAATGAACTTAACTAAATATGAATACCTGGTTTCCCATAGTGTTTTAAATTCTTCGACTGCGTTTGATGCATTCTGAAAATCTGTCATCAAAGCAACTCTTTTGGCGAGATTTGCCCCTTCATCACCTTCAACCGTAGGAAAGGTACTCGAAAACTGATCCATATTAGCAACTTCCGTCATTGTTTTATTGTAGGCCAAATCGTAAAACTTTGCGTGTAGATCATGCGCTTTGCTCACCACTGATTTTAATTCTTTAAGAATAGAACTCATTTCAGAATCGAATTGTTCGTAAGCCATTTTCCCTTGATACATATTTAAGACCTCCTTCGTCGATATGATGCTTGTAAGACTGGTATTGATATGCCAGATGTATCAGCTGAGTAGCATTTATATGGAGCCTTATCTGTTGCATATGATGTCCATGTTCCACTACCATCCCCATCCACATATACTGCGCCTGCTGTATTATTATCTATTGCAATATACTTTGCTCCAGCCGTACCACTACACGCTATAACCAACCAGTATGTTGTGCCATTTGTGATGCTAATCCCCGAAAAATTAAACGCAAAATACGCAGTGTTCGCAGTGGGGATGTCTGTTGTTGATACTGTATTGGTTGATGTGCCTAGTGATGCATTTGGTCCTGTGCTATCGGAATAAACGTATCCTGTTAACGTATCTCCTATTCCTAACGTATGTCGTTTAAGGCTCAACTCAAACTTTGTTAATGTGTAACTCTTTCCGGCAACATACTGCACAGCAGACCATTTACGAGCAGACGTGTCCCATAGCGCTGATGTAACTGCATTTTCTGTCGTATAGCTTTCTTCTAATGGCATAATTTATTTCACCAAGATATTCCCCGGCTTGCCGCTCTTAACCGCCGTCAGCGGCTCACTCCAATCAGACCACCAGCCGGAGGTGTCCGCCCATCTTGCCCGGAAAATGTATTTGCCGTTCTGCCAGCCGTCCAGATTAAGTAAAATCACTTCTCCGTCCGTTACGGCATAGGGGACGGTCGTATACGTAACTGTCTCGCCGCGGGTCACTTCGATCTCTACGCTTGCCATTTGTATTTCGCAGGGTTCGGCCACAAGGTTTTGCGGTTTCGCGGCGGCCAGTGACAATGTTGTGCAGAGCGTCAATACTATAGTGATGATGATGATTTTAAGTGTGTTCATTTCGGGTCTTTCTTCCCAGCCAATACCTTAACAATGTCAACGATTCCCTGGAATATTCCGTTGCTCTTGACTGCCGGTATTAAGCTTAGAGCCTCAGAAACTGCCAGCAATGCCCCTAATACGATTGTGATAGTGTCTTGATCTATCTGCATATGCCCATCTCCTATGGTGCTATTAAAATTGGTTGTTCTGTCCCTTTCTCAGCAGCAAAACTTGCAAAATCCTCAACTACCGCCCGCCATAAATCAGCCCGAAAATCACTCATCCCGTCCTCAATACAGATGTCATGCAGGAGTTTGTCGGCCTGTTCTCGGTAACTTTCCGGCAATAACCCCAATCTCATAAGCTGATAAAGAGCGTCATGTACAAGAGAGCCTCTCATGGTATCGGGAGTGTCAAATGTCGGGCCACTTGCCCCATCCCAGGCATAGCCTTTGCTGATAATCAAATTACCAGCGTGGAGCAAAATATAGTCAGTCCGGCAAACAACGTTCATTATGCCAACAAAAACAGAATACGTTTCGACTAACTGATATTTATATCCCTCTTTGTATTTTATGCGATCTCCCTTCATTGTATCGTTCCCAAAAGCTTAAGAATCGCCTCTATGGTTGCCGCGTCGATTTTCTGGTTGTTCGATTCGATCTTCGCGCCACCGGGCAGTTCGCCACTGATTTTGTCCGAAGTTGTGAATAGCCGCGAATACGAAACTTTTGTTTCCTTTGTGCCTTCCTTAGCTTCATAACTCAAACTGGCACACCCGGTCAAAGCCAACGCCATCAGCAAAACAAATATCTTTTTCATAACCATTCTCCTCACGTTATTCCGTTATCAGCCAGACGCTTATCCATTTCCTTGATCTTCGTCAGGCATAATTCCCGCCAATTTTTGGCTGCGGTAAGTTCAAGTTCCTCAATATGTTTAAAGTACCGTTCCCAAAACCATTTGCAAAAAGAAAAGATATCCATATTAGCACCTCGTTTTTTCGGCTCTTGCCCGATGTTCTCCGCTGAGCTCATAAAAATCCTTTTCAAGGGTGTGTAACCTGGTGAATAGTTCGCTTTGATTCGCGTCTATCTTTTTCAATGCCCGTATCGAAAAATACATAAACCCGCTAAACAAAAGAACAATGATTCCTTGCATCAAATCAACGTGTTCAAACCAACTCGGATTAGTCATCATGTCCTCGGCTCCTTGTTTATGGCGTGTAATAAAATCGATTCTTGCCGCCGATCCGGAAAATTGCCCGGATTGCAGCGGCTGCCGCATCTGATAACGGGTATTCATACGCTCCGATGTCGTAATGATCTGTCCCTCTTGTTTTAGCTGAGTCGGATGTTCCGGCGTTGTTGATTGCCTTGTTGTAAGGACTGCCCAATACGACACCGTTGTTTAGGGCCAGACTGCCAGCCTGAGGCAAGAAATAAGTGGTATTCGGCACCATATCAGTTCCGTAGGTGCCGCTAAATCCAGTGGGCAACGTGCCACCGGTGAAGGTCGGGTCAGCAGCAACAATATCGCCTTCCCATGTGGCAATATTTGCCATTGTTCTTTGCACACGGGAGCCATCAACATATACCCACCCCACATTGCCCGATGGGACATAAATCATATTTTTTGAGTGCTGTGAGGCAGAAAGCAATCCGCCGTAATCGTAGAGAAGATATGCCGAGCCAGCCGTAGAATATACAATGTTGTTCTTCCACTGGATGCCTTCTACATTCGTTGCCGCCTCGCTAAGATACAATCCTCTTGCTATAGAACCGAGAGATGTCCTGATGGTGTTGTTATATATCAAGTTTGCGGCACCGACAAAATTACCGCCACCCATATAAAAACCGCCATCCATCAGGATATTGCTGTAGACATAAACCGTTCCCCATCCCGTATAGGTATTATTTATGGGACCGAATGTTATTCCGGGGTAGCCTGTTCCTATGGGACGATCAACTATGTTGTATCTGATAATCACATTATCAGGGAAGCCGATACTGTTGGGATAATTGGAGTCATGCAGAGTTTCTGGTGGGTCGTGTTTGTCGGAATATGTAAAAACAGAAATTCCGGCATAGGTATTGTAAACGTAATTAAATTCTATTGTTATGTTGGTAGAGTGGATTCCTGCGTCTATTCCGTGTCCCCATGTAGCCCCGCCCCAATGACCAGTGTTATAAACGGTATTTCCCCGGATTAAAACGTTATCAACCCAACAACTATACTGTCTTGACGGATAGACGGCGATACCTTCATGTGCCACGTTGTAGACGGTATTATTTGTGATGATGATATTTTCGGTTTTTAAAAATTCGCTTGCAGTGCCGGACGTGGTGTTACCGACAATTATGCCATAGAGATATTTCGTCAATGCCGCATCAAAATCAGAGTTGCCGACATTGTGGACAACGCAATTATTAACAGTAACATTCGATACCGCTGCGGTTGCATGTAAACCTACGTAAATTCCGCCAGCATATTTTTCATTGGCATCTACCTCAATACTGTCAACAGTGACATTACTCACCTTAACATTGACAACTCCGACGCTTGGTGTCGCCGTGGATGTTGATATTGATTTTAGGATAGCCCTTGTCCCGGCAGTACCATAACCCAATCCATAATATTTAACGCCAGCAGTTGTTTCCAAAACCGGCACTGTACCGTCCGAGTCAGCCCCTTCCCATGTATCACCCTCATGGAAATAAACAATGTCGCCAGAGGATAAAGTTGCTGTTCCAGACCATGCCACCATGCCCGGACAGTTCGCCCATGCTGCACCATCTGAAGTCCCCGCCGAAGCGTCATTACCGCCTGTTTTAACGTAATAAGTCGCCATAAACTACCTCGACAAATAAATAATCACTGATCCGATTTTGCTATTCCCCGCATTGGTCACGTTCAGAGTCAAAGCCGTGGCTATTGGTCGAGGCCCACCGAATGTTCCCATCAAGGGCAATGCCTGCTCAGTGTTTGCCGTGTCCCTGTTGGCCAGTGCGCCGCCCATAACGTCAACTCCGTTCGCATCGGTGATAGTAATGTCATAATCATCAGTAGGAGCCGTTGCGCCGGGGTCAGTGACAACCAATACTATGTACTTTCCCGCGATTTGGTCGGTGATTGCCGTTGTCGTTGTCGCTGAGACCGCCCCTGTTGCATCGTCTGATACCCAGGACAATGTGAGGGTTGACATATTTGTTGGGCCTTCGGAGCTGTAAACCTGTGTGTATGTTTGAGTGACGGAAGATCCTGCCATAAGTTACCTCGTAAACTGCGAAGTGAAAGTGGGCCGGATTGGTTACCGGCTCCGCCCTGTTAAAATTAAGCCTCATAGCCGTCGAGTTCGATTAAAAACTTGCCTGCTGTGTAAGTCGCCGCTGTGCCAGCTTCTCCACCTGTAAGATATAGATATTCGTTGGCCGCCGGGACTGCACTCAATGCCTTTGTTCCTCCGAGCGTCCAGGCTCCACCAGATGTTACAAGTGCCGTCTCTGCGAGTGCTGCGATACCTCCATCAAAAACGCCGGTTGCTTCAGTCGCGCTATAAAGATCGATATCATCGGCGCCACCAGTTGGCACTTCAAGGCATGTCATACGACCAGATAAAATAGTCCCATTTTTGGCCGCCGTGATTCGACCGAGATAGGCAGCACTTGCACCTTGACCGATAATATCAAGATCGGTTGTTGACGATGCAAGCCCGGTAAGGTCAATTAAAATGGATGTTCTAATAATGTCCCCTATGCGAACGACACTTGATTTAAAAACAGTTCCCGTTCCGCCGGATATGCCCGCGCCGGGTGCTCCATTGGTGAGGCTTTCTAAATTCATCGTTCCGCCGGACTGAATTTCGATTTCTCCACCAGACGGGATAACAATCTTTCTATTCGTCCCGTCCCATGTGACAATTATATTTTTTGCCTTGTCATAAAAGACAAGATTCCCGTCAACCCAATCACTCGTTATATTTGCAACTGACATAATCAGTACCTCCCTTAATCGTAAAGCGCCGTCGGTCCACCGCACTCATCCATATTGCGGGGTTCAAACAAATCGGCCTCAATAAATACGTGCGTAGCCGTGTCACAGTCTGCGATCTCTACCTGTACGCAAGTATATCCTTCAAGCAGATCAGCGGAATCAACGGGAATCACATATTTTTTATTTGAAACAGCGGTAAGGTTGAAAGTATTGGAAGTGGCAACTCGTGGCACCAATATATCTTCATCGTACTGAATGCCGTCAGCTACGGCTGTTTTCCCTCCCGAGAAGGTTAAAACTTCGTTGTCAACAAAAGTTGTGCCATTGTGTGCGTAACAGATTAGTTTTCCGCCTAAATCCTGATATACATAACCAATGCCGCCGCCCGCGCCTGTTACGGTTTCGCCCGCCGCCGCCGGAGTATCGACGGATGCGCCGTCATATTTAAGATGGAATCCAGAGGAAAGGTAATTGGTAAACGCCATCGCTGTTGTTGCGGCTGCTACTGACGCCGATTTTTCAAGAGTAACGGCGGCGGCCTTGCCGATAACACCGACATTGATACATATTTCTGCATGTCGATAATTCTTCATATTAATAATATCCGAAGAAATGGTGCTGGTCTGGTCAACAGTAGGCCAGGTCATCACTGTTTTCCTGTAGTCCCTA
This sequence comes from Smithella sp., assembly GCA_039679455.1. Taxonomy (GTDB): domain Bacteria; phylum Desulfobacterota; class Syntrophia; order Syntrophales; family Smithellaceae; genus MVRV01. The sequence goes on along the minus strand of JBDKUX010000120.1, from coordinate 25,456 downwards.
TTGATATGCTGAGTCATTTTAAAAACCTCCAAAATTAGCCGGGAATTTCACCCGGCTTTTTATTTATTTTGTTTTTATGCTCTGGTAGCTAATCCGACCGCGAAGCTTACTGAGTCCGAGCCTTTAAATGGAATAATCGGCGCTAACCATCTCGGTTGGCAGTCAAAGTAATGAATGAATCGAAACATTTCCTGATCGTAAACAAACTCTACGTGGATACTGGAAGCCTCCATTATATCCCCTTTGTCGGCGGTTATAATCTGGCTACAATCTACCAGCATAATATCACCAACCGTTCCGAGAGTTTCGGCCTGCTCGATCTCAACAACCGGAGCACCTTTGATTCTCAAAATTCCATCAGAACCATAAGAAATAAAGCGCGGTTCAAGAGCGCCGGTTCCAGCGGGAATGGAAAGCTCATCCAATTCAACGTTTGTGTCCCGATTCACAACCCATATTGCATCTTCTTTTCTTCCGCTGTATCGCGCCCACATTTTCGACAAATTTTTCGAAAGGATCGTTTTCGCTTTTTGCCCGGTTTCTTTTGGAACTTGAATAAATGCCGGAGAATTTTTAACACCTAAACCCTCACCGGCACCTGAACCATTAAAAAGCATGTCCTGCCATTTAAAAGCGTATTCCTCGCCAAACAAACTCCGCATTTCCTGACCAAGGAAAGTCACATTGCGCGTCATTTCACCGGACATTACATATAGCCCTGTTAATTTTTCCGGCTGAATCTTCACTTTGTTAAATTTAATCTTACTCGCGGTAAATTCACCGAGTTCTTTATTGGTATAAATCCGCACTCCGCCGCCGCGTGATCCTGCTTTTCGGCTTGTCTCGTCAATCCCGTCGATTTCCAGGAATTGAGTATTTGCCGACAGGGTTCTTTTTGATGTTTTGGGGAGGATAGCGGAATTATTAAAGCCATGCGTCATAAGCTCACTCGCCGTTTCACCCTGCAAAAATTGACCACCTTCAACGCCAACCGTAAATCCACCTGTGGCCGCAGCGCGAGTTTCACCTTTTTTCTTTGCATTAACTTCGGCGAGTTCCTCACATCGCTTGCAAACTTTTTCCAGGCGAGATTTAGCGTCACGATATTCTGCCGGATCAGGGCTATGACGATAAATAGACCGGATGTCCATTAACTGCATACCCAACATTGTTGCCGGGGAGCCGCGATAAATCGGCTGATCCGGAATTTCGATTTTTGCGTTATCCTCAATAGTCATTGCGCCGCCGCCCTGTCCGTAAAGTTCGCCGCGAAGCTCTTCTTCGGCCTTGAAATCATCCCATTCACGTTTAGCCGCCTCAATTTCCGCCTTCAATAATGCTCTTTGTTCCATTTCTTCAGCGGTAAGAGATCGCTTCTCCTTTTCCGCTGTTTTGCGGATTTCAGCCATTTTCTGAAAGGCTTCGTCCATTCGCTTCTGATAAGGATTCATGATCACTTACCTCCAATATTATTTATTTGTTGATAAAGATTATCTTCCTCTTCCAGGAGTACGGTATAATCAACGTATCCTGCTTCTTCGTTTCCGCTATTTGCGGATTTTCTATGCTCTTCAAGCGACCGCAAGGCCACGGATGTGTCGTTAAATGCCGCAAAAACAACCGGCGATACATCGTAAATTTCCCCAACTTCAACAATTGTCCGCTTTGCTATCTTCGGATCTGAAAAATCCCATTCATCAATATCAACTGTAAATCCATAAGATGATTCTCTAACGTCCCCACGGTCAATGCTTGTCATTAAGTCACGGGCCGTCTGTGTGTCCGGCGGAATAATCTCATAATAAAGGCCGGCATCATCTTCACGCAAAATAAGAGTTCCGGCGCTCTGCCTGCCAAGCGGCAAAGTATCTGTGTCGTGATTGAATAAAGCCCGCGCATCTGATTTAGAGATTGCCTTTGCAAATGCACCCTTACGGACATACTCAACAAAGCCCATATCTTCGGATGGTTTATCGAATACGGCGGCGTAACCGACTATTTTTTTCGGAGAGCCGTCATCTGCCGCTATTGCCCTTGTTTCTGCCGCCTTTCGTTTTTCTTTCATCTTTTTTCCTCGTTTCGTACTTAGGTTTTACTGCTTTTTCGTATTGCGGTTTCATCCGGTAATCTCTTCAACTTCAAATCTTATGCTTTCCCTGTGACAAAGAACCGTACATTCCTTTGCCTTCCCTTCTCCGCATTCTGGGAAATCGTTGCCAGAAATTAAGGCAACAATATTTCCATTTCTATAATCAAATTCCATCTCCCAAATTTCCCACTCAACAGGTAATTTTAGGGCATCTTTTATTAATTGTAGACTTATACGCACATAACCTTTTTTCATTGATTCACCGCCGGTGTCGGTGTATGAGGAACATCAATAACCTTGCTGAGGTCGTTAATATCGATCATGTTCTTTTCTACTATGTATTTTTTGCCCTGATCGCCTTCAAGCGGGTTCCGATTCTCAATTTCGCACCAATCATTTGCGTTAATAACTCCGTTGCGGCGCTGTATCTGGAGAGCTTCATTGCGTGATTTAGCATCTCCCCTCAATAAACCTTCCATGTTGTGCTCAAAGAAGTAAGTCCCATATTCCGAACGGTCAAGAAGGGCCATATTATAAGACTGTTCAAGGCGCACAAGCCACGGCCTTAATGTTTTTGTGACGTAATCAAGGGAAAATTGTTCTGCACTGGCATAGGTTGATGCCTTATCAAATTCGCCGTACATTTGCGGCGGTAAGCGGTAAATCCTGGTGCCGATATCGATGTTTTGCAGTTTTCTTGTCTCAAGGAATTGCGCTTCATCATTTGGAATACCCAATTTCTCGACTTTTTCCGCCTCTTCCAACAGCATTACCCGGTGAGCATTTCCAAGACCGCCATAAACTTCTTCAATTGCCTCTCTGCGAGCCTTTGGGTCTTTTAACTGCCCCTTTACCGATACGACAAACGATGGTCTTATCCCGTTTTCAAAATAGGTACTGCCGAACTCCTCTAACGTCTTCCCCAGGCCAATAGCCTCGCGAGCCGCCGCAATTGGTGAATACCCAACGAGTCCATTGAAGGAGAGGCCGGGAGTATGCAGGATGTTATCTTTTTGCATAATGACATTGTTAAGGCTGCTGCCAGTCATGTTAACGTCATAAATAATTTTTCTTTTATCATTGCGTTTGACAGTGACACGGTTTGGAGTGATCGGCCAAAGAGCAACCGGCTTTTTAATTCTCCCGCCGGTCCTTTCTATTTCCGCGTACCCGTTCCCCCAGCTTAAAAGATGAGCGGCGTAAGCTTCGCGGAAACTCATTGCAGTCATTTCCGGGTTTGGCTGATCATGTAGAAGAAAATATCTATCGTCGGCCCATGCCCGGTCTTTACCGCCGCCTTTGCGCCTACGATACAAGTGAAGCGGAAGTGACGCTGAATCTTCGGAAAGTATTTTTATGCAGGCCCAAACAACGGAAAGCTGCATGGCATTGAATTCAGATACAGATGCACCAGACTTTGTTTTTATTCCTTGGCCACCATAGAAGAAGCCGCCCGGATAATACCATGAGTCAGCCAATGCGCCGGTTGCGGATCTTCTTTCTATGCCAGAGATAAAGCCCATTATTTGCGCCCTTTATTGGATAAAATACCAATTACAGAGCCGTGGAAAAGGCCCATATAGATTAAAATCGCCCCAGTAACGGCAAGCCCAAACCACGGACGCAGTAAATAAAGGCCATATCCAAGCAAAATAAGGCCTCCAAAAACAAGAAAATCCCTTGCATCAAAGGCCTCAAAAGCCTTGACGCTGAAGGATTTCAGAAGATTTATAAACTTTAAAAAGAAATTTAATGTCACATAGAGCCTCAAAAATCGGTTAAATGTTGCTTTAAGTTGGCTTTATTATGATTGGTTTTATTGAATAATTATACGGACAAAATGGGGACGAAATGGGGACAAAATGGGGACAAAATGGGGTGCAAGATGCGATTACAACTTTTCTTTTGGATTGACTATAGTTCCGGCAGGGACAAAAACATCTTCATCAGCCATATTTGCTAGTTCAGAGATAAATTCTTCTTCCTCGGTACTAAGAGGCTTTTTCTGGCTGCGGCAATATAAATCACGCAGCATTAAGGCCGGATTGTTTGATGTTTTTATTTTCTTATCTCTAGGATCATACAGTAACAGCCCATCAAAACTGACCGTGGTATTAATATTTTTTTCTATCATGTATCGGTCTACTCCCCTTTTTTACGATTTTATACAGTACCTTTTAACCTAACTTCCATTCTTCGGCAACGGATTTTTTTATAACCGGATGCCCAGCTTTGTTGATTTTTACCGGCAAACCTTTTTGCTTATAATAACGTTTTGCAGTCTTATCACTAACTTTTAAATGATTTGATATTTCTTTCCAGCCCTCTAAAATATCGTCCATTATAGCTCCTTAACTTTTTTAAAATTATCAATTTCATATATAAACGAATTATATTTTTCTTCCCATTCAACGCATATTTTATTTGCCTGAAATTGATATTGAAGAAAACTATCTCCGGATTGTTTTCCATGCAATTTCCATTTTAAATCCAAATATATAATTTTTATTGCTGTTATATATTTAAGACTGCTTATAAATATTCCTTTAATTAATAGTTTCAGCATTATATGCCTTCTCCATTGCAAAATAATTCTTCGTTAGATTCCCAAAAATAAATAGAATAACCTTCAATCACTTTCCTTCTATCTCGCAAAACATAAACTATTTTATCTTTGCAAGAAATTACTATTCCGGTCGTAGAAGGCGCATATAACGAATTTTCTATTTGACAAATCCGCTTTTCGATACCCTCTTGTGACAATCTAACACGTTCTCTTTCTTTAAATTTCATGCTTTCTCCTATTGTCCGGTCATTCGTTTGATCATGTCGTCCTTGCTTAATCCTTCGTAGATCGATCGCCCACTTTTCGCCTCTGGATTCATCGCCATAAGAGCCACTGCATTTAACCCCGCCATTAACGGGTCAATCTTCCCCGTTCCGCTGGCCTGTTTTGTGATCAGAATAGCGTTTCCTTTGGGCTCAACTCGCGCATTACCCACACACCAGGCCATCATCGCCGATCCGTCATGAACCATTTCCCTTGCCGCCACTTTGCGCTCTGTGGTCTTTATGGCACTGTTCATCCGCCAACCCTGGGGAATGCCGACAATTCTATCATGGTCAATCTTCCCGTTGCCGCTTTCGTCGCCGCCTTCCAGCTCATCGACAATCGCGCCTATTCCCGCCGGGTCAACACCGATTCGGTCAAGTAGTCCCGAAGCGTCGCACTTGCGGACTATATCGCCAAGCTGCTTAACATCCTGGCCGATCTCATCAACGATGGTTAAATCGCCGTCTTTTTCAAAATCGTGATATTTAGGAGCCTCAGATTTGCGCCGTTCCAAAGCTATCGAATGGCACCAAGCATGTGTCCAGGATAGCCATTTGCCGGTTTCTATTTCACGACCGACAACACCTAATCCCAAAAGGTCATCCAGTCCGCCACCGTCTATACCGATTTCAAGGACTTCGGAACGCTCCAAAAGATAATCAAGGTTTACTTCTGCTGCGGACTTTGCCGCGTCCCAAAATTCAGCACCGGCCCAACTGCGGGATTTAAGAACCAGGCCAAGCTCGACGTTGAGATGTTTCGCAAGGAAACCCTGAACAGAATCGTCTCCTGCCGCCTCTGCTTTTTTAAACTCGCGTTCTAAAAATACATTATCAACCGAAGCACCATAATTCGGGTTCGTCATTGGAGCATATTTGATAAAAAATTGTTTTACCCCGATTTTTTCTTTTTCTTTTAAGATTGACTTAGGATGCTCATAAAGAACCGGCAGGAAACTGTTATCTTCAAAAGGTTCATTATCAAGGATGCCGTCTCTGACGGCTCGCGCATAATCAAGCTTTTGCTTAAATATTCCAGCGGGTGCCTCATCGGATTGAGTTGTGAGGTGAATAACAAAGCCTTCCGGCCTGGATGCAAGACCGCCACAAGCCTCACGAAGCATGTTTTCAGCGTTCGCCTTTTTACCGAAAAGCCAAGTCTCATCAATGAGTATTCCGGTGGCTTTTTTACCTCCTACCGTTTCACTATCAGCGGCAACAACTTTGAGCGTTGCGCCTGTTCCCCTGTGTGTGATTTGCCGGTAATGCTCCTGTATCTGCATCAAGTCTGAAAGTTCTTCATCGGCCTTCACCATGTCACGGGCAGGGTAAAAGCTATTATTTGCAATTTCTACTGTGGGTGCCAAGATAAGAAATTCTGCTGACTCCCTCCAATTGCGGATTAAAGCAGTCATCATTATCCCGGCTGCACCTGTTGACTTGCTATTTTTCTTGCTAATCAATAAGAAAAACTCAGATATTAATCTACGGCCTTTAGTTTCTTCTGTGGAGTTTTTTTCAAATCCAGAATCATAAGCGCCGAATATAGCGGCAACAAAATCAAATAACCATTTACGGCCAGCCTCGCCAAATGTCGGACGGCCCAGAACATCAACGAGTCGTAATTCTTTGAACACTGAAAGAGCTTCATTTGCTTCATTTGGGAATAGTGGTTCAAATGGTATGAGCGAAATACCGCTAATTATCCGCTTTTCCCAATCCAAGCATTTTGTCGTCCATGTTAAAGAGCTATCACCCATTCCATTTTCCGCCTTTGCTATGGTTATCATGCGCCCATAACGGCTGAAGGTTAGACAATGACCAACATTGTTTAAATTCTGGATCGTCCATTGAATTATAATTGAATGAGCATATGGGGCGAATATGATCAATGTGGATTTCTCCGCGCATCAATGCGTCCATTGTCATACCTGGAGTAAACAACTTTCTTAAGTGACGAATCAAATCAGATACAGACCATCCTAACGCATCATAGACGTGCCTATCTTTTTTAATTTTGCGAATAGAATACCATAATACACTGCGAACCCTTGTGTTTATTGTAAAAAATGAATCCCTGCCATAGAGCGATTTATGACGTCTTTTAGAATTTAACCGTCCTCTCTTTCGTTCCTTTTCGATATTCTCCGCTTCCCATTTTTGATGATTTCTTCGTAACTGTTGTGGGTTATCTGCTCTTCGCTTGCGGCCTCTCTCTCGCTCCTTTTCAATATTTGCCGCCCGCCATTTTAAACTACTCTCATGAATCTTTTCTGCATTAACCTCTCTTCTTTCCCGCTCTTTTTCGAGTAATACTTCAAGATTGTTTTTGCGGTAGATACGACTTTGCTCGCTACGGCATACCCTGCATACAGAACGCCTTCCATCGGAAGAACGCTTGTAAGCATGAAAATATTCAGGTGTTGCCTGTTTCTCTTCTCCGCATTTTGTGCATATCTTTGTGATTTGACTTTCTGAATTATTTAGTGATAAATTTAAATTAGTCATAGACGCATATCCTCTAAATATGTGTTTGTGATTAGAAACGGGTGCGAAGTTAGCGCTTCCATCCGTTTCGTTATTTGTAGCACAATTAATCATACAAATCAACCCATATTACTAATTTTATTATATTAATCACCCTTTATTTCACCACGCTCAATGGCGGCCTCGAAGGTGCAAACTTACCAGCCGCTGCATTCTTAGCCCGGTCTGCGGCTTCGCCTTTTTTGCTTTTCTTATCGCCATCGCCCCGGACAACAATTTCAGCCGCCTTAATCCGCAACGCCGTGTCAACTTGCGGATCGTTCCAAACGGTTCGCAGGTAATCACAAGCCTCTAAATCCCCCGGTGCGGCATCAGGTTTCTTTTCCGCTTCCAGATCAGCCGACAATTCCGCGCCGATCTTGTCCATCATGCGCTTTTCTGCAAGGGTCAGCTTTTCTCCCTTGCTTACCCGGACAAGAAATTCCTGGTAAAACCGCGCCTTCGCCTTTTTGTCAAAAGCCAGCATGTCCCGAAGTTTCTTCTTTTCGTCCGCTTCTGTACTTGTTTTCCTCGGTTTTTTATCTTTCGAGCCTGTTTTACGTCCGGCACCCGGTCTGTAACCGCCTCGCATTATTTAATCCTCCTGATTTCAATTCCCGGAAAAGCATCCGCCATGCGTTGAAGTATGACGGCGCAATAATCGGGAGTTATTTCGCTCATCCTGCATTTCCTTTTTGTATTTTGGCAAGCAACCATCGATGTTCCGCTTCCTCCAAACAGATCGGCCATTATGCCATTGTCCGAAGTGCTGTTTAAAAGTGCGTTTACCACAAGCTCAACTGGCTTCATTGTTGGGTGAAGGTCTGATTTTAAAGGCTTTGGGATTTCCCATGTTGAAAAATGATGTTCGCCTTTACCATAAAAGTCGTGGACATTAACCCATCCAAACAAAATAGGTTCATGTTTATAATTATAATCAGTGCGTCCAAGAACATGATTATTTTTTACCCAAATGAGCATATGGCGCAAAACAAGGCCAGCTTTTTGCATCATCATCATCATCATCATCATCAGTAAATCACCACCTTGAGGAGCCGTTATATAATAACTTGATCTATCGGCAAGTATTTCTTTAATCTGGCAAAAAGCAGGATAAATAATTTCATCAGCCAATTCCTTATAAGTTTTATGATCACCGACGATCTCTGTTTGAATGCGATTTCCCCGGGAAATCGCATTCAAGTAAGTATTTTTTTCTGCATAAGACACGCCATAAGGCGGGTCAGTAAATACCATATCCGCCTTTTCCCCTCCCATCACCCTTCCCACATCTTCCGCCTTCGTGCTATCCCCACACAATAGCCGATGCTCTCCGATCTGCCACAAATCCCCGCTCTTAACTTGCCATATCTTGTTAAGTTCTTCCGCCCGGTCAATCTGTGGCTCGGCATCGGATTCCGTTGTTTCAGACTTGTCACCATTCAGCCAATCCTCTGGCAAATCCACGCCCCAATCATCAAGCGGCAGGTCACTCCACCCATTCGCCAATAGGTCAAAGTCCCATTCACCCATCGAGCCATTATCTTTTATTACAAATTCCCGCTTCTGTGCCTCTGTAAGCCCCTTGACTATTTTGGCAGTACATTCCTTAGCCCCGGTCTTGCGAAGGGCGAGCGTCCGCATATTACCGCCAAGAACGGTCATTGTTTCATCGACCACAATCTCGCGTAAACTCATCATTTCCGGGAAGTCGTTGATTGACTTAACAAGGCGCTCCATGTCGGCATCAGAGATGCGCCGGGGATTGTCCGGATTTAATTTTATTTCTGATAATTTTACTTTTTTAACAATTACTTCGGCCATTTCTAAATCTTCCTATTTTGATTTTGTGGAAATATGATAATCAAACACCAAAATTAATTCTGCAAATGGGGGAACATGCGGTTTCCCGTTCTGCAGATCGCAAGAGATTTCACCCGCCCCCGGTGCTGATACATTCCTCCCACTTCTCCGCTACTTTAACTCTCTTGAATCCTCGTTCATATCCTATGTTACTTTCTTTAACAAAACGGATAGCTTCTTTTTCATCCGCAACAATACCAACTGGCTCATTGCATAGTGAATGCGTAGTACCAGATGAATCAATCATCAACACATATAAATACTTACCCATTTTCATTCCTCCCCTTTTCTTCCTCATCTGATTTTATTTGATGGCATTCAACACAAAGATACTCCCTATTATCATCACACTCAGCTCCGCCCATAAACAAAGGCGTAATGTGATCAACTTCCCCATGTGCTGTAACCTGCCCGCATTTCTGGCAGGTATAATTATCACGCAACATAATCCGCTTTCTTATCTTCCCATGATCGCGCCCAACAATGCGTTTCGTTGCCGCCCTTTCACCTATTCGCGTGTCCAGGGTAGCAATGCTCTGCTTAAGCATTTTCATTGCGTAATCTCTCCACTTCAATCACCGCTTCTTCATCCGTCATTTCACCGTCCACCGTCATGATAGCCAAGCGTTCCAATATTTCGTAGTCATAGCGTTCTAGCCAGGCGCGGGGGAATGGTTTGGGATCGGTCATGCTGCCTCTTCTTTAATCAACTCAACTGAATTATTGAGCTTATCGGCTGAAAAATAACGAATCAACGAATCTTTGCGAACTCCATATTTCTTTGCCATTACGCCAATGCAATTCAATATCGCTTGATAATGCGTCATTGCTTCAGTTTCCATCACAACAACCTCGCCACTTCGATTGAACGTACATCGGTATCTGTTCATTATTCCTTGCTCCATGGTGCCTCTTTTTGCAAATCTTTGAATTGCTGATACTTTGCCAGGAAGACAGTCTTTATAATCGGTGTATCTCCGTGACGATTTTTCCCGATAATAATTTCTGCAATTCCTTTTTCCGGGTTATCTTCCGCTTTGTTGTAAACTTCGTCCCGGTAGATAAATAATATCAGGTCTGCATCTTGCTCAATGGCTCCAGACTCGCGTAAATCGCTCATCATAGGCCGCTTATCCGTTCGCTGGTCAACCTGCCTGTTAAGCTGAGAAACGCCAATAACAGGAATATTAAGTTCTCTGGCAATGCCTTTAAGAGTCCTGCTGATCTCGGATACTTCTTGCTCTCTCCGTTCCCTGCTCCCTGTCTGCATAATCTGCATGTAATCCAATACAAGAAGCTGAATGTCGTAATCTTTTTTAGATTTTCGTGCTCTTTGCCTTAATTCCGCTGGTGTGATATTTGGGGAATCATCAAAATAAATCGGGGCTTTTGCAATATTCGTTACTGACTCAATCAAAACTGGCCATTCCGCATCACGGACATAACCACGCCGCAGATTTCTTGATTCAACTCTGGACATTGACGAGAGCATCCTGATCATCAGCGTTTCATTCGGCATTTCAATTGAACAAATCAGCGACGGTTCTAATCTTAAGCCCGCAGCATGAGCTATATTCACGCTTAAACAGCTTTTCCCCATGCCTGGGCGTCCGGCAATGATCGTTAATTCTCCTTTGTGTAATCCTCCCGTGACTTCATCAAGGTCACGCAGCCCGGTTGATAGACCAACAATGTTTCCGCTTTTATTCCGTGCCTCAATTTCCTTGAATGTTTTTTGGGCAATATCTTTAGTGGACAAAATAGAATTGTTTTTTGATAACGAGCTGATTGTCATGATGTTTTTCTGTGATTTTTCAATAATTTCTGCAATTGGTTCCTGAGCGGCATAAGCAAGGTTTGTTATTTCATAGGAAACTTCCAATAAATTACGACGAACTGAATTTTCTTTAACGATATTGGCGTAATAAACAATATTTGCCGCCGAAGGAATATTATCAACCAGGTCACTTATTCCCAACATTCCGCCGCATGAATCCAATTGGCCGGCATCACGCAAAACATCACAAACCGTGATAATATCTACGACTCCCGACGCTTGCTGTTTCTCTATGGCTTTAAAAATCCGTTTGCTTGATTCCAGATAAAAATCTTCTGCCGAAATGATTCCGTCAATCATGGCTATTGTCGAATTATCGAGGATCATTGAGCCTAAAACGGCTTTTTCCGCGTCTATGTTGTGGGGCGGTGTTCTCTCAAGCATGAGCTACCTCGCTTTGTTTGTTTTCGCATTTAATGCACAAGCCAAATTCGTTCAGGTCGTTTTTGTAATGGCGTGTCCCGCAGGAATTGCAGTTGGTGAATGGGTCTGATTGTTTTATGGGCGGCGAATTATTCCCATTTCCATTTTTCAACGGGTAAACATCTGCCCATCCACTTGTAATTGATTTATTCAATACGTCAACAGGGTCATGGTTATGTATTTGCTTGATTCTTTGTAATTCGGAAATTACGAGATTTAATGCGTAGACAGTGTCAGCTGCTTTTTTCTTTTTTCTCACGGCAAGATATGATTTCCATGTTTCTCCTGGAATCCAATCCGGCAAAACAAAAGTAGTAGTATTATTTAATATACTTTCATTTACTTTAATTTGCGGATTAATGACAGCGTTATCGTTTTGTGATTTGGGTTTCTGTTGACATTTATCCCGCTCACCTGTCGTTAATGTGGGACGTAATGGTTTTTCTTTCTTTCGGCGTGTATAGACATCAGATAATCTATCAACAAACTTCTGGCACCAAATGATACCTGTAGACCATAATTCACGGTCAATTGCTTCCATATCTGATAGCATTGAAAGAATACTCCGTGCAGTTTCCTCGTTGACGCGGGTTTTTGCTAACAGAAACACTCTTGCTGCAGGATCATTGAAATTATAAGAATGACCTTCGGTTTTTCCCAAAGTCTCAAGTAATTTAAACCAAAAAGAATAACCATCGTTTCCAAATTGCGACTCTAATACAAAGAGAGTTTTCCCGTGTTCACAATCATGCGAGAAATAATCAACCGTTTCTTTCTTTGGCCTGGTCATCTATTCACCGCTTTTAATCTTTTTATTTTTTGACAAATACGTCACAGCTCCATCCCTTATCACCCGGACGGCGATAACATCTTCCCTTAGGAAAATAGTTTCAGCGTTAATTCTGGCGTGGTCGTCGTTGTTGTGGCGGCTGCTTTCGAGCCAGGTATTAAATTTCTTTGAAAGGTACTCAACTCTTGATTTCATTCTTGCCTTTTAAAATGGTAAATTATTATAATCAATACGCTTATTTGAATTTAACATTTCAAGTATAACTTTAAGGTTTATTTTCCAATTTTCACGATAGAACTGATTGTTTTTTACTATCTGATTTTTACGATCTGTGAGCTTTTGTAGCCATCCTTCAGGACGTTTCCCGGATGATAACCATTTTTCTTTGAAGTCTGGGTCAAGGTGTGCTGCTTCGTTTCCGTTGGTGTGGTGGATATGGCAAAGACAAATCCCATTGAGGGGATCATATCTGACTGATTGATTCTTTTTGTTGTAATAGTGATGAGGGTGCAGTTGTGTCGCGTTTACCGTGCATCCAGGATATTCGCACTTATTTCCTGCTTTCAATTTTACGATCTTTCCCCACATCCTGAGTAAGGTTGCATCCGATACTTTCAACTAATCCACCCCATCCACTTAACAAACCCGTAGACAGCAAATCCGGTATTAATTACTCCAACCACAAATACCGCTATTGCGATTCCGACCCGCGTCAACGGTGAATACTTATCTTGCCAGTTGAACATTTTGAGCCTCCTTTCTGTTGTCCGGCCTCATGCACTTCCCCGCCCGATTCATGCGCAGACAGCCTTCTAAAAACTCGAAGGCCGACCGATCATAGCCGGAACAGCTTTTCACTTCTTCGAGACAACAGGCCGTGCATTTGCCGGAAACCTCATATGATTTTTTGTCGGTCATATTTTCCCCCACTGTTCAGCCATGGCGTCGGCTATTCCCTGAAAGGTTCTACTTCTAATTTTCCACCGATCTTCGTTTTTAGCCAATAACATCAAGGGGGAATAAGCACGTTTTGCTCTTAATGTGTGAACCCCTCCATGTTTATTCCCGCGAGGGTCAACATAAATAAGCCCCCGATCTACAATATTTGTCGGGTTCAGCAATGGGAGGTTTTTTAACCACAGGCAGGTAGCTTTCTGGCATTTATCACCAAAAAAATAAGGTTGAACAATTTGGTCAGGTTTTCTGTATTGTTTCGACATAATGCCGATAGGATTTTCTATTGCTATTTTGCTAATTGGCGCTGCGGAAATGTCCATAAAAAATTCAATACCTGATTGCTGCCTCCCATCTGCCCGTTTTTCCTTGAACCACCTTGCGCCGGATGCCGCTAAATGTTGGCATGGCGGATGTGCAATCATCAAATCCCAACCGTCGTTGAGGATTCCCAAGACATCACCCTGAATATGTTGCCCTGGTATTTCGGTCGGCAACAAATCACAACTCCAGGCGTCATGCCCCCTTTTCTTAAAAGCCTCTCTGACTATTCCCGAAAATTCGCAGGCTATAAGCACCCTCATTCCCTCGTCCCCTCCTGCATCTGCACCGCTACGTCCATCATGTCCGGTTCGTCCGGTTCCGGTTCAGCCGGTTTGATAATGGCTTCCTGAGACAAGACGATAACTTTTTGGGCTTTCGATTTATCCAGCTCAGTTCCTAGCATTAACGAATCCCACATGATTTCAAGATCATCAATGGTTTCAGCCACGACGCAGTGTATAGAGCTACCAGAAACATACATTGCACTGAACAGTTTAAAGCCGATGCTATTGGCCTTTATATTCACTTTAGACTTCGCGGAACGTAAAATTTTCCTGTTACTGGTCGGATTTTGCGAAACATAAAGCGTGTGATCCGGTTTTTCTAAATTGTCGGTCATGCTGCTTTAACCTCCCCTGTAATCTTTTGAAGGATTGCGAGGATATCAGGAGCGGCACCAGCGAGAGAGGCTTTGAGTTCCCTTAAATCTACCGGAGACAAATAGCGTCCCCGGGTATCGTGGGCTATTTGTTTGATCATGCAGTAATCGCCCGGGACGCCGTCGGCCTCATCCCGGGCTGAATAATTCGTTGCCTGAACGACCCATTCAACCGGCAATGTGTATGGTCTGCCCTCGTTTGTTTCGTTGTTCGGATTGATCACTTTTCGGTAATGAAAATACTTAATCCCGAGTATCCGGCAGATGCTTTCGATTCCGCCATCCTTCGCTTTAGCCAACCGCTTCGCATAATCGCCAAACATTTCCCCGTAAGTTTCGTAACGATTTGACATGTTTATATCCTTTCGGTGCTCATTGAGCATCAATATTGAGTATCGACATTGAGCATTGGTTTTGCTCACTACTAATTTTACTGACCGGATAGACCCGGGAATGATCATTGATAAACTTTTCAAACTGCTTTACTCTGCGGTCAAATCTAAGGGAGAATAAAAACATAATGAATTTCTCAACGATAAATGTTAAAAAAGCCAAGGCGCAACTCTTGGCGGAGGCCCGTAGAAGGACGGATGACTACGGGGTTTTTGCGCCTTGGCTATTTGTGTTTCGAAAGGTTATCCCATGAAAAAATTTATTGTTATTTTGCGTCAAGGCTCACCTTCTGAAAAATTGTTTTTAAACGATTGTGACGGGAAGATGACCTCTGGGAATCATTTTCTAACATGTGAAACCTTCGATACAACGGGCAATTATTTTGCTCGTGCAAAGCGAATTCCGGCTGAGAAGAATCAAGATGGAAAACATCGATCCCATCAAGTTTGGTGGATCGCTTACAATGACATCGTTGCTGTTTTCGAATACGATAACAGCAATATTCCAGCAGGATTTTGTCTGCAAACTTTATGAGGCTCATTTATTTGCTCCCTGGCTGGTTGCATCAGGATATAAAAGCTCATCAGTGGTGACGCGGTTGTCAGTTGCTTTAGAAATAAGAAGTGCATTAATCGGACGAACCGTTTTCCCTTTGACCGCTCTCCAAACGGTAGTTGCTGGAATATTATGATCCTCAGCAAATGAATTTATTGTTTGATCAGTTTCTATTAGAAAATTTTTTATATTCATGGGAAGGATTCTTTCACAAGTGGAGAATATAGTCAAGCATAAAATTGCACTTATGGAGAATGTAGCGATAGTCGAAAAGGCCATGCGCTCGAAAGGTTGGAGCAAAAACCAATTAGCAAAAGAGTCTGGGGTAAGCTCGGCTGTTATAACGAGATTTTTTCAAGATGGGATGATTAACTCAAAGAACACCTTTAAAATATTGAATGCCCTTGATTTGCTGAAGGTCTCGGAGGAAACAGATAATTTCCCTATCTATCCAGCATCAGATTGTTATACATTGTATTATAAACACTTATCCATTATACTTTCTCAAGGCTCGGCCGAGCAGATCAACATGATTGAAAACATATTGAAAGGAGAAGCACAAAGAGCCGTGGAACACAATGAAATCGTCGAATTATTACGTGACATTAGGGAAGAAATGGGGAAAAAAGGGAAAACACCAAAATTGAAAAAGGAAGTAATAGGCGCGATTATTTCCGGGAGCGAAAAGACGCGCCATGTAAAATAATACCGTTTCCTGTTTCGGAAAAGAAAGACACACACACACATACACACACACACACACACACACAGCAAGAAGCAAACCGTAAAAGAGGAGTGACATGAAAAAACTTTTTATATATTTGGCCCTATTAATTACATCCGTGAATATAATGCCCCCGAATGGCTTTTCCTGTGAACACATCGAATATGCAGAAATTAAAGACATGAGTAAAGAGGGTCTCCAAGAGCAAATATGTAAAGTAAATAGAGAATGGCAAGTAGAACAAAAATCTATAAATGAAGGGTTAAAAATAGGACGCTGGCCAAAAGAGCATATTAAAGAAGACGAATGTCAAAAAGAATTTTTCCGATTAATACGAATATATAAAAATACTTATGGAGTTATTTATAAATGCCAATGAAATAATAAAAGTTATCTTAAAATCACGCCTCTTTAAAGCCCGCTTCGGCGGGCTTTTTTATTGTCTAAAAAACATACATTCCAGGGTTACAGCAAATATTTTTCTCCACAAATGAAATTATCCCTTGACACAATTCTCCACTTGTGAAATAAGTATTGCCGAAAGTTACGGAGGTTATATCAAAATGGTTTGTTCATATTGCGAATCTAACCCAGTTCAAATGAGAAGACGACCCCTATGCAAGGCTTGCTATTATGAGTTGCATAAAGCAGGGCTTCTTAATGAATTTCCTTTAATCCCAGCAGACAAAACATTTAAAACTACCCTTACTGAAAAATATGGCAATGAAATATTGGTCGATTTCAATAACCTATTAAATCAAGACAACAAATCATTGGCGGATATTGCTGATAAGTATGGATTTACACGTGAGAGAGCGCGGCAACTTTTTGAGAAAATACATAAATTTCATTATACCGTAATCAAAAAACAGAGGAGCGCAAATAGATTAGAAAAAAGACAAAAAGACCAACAATTAAGGAAAAATCCTTGTGATAAAATATTGCGCTTTAAAGAAGGTGATAATAATCAATTTAAAGGGGCATTAGCAGAGAAAAGGGTTTTCGATATATGCGCTGCCCTTAGTTATGACATTCGTCCATTTACCAAAGGGCAACAGATTGATCTAATTATTAACGGTTATCATGTGGATATTAAATCATCATATACGCCTACGATAACGAGTCCTCGTAGAACATCCAAGCAATTTCATTTTTCAATCAGCGAATATCAAAGGACTAATTGCGACTTTATAATTTGTTATGCCGTCTTAATAAACTCATTTTTTATCATTCCAATTAACGAATATCCCAATGCAGATTCTCTATATATTCCAGAAAAGCCCCAAAGCTCATGGATATGTAATGGAATGAATAAACATAGAAAAAGCAAATGGTATGACTACCTTGAAGCTTGGCACTTATTAAAAACACCAGCAGAAAACGAAGTAATATTTAACAGGTTGTTATCGGAGAAATCCGTAGTGATATAACAAACTTCCCACCCCTGGGTTAAACCGGAAAGCGGATGGAAGTGCAAGCCCTCTTAGGAACTAAATCATCGAAACATAAGGATGGAAGAGGCAAAAAACGAAAAGATATTGCGGGGAGAATCGGTATTCCAGCAGGTCTCATAAGCCAGCCTCACCGGGTTCGACTCCCGGCCCCGTTACCAGAACCACTGACCGCAGGGAAAGGCCTGCACCTCCTCAAAGTGCGTCCGCAGTGCGCCAGTGCGTGTAAGTAGATTAACCCTTAGATACGAAAGAAAGGAGAATCTCCTTTCGCCGATTAAGTAGCCCCGGCACTGGACGGGGTTTAAAAAACAGGAGGAATAAATGGATCAACCGAATAGCTTAAAAATTGATGACGTTGAATATGTGCAAAAAGACTCGATTAACAAACCAGCGGAAACATTAAACGGGATGCCATACGTTATTGTTCGCACATATTCAGCCGGTGTTTTTGCTGGCTTTTTAGAATCAAGAAAAGATCGAGAAGTGGTTTTAAGACAGGCGCGACGCATATGGTATTGGGATGGTGCCGCATCATTGTCTCAGCTTGCTACAGATGGAACGTCAAAGCCTCAGAACTGCAAATTCCCATGCCCTGTTGATCGGGTTGAATTATTAGAGGCAATAGAAATTCTTTCATGTACTGAAAATGCTAGAAAATCAATATCAGAGGTAAAGGTATGGAAACAATAAACGGTTCCGGTTCCGGTTCCGGTTACGGTTACGGTGACGGTTCCGGTTCCGGTTAATAATAACTGATCTTTGAAACATGGGAGTGCGCGAAAGCGTGAGGACGGGAAAGCGGACTAAGGAATGGCAAAGTTGTGAATTACTAATCTTCCAGAAATGCCTAATCCAATCCGGCCACTCCCACCCGAATATGGCCGTGTGGTGAAGCAGACCACAAATTATGAGGAAATGATGTCACCTCAACTGTCTGTACACGGCCATCACCAGATATGGCCGTGCAGAGTGGATGCCGTTAAACGGTATCTCGCTTGCCAAGTCAAGCCACGGCCACCCAAACCACGGTTATAAAATAAAAATAGAAAGGGGGTAATGCTTTCATCAACTGAAAAAATCTGACTGCACTGCACCAACGGCCTAAACTTGAGCCGAAATCAAGCGCGGCGAAGAATTAATATTAGTAGAGGGCGGGAGCAATCCCGCCTTTGCCGAAGGAGAGGGGAATGGAACACACGAAAACACCGTGGAATTATAATGACCCAGATGGGAAAATTAGAAATGCGTCCGGTGAGGTTATTGCTACAATCTGGCTCTGGCCGGAGTCAGGCACAAGAGATGCCAACGCCGCTTTTATCGTCAAGGCCTGCAATTGCCATGATGAGTTTGTGGCGGCATTAAAACGGTTCATGGAATACGGGGACGTATTCGCATACACAACAGGAACGGTCAACCCCTATGAACAGGCAAAGGCAGCTTTAGCAAAAGTAGGTGAATAATGCCACCCGAAAACGCAGCCCTAATCCTACATGACCGCGAGCTTGCTAGACAGGACGCATGGACGGACAAATGGGGCTATATCAAAATGCAAGTTGAACTCATAAACAAGGCACTAAATCAGTTTATCCCGTTTAGAGATGAGACTCGCAGAGCGCTAATCAAGGAAGCGGTTCAAGAGATTTTGACAGAATTGGACTGGCAGGAGGAAAACGGATGAAAGAAATTAAGTTCAGGGGGATGTCTTTATCTGGTGAATGGTTTTGTGGATTGCTTAGTCATTCAAACGGTCGGAACATGATGCAGCCGGTAACAGGTTATTATATTTCAAATTCTGCCGGTCAACCGTGGGCCTACGCTGTTAGGCCGGAGACAATCGGACAGTTCATCGGACGCCGCGACAAGAACGGAAAAGAGATATATGAGGGCGACGTTTGCCGGTTCAGTGTTCCCATGTCCCTTTATATCGGCAAATCAGAAAATAATAGATTTATTGGTGAAATAAAATGGGATGACAGTGAGTTAGGATATTATCTCTTGTCTAATAATGGACATCACCCATATGTCAGATTGTGGATTGCTATGGACATAGAAGTCATCGGCAACATTTACGAGAACCCCGAACTTTTGGAGGCAACCGGATGAGGGATTTACCAAAAGTAATATGGGACGGGACTATCGGAATTTATGGGATTACCTTGCGGTGCTATATTTTGGAAAACAAACAGAGGCTAATTGATGCTGAAGACGTCGGCGTTTTTTTAGAAGTATCAACTAAAACGGATTTAAAGCCTACGCAGAGAGAAATTGACCAATTAGCAAAGTTCCTTTTTGGAGGCCGCCCATGATTAAACACTTTAGCCACGCAATTATGATTGCCGGAGTCACAACATGCCTGATCGGCTTAACAGCAATCAGCGTAGTTCCAACGCCGGAAAGACAGCAGCTATCACAAGCAGATGTAAACCATATTGAGAGGCAATTACTAAAGAAGTGCGCGGATGACTGCGTATTGGAACAAACAAAAAGCGGCTGGAAATGCAAAGAAATTAAGACAGGTAAAGTTTTTAAAATAGCGAGGAAAATATGAACTTAATTTTGGCAGCCACTAAAGCCAGAGAATATTTGCAGCGTAACGCACCCTTAACCGAAGAAGTGACAACCATCGTTGCCGAGCTTGACGCGGGAGTTATTGAGGCTGAGCAGATGATAGGACGAATTAAGTTGCACGTCCATAATCAGGCAGTAATTGCCAGTGCCGAGAGCCGAGCGAAAGAATATAAAAGTTGTGACAACTGCGGGAAGCGCATGACGACCAGGTGTGACGAATTTAAACAGTTTAATAGACGGCCACCGGATGATGGGTGGTGTGCAGGATGGGAAAGGAAAAGAGGGTAAACATGCGGTCAGGAATCTATAAAATACCGTTCAGCGACTACCTTGCAGACCCTTGTATCGTTCCGTCATTGAGCCGGTCAACAATTAAGTCGCTTGTCAATGAATGCCCTCGGAAAGCGTACCACGGACACCCACGGTTAAATCCCGATCACGAAAAAGATGAGAAAACTCAATTTGATATTGGTACGGCGGCACACGATTGCTTTTTAGGCGGCGAAAATGCTGTCATGGTGTTTGATTATAAAGACTGGAAGAAAAAGAAAGCACAAGAGGCAAAGGCAGCGGCACGATCATTTAACAAAACACCATTACTTCGGGAACAGTTTGACGCGGTTCAGGCAATGGTTGCCGTTGCTCACGAAAGTCTTGCAACATTTGAAGCATACGGTGAACCGCTGAACCTGCATATTGCCGATGGGGAATCGGAATTAACGTATATTTGGGAAGAAAAAGAAACGTGGTTCAGAATCCGACCCGACTGGATAAGCAAGGATAAGAAAATAATCTTGGATTACAAAACTACAGGTCAATCAGCCGACCCTGAAAATTATATCAGCATCATTGACCATACCGGGCTTGATATTCAAGATGCACTATATCGCCGTGGTGTTCATGCAATTGATGACACTGACCCAGATTTCTGGCTGATGGTGCAGGAAACAGAAGCCCCTTATCTTTGCTCGTTTATCAACCTTGATATGCAATTTAAAGACATGGGAGAGCAAAAGGTGAATATGGGCATCAGGGTATGGCGAAAGTGCCTTAAAACCGGCATATGGCCAGCATATCCGACTCAATTATGCACGGTCGAGCCGAAACCGTGGAGTCTAGCAAGTTGGGAAATGAAAAAAAGCAATATTTTAGTAGGAGGCGAAAGTGGCATACACAATTAGACAAGCAAGACGGTCAGAGGCAAAACCATTAATCGGATTGTATTCAGAGTCCGGTTGCGGCAAAACATACGGCGCTTTATTGCTCGCTGCGGGTTTTACGGGTGACACGTCAAAAGTAGGCATGATCGAAACAGAATCAGGGCGCGGCGAAGTGTTTGCAGATGACCCTATTATCGGCGGCTATCAGGTAATTTCAATGCGTGATGATTTTTCACCAAAGAACTACGGGCAGGCTATCGACTTGGCGAATCATTCCGGTTTAGGTGCTCTTATTATTGATTCAGCAAGCCACGAGTGGGAAGGTGCGGGGGGAGTTTTGGGAATGGCCGCCGCAAATCAGGCATCGGGTAAGAAAGGCCCGTTGGTATGGCAACAGCCAAAAATGGATCATCAAAGAGAATTTATGCTCCGACTTATGCAGACACCTATTCCCCTAGTAATAGTCTGCATGAGAGCAAAATATCCAATGAAAGAAGTTGTTACCAACGGGAAAAAAGAATGGACACGTTCAACCGAACTTGACCCGAAACAGTCAGAAGATATACTTTTTGAAATGATGGTACATGCCTGGATTGACAAAAATCATATCTTGCACCCGACGAAATACACAAAGGATGACCTGAAAAGTATTTTTGTCGAAGGCAAGATGATTACGCTTCAGACAGGGCAAAAACTTGCTGAGTGGTCAAAAGGAATTGTCAAGCCAACTACCCCGCTGAAACCAGAAGTCCCCGCACAGGCAAACGTCGCAAACCAGGCAGAGGAAATAAAGCAAAATCCACAAGGAAATGGCGACGTGCTTGCCATCCGCAAAGAATACGATAAGGGCATGGCTATTAAATGTCCGGCAAACAATAAGTTAAGGCCGAAATCTGATTGCAACACATGCGAGAGCAAAAGTAATTGTGACGCATGGGGATTGTAAATGAAAATCACATCAACAAAATGCGACAAATGCGGGGCTGTGTTGACGATGGAAACGGACGACGAAGTATACCGGGAGAAGAAGATTAAGGAGTTTGAGAAGAAACACGCGAAATGCAAACCAAAAGAATTTGAAGGAGATATGAAAATGAGAAATCTGTATAGCAACAAAGGCGGAGTAGAAATAGTAGCAGCTACATGCCTATTATTATTAATAGTCGGGTTTATAGCGAGCATGTTTTTATTTCCCATGTGGAATGTTTGGCGGTCTGGGTTATCTGGTGAGGCTGATTTGAAACGGGCAGAACAGACCAGAATGATTCAAATTCAACAGGCTAAGGGAGAAAAGGAAGCGGCATCATTACGGGCTGAAGCAATAGCGATAGTAGGAAAGGCGGCAAAAGAGTTCCCTGAATATCGGCAACAGGAATTTATCGGTGCATTTGCCGAAGCTCTGCATGGTGGGAAAATTAACCAGATAATATACGTCCCGACTGAGGCGAATATTCCGATCATGGAAGCACATAGGACACAACCAAGTAAATGAAAGGTGCAAGGAGAAAAAGGGCTAATTCCCCGTTTATCAGCGTCGGCTTAGTCGGATATCAGAAGGTGAAGAAATGAAGCATGGGAAACCTTTGGTCTATACAGGTCGAGAGGATTGTTTTTTTATTCGCTATATTCTCCACGGCCCCGCCTACGGACTAAAAGAAGGGTGGGTGATAATGTCATGAAATGGGAACAGATTGATGACTATAGAAGAAGAAGCAAGGTTCCTTTTGGGTGGATATACGAACATGATGCAGAAGTAGTGCACGATCTGTATGCTCAGGGGAGAGGGTTTGAGTCAGGTTGGGACTGGAGAACTACTTGCTGCTTTGTACTCGACCCCTTTCATGTATGGAAAATAGGGAGGTAGGGATGAGTGAAAATAAAAAAACGTGTAGCTTTTGTCATAAAACCAGTGATGCTGTTGACTTTGTAATAGCTAACGAAGGGGTGTATATTTGCAATGAGTGTGTGTATGCCTGTACCGCAATAATATTTAGTGAAACTGCTTCTCAAAAGCAGATCGCCACACTCAAAGACGAGCTTGTCGAGAAGGATAAGGCATATCAAGAATTAGAGGTAAGGTCGTATGCCGTAGCGAAAGAATTGCGTGAGCAATCACGTAGACAAGATAATGGATGGCAAATAATAGCACATGATTTACTTGAACGTGCTGAAAAAGCCGAAGCCGATCTCGCCGCCCTGAAAGAGAGGGTGGAACGCATAAAACATACCGCAGATAAACCTTTTAATAAGGGACATTTTTGTGATTACAGGGTGGCAATAGAAGCTATTAGGCAGCAAGCCATCCGGCAATTCGTGGAGGGAAAATAGCTGCACTAAATATTCACAAACCAGTTTGCGTTTTATAATTTAAGTTTTTTGCAACACAAAGGAAAATAATGTCAGCTCGAAAAGGCCAGAAACAGCGAAAAGAAAATATCCACGCAGCCCCGCGCAAAACAGGAATTGACGTGATTTGTAAATGCTCAGTGTGGGCGTGTTGCATAAAGTTAAGATGACCGCAAAACCGTTTATAATGCCACGTATTTATTGTGACAAGCATGATTATTTGCGCCACGAAAGCGGAGATGGTTTTGGTTCGATAGGGATTTGCAGGTAAGATGAACGCCGCAGAAGAACAGCAACTATTTACAATGGTTAAAGAGATATATCATCATCTAGGCTTGGATGGTGAACGGCCTATATCGCTTAATCATCTTCGGGACAAGGCAGAAAAAGACATCTTGAAATGGCGCGAGAAAAAGCGTATCAGGAAGTATGAGCGTGAGAAACCTTAAAGATGATATTTGGCAAATCGACATTCGCATGGGGCGAAAAGCCCGATTCCATAAAAATATTCGTGCCAAATCAAAACTTGATGCTGTCCTGGTTGAGCAGGAATACCGGAAGCAACTCGGTCGGCAAATCGGCGACGCTTATTCAATCAATGCCATAGCGGAAAAATATTTAGAATACGTCCAGAACCATCAATCACCCCACACGTATAAAGACAAGTTCAGAATGCTAAACGTGGCAATCCTGCCCTTTTTCGGCGGGATAATGCCGGATTATGTGACCCCTACCCTGTTATCCGATTTCGAAAAAAAGCGCATCCAGCAAATCGGATTGAAAAAACGAGAAATTAACCTCGAAAAGCTCTGTCTGCAATCCATGATTAAATGGGCGGTCGGTCAAGGTATGTGCAATAATCCACTGCCAAGATCAAAGCCGCTACCCTATAAACGCCCTCACCCTGAATATCTTAACAGAGAGGAATTGATGGCGATCATCAACAACTTGGGACTGAAACACCGGGCGTTATTCATGTGTCTCTATCATGCCGGATTGAGAAGTTCCGAAGCCAGAAACTTGCAATGGAAAGACGTTCACTTTAGGCCTGATTTCATTAAAATAATGAATGGCAAGGGAGATAAGCCCCGGATAGTGCCGATGGCGAGGGAACTATCAAACGTAATGCTGGAATTAAAATGCAATGACCACATGGGTGGTCACTGTTTCCCGTCTCGTGTCTCACAAAGAAACGGGAAGGAAACCGATGGAGTTTTAACAGATATACGAAAACCGCTGCAATTAGCCATGAAAAAGGCCGGAATAGAAAAAAGAATCACGCCCCATATGTTCCGGCACTCATTTGCAACCCATTTATTAGAAGCCGGTTCTGATCTCAGAGCAATTCAAGAAGCCCTGGGGCATGAGGACATTGCCACTACTCAGATTTAC
This sequence comes from Smithella sp., assembly GCA_039679455.1. Classification (GTDB taxonomy): domain Bacteria; phylum Desulfobacterota; class Syntrophia; order Syntrophales; family Smithellaceae; genus MVRV01. The sequence continues at coordinate 568 of JBDKUX010000120.1, read as the reverse complement.
ACCAAAGTCACTTTTAACCATCTATCGAATGCAATCAACAAAGCATTTAAATAATGTGGTCACTGGTGGTCACTTTTGCCACAAAAAAAGCACTTACGAATTTCGTAAGTGCTTGATATTTGGTGAGCCCTGTCGGGATCGAACCGACAACCTACTGATTAAGAGTCAGTTGCTCTACCAGCTGAGCTAAGGGCCCTCGAAAATTGATTTTAAACATTAATCTAAAACATCTTTTTTTCTGGTACGCCCGGCAGGATTTGAACCTGCGACCAACAGATTCGAAGTCTGCGACTCTATCCAGCTGAGCTACGGGCGCTTATATCGTTCAGGGCATGTCAGCCCACTTTATCCGGGGTGAGTGAAGGGACTCGAACCCTCAACCTTCGGGGCCACAACCCGACACTCTGACCAGTTGAGCTACACCCACCACGATTTTTTTTATGGTACGCCTGCAGGGATTCGAACCCGGGACCTACGGATTAGAAGTCCGTTGCTCTATCCAGCTGAGCTACAGGCGCATATAGTAAATCCTGTACCTGAACAAAGAGTTTGCGTAATATCCTCTCTT
>JBDKUX010000119.1:0-27136 GCA_039679455.1 Smithella sp. | reverse complement strand
AAAAGTGGACATTTAGAAATAAATTTTATATCGTCCGTGCCACGTCGGGATGTGGCCCAGCTTGGTAGGGCACTGCGTTCGGGACGCAGGAGTCGCGCGTTCAAATCGCGCCATCCCGACCATTTTTGTTTTATCGCTCTAATTTGCCGGATTTAATTTTGGACAATTCTTATTAAAACTAGCCAACAACGGAAGCCATCTTGAATATCGGCAGATACATTGCGATAATCATACCACCGACAACTCCACCGAGAAAAACCATCATAATCGGCTCCAGAAGAGCAGTCAGGGCTGAAACCGCCGCATCAACTTCATCATCGTAGAAATCAGCGATTTTGCCGAGCATTGTATCCAAAGCTCCCGTCGCTTCACCAACGGCGATCATCTGCACAACCATCGGCGGGAATATACCGGTTTCCGATAAAGGTTCGGCAATTGTTCGTCCTTCGCTGATATTCTGGCGCGTTTTCATCAAGGCAGCCTCAACCACGACATTACCGGCAGTCTTACTGACGATATTTAACCCTTCCAAAATGGGGACACCTGAATTCATCATGGTGGAAAGCGTCCGTGAAAATTTTGCAACGGCAACTTTTTTCAAAAGAGGGCCAAATATGGGTGCCTTGAGCAGCAAAGAATCAATGGACCAGCGTCCTTTTTCCGTTTTATAAAACCGGCCGAAAGCAACTATGATAGCAACTATAATACCAGCAATAACCCACCAATAACTCTGGGCAAACTCACTCGCATTTACCAAAAACTGTGTCGGTCCGGGAAGTTCACCTCCCATACCCTCGAACATCTTCTTAAAAACAGGTATTACTTTTATAAGCAATAAAGCAACAACACCAATGGAAATAACCAAAACGGCAGCCGGATAAGTCATGGCTCCCTTGACCTGGCTCTTTAATTTCATAGCCTTTTCCATATAAGTGGAAAGCCGCCCCAAAATAATATCCAGAATACCTCCCGCTTCACCGGCGGCAATCAAATTGACGAAAAGATCGTCAAAAACAGTAGGATGTTTTTTTAATGCGTCGGTTAAACTGGCGCCGCTTTCGACATCCTCTTTTACCTTTTTAATAATATCTTTGAAGGTCTTGTTTTGTTCCTGTTGAGCTAACAGATCCAGACATTGAATAAGCGGCAAACCGGCATTAATCATCGTCGAAAAAATACGGCAAAAGACAACAACATCTTTCTCTTGAACTTTCCCCTTGAGAAAGGTCAAATATTCTGAAAGATCCTTGGGCTTAGTTTTAACGGCAATTGATTTAAAACCCTGTCGGCGCAGCAGGCCGCGAACTGCCAGTTCATCAACCGCTTCCATCTCACCTTTTTTAACTTCGTTTTTTCTGGTCGTCCCTTCCCAAATAAAAACTGGCATAATTAAATTATAAATCCTTTCTTAATCCGGAAAACATAAGTTATATTTTTTATATATCATATTCCATGTTAATTCAATCAGTTAAGCTGACTACTGTTGTCTTCATAACTAATATATCGGCTTTATTTTATTATTCTTAACTTTTATGACGCTGATTGAATATTTCGTACTGGATAATCCCGGCAGCAACTGAGACGTTCAGGGAATCAAAACTTCGCATCAGAGGTATCGACAACAAAAGGTCACATTTTTTCTTCACGAGGGGGCGGATTCCTTTTGCTTCGCTGCCTAACACCAGGGCTACATTACAATTGAAATCCATTTCTGTTAAATTACCGCCTTCATGGGCATCCGCCCCAAAAACCCAAAAACCTCTAGTTTTTAAGAAATCAATGGTTTGCGATAAATTGATGACTCGAGCGACAGGCAACCGCCCCGTACTGCCGGCAGAAGCCTTGACGACTGCCGCAGTGACGGATGCCGCCCTGTCAGCCGGAATGATTACTCCGTTTGCTCCCAGGCAATAAGATGTTCTAATAATCGCGCCCAGATTCTGGGGATCCATAATGCCGTCAAGAATCAGGATTAAATCATAGATAACGGGTTCAATGCGATTGGCCAGTAAATCATCCAGATCAGAATAAACAAAAGATTTACAAAACCCAATAATTCCCTGATGATCGGCATTGCCAGCCAAACCGTCGAGGTATTGTCTGTTTTGATATTCTATGGGGATTTTTTTTTGCCGGACAGCTTCGATTATTTCCGTAAGGGCGGCCCCGCCTCTACCCGAAGCAATAATTACTTTTTCCAATCCTGTTTGTTGCTGCCGGAGCAGAATCCTGATCGGATTAATACCGTAAATGACTTCCATGTCCTGCTCTTGATCTCCACACTTGATATTCCAACTTCAAATCAAAGATGATATCGTGGCGGCAAGGAGGAGGCGACGAGGCGTATATATATACGCTGAGGATGCCGACGACGACGCCAACAAAGATAGCGCTTTGATTTGGAATGGGAATTATCCGGCATCCATACCAGAGGCAATCTCCTGAACAATATTCCTGCAGGCCGCCAGGGGGTCGGAAGCCTGCCGAATTGGCCTGCCGACAACAATGTAATCGACACCCAGTTTAACAGCATCAAATGCACTCAGAGTTCTTTTCTGATCGTCTTTGGCCGGTTCCTGAGAGCTGCGAATACCCGGTGTGACAAGAATAAAATCATTACCCAAATGGGCACGTAATGTGGCAATATCCTGCGGCGAAGCCACAACACCATCGGCTCCCGCCTTTTGCGCCATTGTCGCCAGACGAAGAACCAAATCATTCGTGCTTTTTTCGAACCCTATTTCTTGAAGATCGTTGTCATTCAGGCTGGTTAACACAGTAACTGCCAGGATTATCGGTTTTACCTGACCGTTTTTCGCGGCGACAGCCTGGACAGCCTTAACTGTTTCCTGAATCATTTTACTGCCGCCGGAAGCATGCACATTAAACATGTCAACGCCCAATCGCACTGCGGCTTCGGCTGCACGGGCAACAGTATTAGGAATATCGTGGAATTTAAGGTCCAAAAAAACACGTTGGTTTCTTTGCTTGATGCAATCCACTATCGCCGGGCCAACGGATGTAAACAATTCCTTGCCGACTTTAAACATCCCCACGTGGCCGGAAAGAAGATTGATCCAAGACTTTGCTTCTTCCAGACTTGCGGCGTCAAGAGCGAAGATTAATTTATCAACAGCTTGATTATTCAAGATATTCTTCATCGCCAATGAACTCTGTATTGTCAAGTATTGGTTTAAAATCTTCTTTTGCTCCCTCCAGATATTCCGGATGAGCATAGGTGACCTTGCCCGCAGCAATTTCGCGCAACGCCACGACGACCTCTCTGTTTTTGCTGCCGATTAAAGGTCTTGCGCCCTTTAATAAAAGACGCGCCCGTTGCGATGCCAGCGATACCAGACCAAACCTCGTCCCGGCAACCATTAAAGAATCTTCCACAGTAATTCTGGCCATATTTTTTAACAACCTCCCTGCAACTGCTTTTCTATATTTTTTTCATAAATTGTTTAATCTTAGTCTTTAAATTACTTTTTTTACACTTTTGAGCAATATAAATCGAGATCAATTGATTAACTGCCGTTTCCAGATCATCGTTGAAAATCACATAATCATACCACGAAATTTCTTTCAACTCTCTTTCCGCCTCGGCAAATCTGGCTTGAATGACATCAGCGGTTTCATGACCGCGATCTTCCAAGCGTTTGACTAATTCCTGACGCGACGGAGGTAAAACAAAAACAAATGTACCCCCGCGGAATTTTTGCTTTATTACTTTGGCGCCGCGCGGTTCGATATCCAGTAAGACCGTGAATCCGTTCGCCAAAGAATCCCTCATCGTCTTAATGGATGTACCATATAGATTGCCGAAATTCTCTTCCCATTCGGCAAAATCACCCTGTTCAATCCTTTTTTGGAATTCTTCCGGTGAAAGAAAAAAATAATCCTGACCGTCTATTTCGCCGGGCCGCGGCGGCCGGGTCGTGCAAGACACCGAGAACCTGATTTCCGGATGCGCCTGTAAAAGACGCCGGCAAATGCTGCTCTTACCGGCACCGGACGGCGCCGAAACAACTATAAATGTTCCTTTGTCCATAACTACTCGATGTTTTGCGCCTGCTCGCGCAACTTACTCAGTTCGCTCTTGACTTCAATCACCTGCCGGGTGATTTCCGCGTCGTTGCTTTTCGATCCTATTGTATTGATTTCGCGGTTCATTTCCTGCAAAAGAAAATCAATTTTTTTGCCTTCGGCCTCTACGCTCTGCAAAAGCGTAACAAACTGGTCAATATGACTGTACATTCGTACTATTTCTTCGGTAATATCGCTTTTTTCCGCAAATATTGCTGCCTCCTGAGCCAGCCGCGAATCATCTATGGCACATCCGGTCGTAAGCTCTTTTATTCTTTCGGTCAAACGCCTTTGATATTCAATAACAACCTGCGGCGAGCGGGCTTTGATCATATCGAGGATACTCTTGATGAAATCCAGCCGCTGTTCCATATCCCGATAAATAGCGGCGCCTTCCTCCTTCCTCATCCGGATCAGCATATTCAGAGCTTCATCCAAAGCATCTGTAATCTGTTTTAAAATTTCAGCACTAATCTCGGTTTCGGCAGGTTGCGAAAAAATATCGCGAAAACCGGCCAAGGTTTTAAGGCTTATCTCTTCTGTCAGTCCAAACTCATCTTTTAAGCGCTGCAAAGCCGCAAAATAGTTTCTGGCAACTTCCAAGTTGATCATTGTCAATGCAGCATTGGTGCCCTGGGCTTCCAGACGGATAAATACTTCTAGCCTCCCCCTCTTTATTTTCTCGCTGATTTTCTTTTTCAATTGCAGTTCCAAAGGGAAAAGAGCCTGCGGCATTTTTAAGGATATTTCCAGAAAGCGGTGATTGACGGACTTAACTTCCACAACAATATTTCTGTCCTGCACCGGGGCTTCCACCCGTCCATAACCCGTCATGCTTTTGATCATTTTTATACCTGTCCTTTTATTAAGAAACTCCTGCTTTTAACTGCAACAGATACGTTGCTCTTATTCCAGCCAGCATTAAAAGCTGCTTTTCATCCGCATAATCGGGATACGTCCACGGCAAAGGACAAAACTTCTTGTTCTGATAGTACAATGTTAAATCTGCGTAAATACCGTCGCGGAGATAAGGCCGGTGCGCATAACTTTTACCCGTAGCGAGAATCAAATGCCCCTTGGATATATAACCGGGATCAATATTAACACGGCGTTTGCCTTCCTGCGTAAATTCGTTTTCTATATTATTAGTGGCAAGTTTGATATCGGGCAATGACTCCGGTCTGATCAGTTTTTCCATCGATAAAAAACGACGCACTAAATTCTCGCCCATTTCCCGGTGATAATAATTCGTATAATCAAAGAGCACCACGTCGCTGATAAAATCAGCAGGCCCATAACATGCAGTCAACCTGGCTATAGCTTCGTCCAATTGCTCAATGGATGCGGCAAAAACACTGAATATTAATTTTACCGGCTCAGCGGGAATCGGCTTGCTCATATAACTCTTATTAATTCTTCCTGTGAAACCGTCGCGGTTCCTACCTTACCAACCACAATGCCTGCGGCCTGATTAGCCAGACAAGTTGCTTCCTGCAGATTGGCTTTTGCCGCCAAGCTCAAGGCCAGCACACCGATTACCGTGTCTCCGGCACCGGTAACATCGTAAATTTCTTTGGCTTGGGTCGAAAAATGAGTATGGGCTATCTTGCTTCCTCTTTCAAAGAGACTCATGCCTTCTTCGCCCCGGGTAATCAATAGCGCATGAAAGTTATATTTATTTAATAGCGCAGTACCCACTTGCAGGAGGTCATTCTCGTCGTTTATCTCCATTCCTGCAGCGCGCCCGGCCTCATGGTGATTGGGAGTAACTACATAAACACCTTCATAAATGGAAAAATCGCTTTGTTTCGGATCAAGGCAAATGTAAATCCTTGCATCATCAACGACTTTTCTTATCCCCTCGATCAGATCCCGTGAAATCACGCCCTTGCTGTAATCGGAAATAACAATGGCGCCAATTTTATTTTGCAGAGATTGTACATAATCGAGTATTTTCCTGGTGCTGTTTCTCGGAATGGGCTTTCTGCTTTCCTTATCGAAACGCACCATCTGCTGGCCGTGAGCAACTATTCTTGTTTTTAAGGTTGTCGGCCGCCCTTTTTCCACGACGATGCCGCTCGTTTCGATTTCCCGTTGCCGCAATTCTTCCAGCAGACGCTTTCCGATATTGTCGGCGCCGACCACTCCGGCCACATAAACTTTGCCGCCCATCGCATAAATACTATTGAGCACGTTGGCGCAGCCGCCGAGTAAAATACTATCCTTTTGCACATCAACTACCGGCACAGGCGCTTCCGGTGAAATACGGGATACCTTCCCCCAGATAAAGTGATCGACCATTATATCGCCGACGACAAGAACACCTGCCTCCGGGAAATTATTAATGATTTCCAAAGCTCTTTTTTTTGTTAGTATCTTTTGCACGCGTTACAAAACTCCGAATAAACTGATCCTGAAAATAAAAAAGCGCTGCCAGCGCTTACATTTTGCACAAAATGTAACTTCTTGTTATTACTATGGCTGGAATTTGTCAAATATTTTCTAAGTTTTTATATCCATTACATTCATTATTGACTTCATCAGCATTATCAAGTAAAAAATTTGCCTAAATATTCTACATAAAAGGACAAGTTTGATGATCCGTTCCGTACTGATTGTTACATTGGGAGTCGCCATTACCGGTTTCATGTCCTTTTGGTGTGTGATCTTTTCGCTTATCCCCGATTCCGAAAACAGAATTCATAAAATTGCCCGGCTCTGGGCAAAAATATTGCTTTTAATGTCCAATACAAAAGTAGAGGTCATCGGCACAAGAAATATCACCCTGGGCAAGCCGCAGATATTTATGGCCAATCATCAAAGCGACTTCGACATTTTAATTGTTCTCGCCCATGTACCGGGCCAGTTCCGCTGGCTCGCCAAAAAGGAACTTTTCCGTATTCCCATTTTTGGCACTGCCATGAGAGCAGCCGGCTATATTGAAATTGACAGGTATAACCATGAAAAAGCGATGCAGGATCTGGAGAATGCGGCTAAACGCATAAAGGAAGGCAAGTCGGTGATGTCTTTTCCTGAAGGATCCAGAAGCAGCAACAGGGGAATCCAGCCTTTTAAACACGGCATATTCCATCTCGCCATCAAATCGGGCGTTCCCATTGTTCCTCTTTCCATTATCGGCAGCAGGGAAATAATGCCCAAGAGATCACTGAAAGTTACACCCGGCAGGGTGAAACTGGTGATTGACAAACCAATTGATGTAAAACAATATTCTCTTGATAATCGTCAGGAATTAATCGATCAGGTCAGAAAAGTCATTACTAAAAATTATGACTACTGGAGGGAAACAGACACCCCGAGTATCAACGATCTGGAAAAGAACACCACTCATTAACGTCTTTATGGAAGAAAAGCAACCAAATAACAAACAGATACGGGAAATTAAGGGCATTGTGTGTCTAGCTCTGGCTGTTTTTCTGCTCTTATGTCTTATATCCTATCATCCGCAGGACCCTTCTTTTACGCATTTTATCGCCGATGGCAAAGCGGCGCACAATTTTATTGGTCCCGCAGGCTCCTACACCGCCGATTCCCTGATCCGCTTATTGGGAATCAGTGCATTTTTTTTACCACTAATTTTCCTGATCTGTTCGTTTCTATATTTTTTGAGGACAGAATTTAATATCAGCAAAAGCAGATTTCTGAGCACAATCTTTTTTCTTATTTCCTTTGCCGGCCTGATGGCCGCCATTATTGAGACCGTTATTATTTATGGAGAAAAATTAAAAATCGGCGGATTCATCGGTGCAGGAACGGCTCAAATATTATTCGATTATTTTAATGTTGCCGGGACATACATTCTTCTAATCGTGATTTTAATCGTATCATTAATTTTTATGATTGATTTTTCTCTCACGTTGTTTGCCGGAAAATTTTTTCAAGGACTTCAGTGGGTTTTGGTTGCAGTTAAAACGAGAATTGCAGCGCTTACTTCCTCGACAATCAGCAACATCAAAGCCAAAAGAAAGTCTACACCGGTCATTATTGAAGACAATGCGGCAGCACCTCTCAAAGCAAAAATAAAAAAAATGGAACAAACGCATTTCGATTTCGCCGGAGCCGACGGCAAATTTCAACTGCCGCCCTTTTCTCTTCTGGAAGAATCTCAACGCAATGACACACGCGTTAAACGGGATCATCTCGTTACCAATTCCCGTATTCTGGAAAAGAAACTGGCTGATTTCGGGGTGGAGGGACGTGTGGTGGAAGTCACCCCCGGCCCGGTAATCACAATGTATGAACTGGAACCGGCTCCCGGAGTAAAAATTAATAAAATCACAACACTGGCTGATGATCTGGCGCTGGCGCTGATGGCGCCGAGCATCCGCATTATTGCCCCCATCCCCGGCAAATCGGTGATTGGCATTGAAATACCAAATATAAAAAGGGAATCTGTTTTCCTTAAAGATGTGCTCGACAATGATGTCTTCACTAATTCGTCATTGCGGCTACCCATTGCCCTCGGAGTAAACTTTGTGGGGACACCGGTTATCGCCGATTTAACAAAAATGCCGCATCTGTTAATCGCCGGCACCACGGGCTCAGGTAAAAGCGTTGCGCTGAACGCGATGATTTGCAGTATTCTTTTTAAAGTTCCGCCCGATGACGTTAAATTTTTGATGGTCGATCCCAAAAGGTTGGAATTGTCTTCCTATGAAGGCATCCCGCATTTGATGCACCCGGTTGTTGTTGATCCGAAAAAAGCCTCGCAGGTATTGCGCTGGACAGTGGAAGAAATGGAAAGGCGTTACCGTTTTATCAGCGACCTGGGTGTAAAAAGCATCGACGCCTATAATGAAATGCTTTTAAAAAATCCGTCAGGCAAAGCGGCGGTCAAAGAACAGGCTCAAACAGAGGACAGTGAGCCTTCCGATGCAGATACGGCAACTCGCCCCTCGCGAATAAAACATGTTCGCCTTCCTTATATAGTAGTAATAATTGACGAATTGTCAGATCTGATGATGGTGGCGTCACGCGACGTGGAAGAATCACTGACAAGGCTTGCGCAAATGGCCAGGGCGGCCGGAATACATTTAATTATCGCCACCCAGCGGCCGTCGGTCGACGTTATAACCGGGTTGATCAAAGCCAACTTCCCGACGCGCATCTCTTTTCAGGTTTCATCCAAGATAGATTCCCGCACGATTATCGATCAGCCGGGTGCAGAACAACTGCTGGGCGCCGGAGATATGCTCTTTATTCCACCGGGCACGTCCAAACTGACGCGTATCCACGGTGCCTACGTTTCCGATCAGGAAATCAACCGGATAGTTAACTTTATCAAACTGCAGGCGCCGCCGGCATATGACGCCTCCATTGAAAAGTTCGAACTGGAAGCAGCCGCGAATCAACAGGACAATGAAAATTTTGACGAAAAATACGATGAAGCCGTGGCGCTGGTCGGTGAACTGGGACAGGCATCAATCTCGCTCGTTCAGCGTTATATGAAAATAGGCTATAACCGCGCTGCCCGGATAATCGAGCAGATGGAACGCGAAGGCATTGTCGGCCCTTCCGACGGCGCCAAACCTCGAAAAGTCTTGATTAGAAAGCTGCCGTCTTGAAATCGAACAACAGAATCAAAGTCCACATCATCAGCCTAGGCTGCTCCAAAAATTTAGTTGATTCGGAAGTAATGGGCGGGCTGCTCAGTCAATCCGGCCTGCAGCTCGTTAACCGGCGTGAACTGGCCGACATTGTGATTGTCAATACCTGCGCATTCATCAACCCCGCCAAAGAAGAAGCTATCGAAGAAATACTGCTGCTGGCTCAAGAAAAAAAAGAAGGCCTCCATCCCTTCCGCATTGTTGTCGCCGGGTGTCTCGCGCAGCGCTACGGCCGGGAACTCCTTTCCGAAATACCAGAGGTTGATTTATTTGTCGGCACGGGCGAGGTCGCCAATATTGTTGAACATATCAGTAAACTGACAGGCACGGAAGCAAAACGCCTGGCCGTCATCACCAAACCTGATTTTTTAATGAATTCGCAGCATGCGCGGGTTTTATCGAACACATCGGTAACCACCTACTTAAAGATTTCCGACGGCTGCTCTAACTGCTGCACTTATTGTGTGATTCCCTCCCTTCGCGGCCGCGCCCGCAGCCGGCAGCCTGATGATATCCTGCAGGAAGCAAAGATGCTGGCAAAAAGAGGAATAAGGGAAATCATTATCACCGGACAGGACACGACGGCTTACGGCCGGGATTTGAAAGGCCGTCCCCAACTATCTGATTTGTTGACCGATCTGGCCGCCATAAGAGGCATTCAATGGATCCGCCTTCTTTATGCCCATCCAGCGCACATGACAGGCGAAATCATGGAGTCCATAGCCCGCAGCAAAAAAATCTGCCGCTACATCGACCTGCCGATTCAGCATATTGATGATGCTATTCTTAAAGCAATGAACCGCAATGTCATCAGTGACCGGATTAAAGAAATTATCGCCGCAGCGCGTGAAATTATGCCTAATGTCGCCTTGCGTACATCAATTATTGTCGGTTTTCCCGGTGAGACCCCAAAAAGATTTGACAGGCTTCTCGATTTCATTGGTGAAACGAAGTTCGATCATCTCGGCGTTTTCCCCTATTCGCGCGAAGATGGGACAAAAGCCGCTCGTCTTTCTTCACGCATTGCGGAGCAGGAAAAGCAGCGCCGCCGCGATATCATCATGAACGCCCAGGCGGCAATCTCGAATAAAATTAATCATAGTTTGATCGGCAGTATCCAGGAAATCCTGGTTGAAGGGAAAAGCGACCGCAGCGATTATATCTATGTTGGCCGTTGCCGCCGACAGGCCCCGGAAATTGACGGCGTAACCTACGTTAAAGGCAAACAGGCCAAAACGGGCTCGATCATCAAAGGCAGAATTATTGACGCCGATGACTATGACCTGTTCGCCGAAATAATTGAATAGAGTTTCGATATAAAAAAAATAAATTCTCATTTGACAATTGGCAGGGCTTCGTTGCAATATACGTTTCTCATTTTCCTTTAAATAAGCAAACAAGGTAATAATTTCATGCAAATTGAGGACATTTTCGCCGCCTATAAAGACGACATGCAGCAGGTTGAAAAGCACTTAGATAAGTACCTCACATCAGAAGTAAAGTTGATACCTGAAGTATGCCATCATTTGATCGACAGCGGCGGAAAAAGGGTCAGGCCGCTGCTTTTGCTGATCACTTCCCGCATCTGCGGATATGCCGGTGAACATCGTTTTCCGACAGCGGCCGTTCTGGAATTTATTCATACCGCATCTTTGCTGCATGACGACGTTATTGATCAGGCAACTATCCGTCGCGGTAAAACTTCCGCCAACAACGTCTGGGGCAACACCATCAGTGTTTTGGTCGGCGATTTTCTTTACACTAAGGCATTCAAAGTGATGGCGGAAACAGGCAATATCCCGCTGGTCAAACTGATCTCCGGAACCGTCAACGCCATGTCTGAAGGCGAAGTTTTCCAACTCATGAAGTGCGGCGACGTCAATATTACAGAAGAAGAATACCTGACAATTATCAAAAAAAAGACTGCTGTTTTGCTGTCGGCGGCCTGCGCAGCCGGCGCGATTCTTGGCTCGGCAGCGCAGGATAAAATTGATGCCATGAGTCAGTTCGGGTCGAAGATCGGCATGGCTTTTCAAATCACCGACGACACGCTCGATTACATGGCCAGGGAACAGGAATTCGGCAAATCAATCGGCAAGGACCTGGAAGAAGGCAAACTGACTCTGCCGCTTATTTTCGCCCTCAGGAACGCAACAAATGCAGAAAAAGACGAAGCCGGTGAATTAATTGCCAGTAAAGGGAAAGACGAAAAAACAATTCCCGTAATTGTTGATTTAATTCAAAAGTATAAGGGGATTGATTATTCTTTACAGTGCGCCGCAAAATATATCAAAGACGCCCAGGCCCTGCTGCAAATCTTCGGCGAATGCCCGGAAACCAATCAACTTAATACTATAGCGGAGTATGTTCTTGCCCGCCAGACTTAATTTATTGATTAATCTGAATAATCCTTATATTACCGCAGCTCCTTCAAGCGAAAAACCAGTGTGCCGGCCGGCATTATCAGGAGGCCGAAAACCGTAATGCCTGATCTGAAACTATAAAGGTCTCCGGAGACGCCCAATAAATAAGGAACGAGACCGCCTCCAAAAACTACGCTTAAAGCAACAATAATTCCTGTAGCAAGGCCTCTCATCTCCCTTGTGAATGTTTTTGCTATCATTACAAGCCCTACCGGGAAAAAAGCTATTACAAAAAATGCCTGCATGAAAAGGACAATTCCTACATATTTAACAGGAGCCAACCCTAAAAGCACGGTGAAAATACTGGTCAGGAACAGCACAATAAGCATAACCTTTCTCAGGTCAAACCTGTCCATGATAAAACCACAGGCAATGGATACGGCAACCGCGCCCAGTCTTGATATTCCCAGGATGGTATTGGCGTAATCTATGTTTAAATGCAGTTCTTTCGTCATGTACAAAGGAATTATAGAGTAAATACCCAGATTTGCTCCCATGCCGAAAATCCAGATCAAAGCCATTACCCAAAGGGATTTTATTTTAACAATGTCTCCGAGCATCACCTTTGGAGGATTAATGATTTTCACTTCGCTTGCTACAAAATAAAAAACAACCGAGCAGATCAGAAAAACAAATGCATAAATTACAAATATACCGCGCCAGGGAAAAAAATGGAGAAGGAAAAGAGCAACCAGCGGCGTGGCAAAAATGGCTATAGAGGCGCCGGTATCATGAATGGCAATGGCCTTGCCCCAGTTTTGCTCAGAGTAGTATTCAGTAATCAGAGGAATTACGGAAGGAAGATACAAGCCGACGGAAAAGCTGATCATAAACGCAAAAATATTCAGCAGCAGGAAATTGTGGACAAGGGGAATTAAAAAGGCTGTTAAACTCAGGAGTGTAAGTGAGACGACAATAGTTTTTTTATAGCCGAATCCGCTGGAAAAAATTCCGGAAGCGATCACGGCAACACCATATCCGGCGGAAAGGAAGATGAAGATGCTGCTTGCCCGGGCATGGTTAATCATGAACTCGTCTTCAATCACCGGTAAAAGCGGCGACAATACTATTCTGACCGAGAAGTTAACAAGCCAGATAAACCAGAGAAAAAAAAGAAAGAGAAGCGCTCTCCCGCGAAGGTTTGAATACCGTTCCATTCATGCCAACTAACTTTTATGGTTGATTAATATCTTCATAGGCTTCATTGCAGAACCTGGGCGTACAGATAGCCAGAAAAATCAAATCATTGGGACCACTATTGGTTATTCGTTGACGGCATCGGGGCGGAATAAGCACAACGTCGCCGGCGGCTACTTCCTGCGGCGGCAAATCTCCTACCTCCATTACTCCCCTGCCCTCGATAATAAAATAGCGTTCCGTAACGCCTTTAAGACGGTGCCACCTGGTTGTCACGCCCGGTTCTACCCGCGCCCTGGCAATGGACAAACCGGGGTCGTCGGAAGAATTGGACACTTCCGTAATGTAGCAACCCTCCGGAGTGTAAAACTCAGTGTTGAGATTTAAATGTTTGATGTCTTCTTGCACAGATTCCGGTTTTTCCAACGTCTCTATTATATTTGTATTGAAAATAAACAACAGGAAAATGGCTGCCGCCATATCTAATCCAATTGAGGATCAGGCGACGCCGGTTACTTTTTGCCATCGGTGAAGGCGATGGAATACTCCCTTGCGGAAACATCTCGTTGAGATTTCTTATCCCAGACAGCCATTCTGATTTTCCATCTGCCAAACGATGGTGATAACTTATTGGGACTATGGTCATAAAAAAAAGCTGGAAAGATAAATTTCTGTTCGGCATTCCCTTCTTCATCGAAGCTGTACATTGTGCTCCACACTTGCGAACCGTCGGGCCGGAAAACCTGTATTTTAAAGTAATAGTTGAAAACGCCGGATCGGGTCAGATTGCCCTGTCTCTGGACGCACAGCCAGAACGTAACTTCTTCATCAGCACCGAAAACATTACGGTCAAACGGCCATTCAAACTGTTTCGGGGTCATACCGCCATCAAGAATAACCGGCTGGGCAAAAGCCGCCGATGCCATTATTATTGATAAATAAAAGAAAAATAATGAGAATATTGCCACCCGTACTGCATGATTTTTTGTACTTGCGGCAGCAAATGCATCTTTCACAGTTTTACCTCCATGAACAATCATACTATTCGTCTGAGCAGTGCCGATTTGTAACAGCAGACAGTTTCACTGTAAAAAATCACTTTTCCGGGAAGAACCCTTTAATATCCTGCCTGACCGCTTCCAGCCAATTCTTTCGCTGATTCTCCGTACTTGTTACGACCACGTTAAACATCCGGCGGTGAAAACCGGTCACTCCGCAAAGCGCAAAAATACAATTCTTCCAGATCGTCTCCAGAGGGTCGCCAAACACATTCTTTTCCCGCCGGGTTTCGGTGTTGGATGTATTATAAACCAGCACCGTATGCGCTTTGAGCAAACCGACGGGCACCCCTTCACCGGAATCGCCTTCCAGAAACTCGTAAGCAACACCGGGACGAATAACCCGATCCACCCAGCCTTTCAAGATGGCCGGAGGCTGTCCCCACCAGTTGGGATGAATAATTACAATCCCCTCAGCCGCGGCAATTTCTACACAGTGCTGTTCAATTGCTTTCGGCAGGGCTGCGCCTTTGATAATCTCCGCCGCCGGCAGCACAGACTCGAATTTTTCCTGATAGAGATCATGAAAAAATACGGTATGCCCGTTTACATGAAGCGCATTATTAGCTTCCCGGGCAATTGCGTGGTTGAAGCTGCCGGGCTCCGGATGAGCCAGAATAACGGAGATTCGCATTTCAGGTTGTCTCCAATCAGTAATGGAACAAGACTGTAATGCAGCGACCGATTTTTTTCAATCTTCTTTTGACTGGTAGGATGCAGCAGTAATTGCAAAGACAGCGACAATTTCGGTACAATTTTGCCGTAAAGTGCCAAAATAAATCAGAAATATTTACCGACTTTGGGAATGGTTTTGAATTGATTTAAAGTGGTCGTTGATCAGCGCCGTTTTGGCGGCAAAACTTTTCATCTGGTCATTCATCCTCGCCAGGCCGGGCTGCCAGACATTGTGAAAATGATCCCAGAAAAAAGTCTGGGCGAGAACAAATCGATTGTGGGCTGATCCGGCATTCTTCATTCTTTTTTCAAAGGAAGCCTGAAGGGCACGCAACCGCTGACGCATGTCTTCATCTTCAATACCGTTGAAAAATTCATCGAGGAGACGTTTGCGCTCCCGTTCAAAGGCAAGACGGTCTTCAACAAACATCTTTGCCATCCGTGAGTGCTTTTTCAAATATTCTTCTTTGCGCTGTTCAGTTTCTTCTTCCCATTGCTTCTGCTCCACAGGAAACCTCCTCGCGTTGTGAATGGAAAAACTGTTTAATTCCTCAATCAGTATTGGATGATTAAATATATTGTTGAAGACAAAAACACAATATATCGGAGACTATATTTTCCTATATCATTAAGCATATACCCGGGTAAACCGGTGGCCGATATTGATTAATACAAATGGATAATCAAGGACATACAACCGGCAGCATTATTAATGAATTGTGAATGGAATTAAACGTATGAAGAGCGCCGTTTATTTCTCCAGGATCACAAACATTCTGCACTTCCGGCAGTCAAATTCTAAGCGGTAGGTATGATGAGCATCCCTCAGCCGGAGAGGCTCTTTGACGGGGAAGGCCGGATGCTGCATCCCAGGGCACAGGTCCAATTGATAACGGAGGCAATAGCGGGTAGTCATGACAGTTTTTTCGGTCGCATTGGAAAGAGTTTCCAAAGCTGGTTCAACAACTGATGCCCCGTGGCGTTCATAAAATTGTCGGGCCTGCGCATTGTAGACATTGGCGTGGAAGTCGAGCTTTTTCTCTGGGTAAGGAAAGTCGTTGGGTATTATCTTAATGCTCTGGCGGAGATATGCTTCACTCCTAATTGCGGTCAGCCTCTCCAAAACATCGCGCCGGATACCATTCAAAGTACTTGCGGGAAGAAAGCCCGGTTGCTCAGGCTCAATTGTCAACCTTGCCGTCAGGTAAGGTGTGTTGCCGGTACTGGCAAGGTGCTTTTCTATCTGCTTCACAGCCCGTACCGGGTCGCGGGGAGGCTCAAATGAAATCTCCTTCGCCGCTTCAGCCGCATTGCCGTCTTCATCTCTTGCCGCCAAGCGGATCAACGTATTTTCCTGCCGGAAATTCATTTCCACGGCGATGCGACGGTCAGCCGATGATTTTTTCAAAGCTCTCGTAAGAGCGATGTCATAATTGCGATAGAGGGTTATGCCGGTTGCCAGACCCGTCATGTTGTTAGGGTAGATTTTTCCCTTATCCACCCTCTCCACCCTGAATCCGGCCAAATCGTTTTTCTTGGTAAAGAAGCAAAGCCCGTCCCCGTTTTGCAGATCATGATGGTCAAGGCGAAAAAAATCCTTTCCGACACAGGTGATTTTTCCCAAATATTGTCCGATTGATTTCTGCGTGTCCAGGGAGGCGACTTTTTGTCTTCCCCCGGCAATAAAGTATTGGGTATAACCACGGTTAAAGGTTCTTTCCGGGTCCGGCAAAAAGGTGAATGTGCTCACTCCGGAACTGCTCCGACGGTAGCCGTCCTGACCGCTGATGAACCGGTCGACTATCTTTCGGAAAGCGGCGGTTACATTTTTTACATATTCAATTCCCTTGTATCTTCCTTCGATTTTAAAGGAGGTGACTCCGGCCGCGATCAGATCCGGTATGAAGTCCATCAGATTCAGGTCTTTGAGGGAGAGGAGAAATTTGTTTTGCAGAATAATGTTACCGACGCCGTCAACCAAAGTATAGTGGGATCGACAGGGCTGGGCGCAGACGCCGCGATTGCCGCTTCGGCCCGTGATGGCCTGGCTCATGTAACATTGGCCGCTGTAGGAAACGCATAATGCGCCGTGAACAAAAGCTTCCAGCTCTATGCTGGAATTCCTGCGAATGTCTGCAATCTCGTCAAAAGAAAGCTCTCTGGCGAGGATTACCCGTTTGAAGCCCACTGCCTCCAGAAACTGAATCTTCTCAACGGTGTTGTTGTGCATCTGAGTGCTGGCAATAAGGGGAATCGGCGGAAGATCCAGCTCCAGCAGCCCCACATCCTGAATAATCAGGGCGTCGGCGCCCAGCTCATAGACTTTCCGGATGATATCGAGCGACTCATCAAGTTCCCGGTCTGTCAGGATGGTATTGAGCGCCACATAGACCCTGGCGTAATAGAGGTGTGCATGCTTCATCAAACGGGCAATATCGGCAACGCTCACTCCCGCATCGGCTCTGGCGGAAAATTTTGGGGCACCGATATAGACGGCATCGGCGCCGTGATCGATAGCGGCTATGCCGATGTCAGCATTCCCCGCCGGCGCCAGTAATTCCAGTGACGTGACCATCTAACTGCTCCCCGTAAAACCGGCAACTCTACCGGCGATTTTTCCAATAAATTCTTCCATAATTACTTTGGCTTCGTCCAGGGAGGAATATACGTTTGTTTGTATATCGGGGCTACCCGCAATCATGGCAGACAAATGAAGCTCCGGCAAGGGCCGATAAAGACATAAAACAGGTTTCTTAAAGGCAGCAGCCCAGCCCAGCTCGTAGCCCACTCCCAGGGACGGCGTCGTGACTTCGGCCATTACAAGATCGCAGGATGAAAGCCATGCCATGTCCCGGTCGTGGATATATCGGTCGCCGGGCCCGTCATCGCCTGCTTTCGAGAGAGCCCGGTTGCCCACATGCTCGGTCAACACTTCTCCGAAAGATCGCAGCCAGGTGATCATGGCTTCATATATCGCAGCATCGTTTCGTCCTGCCCGAATTGATCCGGCAAAATAAATTTTTAACATCCCCCCGCTCACAAGCAAACAACGATTTCCCGGTTTTTGTCTAAATCTCTCCGGCTCCGGCCGGCATCAACTTCCAAAGCCTAACACAGCAACGGCGCTGCATTATTATGCAGCAGCTGATTTTTTTCAATCTTCTTTTGACTGACATTGGCATAGCAGTAAACGCAGCGGTGTCTGCATGTATTGTATTCGCCGATATCGCAGCTTGTGACGCAGCCGCAGAGTTCCCGTTGATATTTGTCCTTTTCAACTTTCAGGTTCCTGCCGGTTAACTTGGTAATTAGCCGATCATCAATGCACTTACCATGCTCTATACCCAAATGGGCAAGATCGATTTTCTCGGCGCATGTTTCCACTCTAATATGATGAACAGCGGCAATCCGGGCCATATTTTCCGCTAGAGTTCGCATCTCCGCATCATCGGGCGGCCTGATGAAAAGCCCCGCACTTTTGCTTTGCAAGTGGCGATACATGTCGAGAAAACTGATAATGCATTTATCCGTATAACCGGCCAGCCGCTGCACCAGATCGGCGAAATTCTGAATGTGATAATCAATGTTCACGCCTGGAGACAGTAGTATGGGATCGTAACGCCAGATGATTCTTTCTTTCCCGATTTTCCGGGAAAGCGCAAGAAATGTATCAATCACTTCATTCTTGGGCGGGAGGTTTTGCTCAATATCACTTCCGTAGGACGTCAGCGTGAATTGAAAATAATAGTTATAGTCGGCAAGAAGATAAATTCTGTCGAGAAGCGGAGCGGGGTTTTTCGTCCAGAAAACGATGCAATCAACGTCCGCAGGCAAGAGTGAAACCGTTCTCACCTGCCTGACATTTACCGGATTGCGCACCTGGACAAAGCCTTCGCGAATCCGGTTGATAAACCAGTCACTGTAAAAAGCGGGAATATCCGTCCTCCGGCTGCAACTGATGATCATAAATTTACGACACTTAAAATTTCTGATTTTTTTATAAATTCATCAGATAGAAGCCTAAATCCGGATCGACGGCACCGGGGAGTTCTTTAAACTCGCAGCCGACGTAATTTTCAAACACGTAACGGACAAGGGCTCTCTTCCTTATCAGAGAGTTTTTAGCATTTTTCAATTTAAATTCGATTTTAATTTCTTCATCCGGTTTCAACAGGTTTGCCTTCAGCGTTTCAAATTTGCACCCCTGCATTGTTATATCCTTGACAATCATTTTCGCCCAGTTATTGGGGTTTGATTCAGTCGCATATATGCCGTCAAGTTTGATTTCCTTTCGGTATAACTTCCTGAATTCAATCTCTATGTCATAGGTATTGCCGCACTTACATTGAATTTTAACCGGCCCCCTGGTACCCTTGTATGCCTCTGCCTGTTCTCTTTGCACTTTACCACAATCTGGACAGACGCATGACACGACTCCGTTTGCATCAACATAAACTTTCTTGATAGTGCCTTCCATATTATTGCTGTCCTATTTGAAAAGTTGTAGGTTTAAGGTCAAATATCATCAATTTCAGTTTTGAAACCAACTGTAATTTTGATAACAACTTGCTTTCATTGGGAATGACTATAGGAAAGACGCCGTAATATGTCAATAATAAACTGCTGAATCCTGATTGATAGATATATGAAAGAATGCCTGTTGGCCCCCATTGCCTCCCGTTTAACAGCAATCAACTTTGATAGAGTATTGCTGTCATTTTTTCCAATAGCTGTCAACAGCCTCGTATTCTTTGATCAGATCGCCTTCCACTTCCCTGCGGAAAGATTCAAATTGATCATTACTTGTTATTTCAGGTACGGGAAAGATGGAACCAAACCGGAGAAGAACCCTGCTAAACGGTCTGGGAACCATAAAACGATCCCAACTGTTGGCGATCCAGGCTTTTTCATAGGAGACAACCGTCGGACAAATAACGGCATTCGCGCTCTGAGCTAAAGAGATGAGACCCGGTTTGATGATGCGGGGCGGCCCTGTAGGACCGTCTACAATATGGCCGCCGATCTTATGTTCATGAACCCCCTGCACCATAGCCCGCAGAGCCTCTTTGCCTCCTCGCGAGCTCGATCCCCGCACGGGAATCCATCCGACATGCCGCGCGATCTGGGCAACGAAATCTCCGTCCCGGCTTTTACTAATCATGATGCAAGGGGACCATTTAAAAATTTTGGGAATAAAGAAACCACCGAAAAATCGCTGATGCCAGCTGGTCATGATGATCCGTCCCCCATTTTCCAAATGCTTTTGAACCTTCTCAGAGCCTTCGAATTGCACATGAAGTGTCTTGGTGTAGATATTCAAAATATGAAATATGATGGACGTAAGGAGGGTGTTTAATAAGAAGTATTTAAATTCCTTGGCGGCAGACATGAATTGTTTTCTATTTCCTCTTTAACAAGGTGTTTCAAATATGACTAATATTAACGTAATATTAATTTTCATTTTAAGAGCGATAAAAACAGGAGGAAGTGCTTGTTATACAAGCACTTCCTCACCACAACCACCAAAGTATATTTGTTTTGCCGGAAACGGCAAAAAGCAAAATCACTCTTTTATTCTATTTCGCCAGTAGCTTTTCCAGTGCAGGAAAGATATTCCCCAGATTCTCCGGCTGGGTGCCGCCGGCCTGGGCCATGTCGGGGCGTCCGCCGCCCTTACCGCCGACGATCGGAGCCAGTTCCTTAATAATGTTGCCGGCATGGAATTTCCCGGCCAGATCTTTCGTTACCATGCAAAGCAGGAGCGCTTTGTCATCCGCTTTAGCCGCCAGGAGTATAATTCCCGTCTCCAGCTTGTCGCGCAGTTTGTCGCCGAAATCGCGCAGCGTTTTGGCGTCGCTGATGTTCACTTGTGTCGCCAGCACTTTCACACCGGCGATTTCCTTAACCTGACTTAGCAAATCGCCGGAATCTTTAGCGGCCAGTTTTCCTTTGAGCGCTTCAATTTCCTTCTCCAGATCCCTGGTGTGCTTGAGCAGTCTTTCGGTGCGTTCGGCCAGGTCCGAAGGATTTGCTTTCAACAAACCGGCTGCTTTTTTCAATTCCTCTTCCGCCTGCTGGAAATACGCGAATGCCTGCTTGCCGGTGACGGCCTCTATTCTACGGACTCCCGCGGCAATCGCCGATTCATGGAGCACCTTCAACAACCCGATATCACCGGTGCGGGCAACATGCGTACCGCCGCACAGCTCCATGCTCTTATCGCCCATTTTCACGAGCCGCACCGTTGCACCGTACTTCTCGTCAAATACCGCCGTTGCACCTGTTTTCAGCGCATCTTCCAGATCGCATACCTGGGTTGCCACTTCTACATTCTTTCTGATGATGTCATTGGCGATTTCTTCAATCCGCCGTAGTTCTTCATCGCTGATTTTGGAAAAATGCGAAAAGTCAAAACGCAGCCTTTCGTCATTAACCAGCGAACCGGATTGTTTGATGTGGTCGCCCAGCACGGCTTTCAACGCCGCCTGCAATATATGGGTGCCGGAGTGATTAGCCTGAATGGCTCTTCTTCTTTCCAGATCAACAATTAAATGCACCTTGTCGCCGACTTTAATCGTTCCTTTCCGGACAATACCCTTGTGTACGAAAAGCTTGTCGACCGGTTTTTTCGTATCCTGCACGGCGAAAGTAAAGCCGTCACCTTCCAGGTAGCCGGTATCGCCGATCTGACCGCCGGATTCACCGTAAAACGGTGTTGTCGCCACGACAACTTCCGCCTCCTGCCCCTCGGACAGAGTTTCAACTGTATTACCTTCAACAATTATGGCGGTAATTGTTGAGTCGGCCTGAGTATTCCCCTCGTAGCCGCAAAATTCGGTGGCAATGCCTGAGCTGGACAACTTCAGATAACATTCGGCCACGGCTTCCTCGCCGCTGCCTTTCCATGCTCCGCGAGCTCTTTCCCGCTGCTGTTCCATCTCAACCTCAAAACCTTCCGTATCCAGAGTAAAGCCGTCGCGTTTCACGATGTCCGCCGTCAAATCGGTGGGAAATCCATAAGTATCGTAGAGCTTGAAGACCAGTGAACCGGGCAGAACATTTTTCCCGGCCTGCTTCAGTGCAACTGTTTCTTCCTGTAAGATGCGCAAACCGGCGTCGAGCGTTTCCATAAAACGCTGCTCTTCATTGATGATAACTTTAGTAATGTAGGAGGCTTTCGATTCCAGATCAGTATAAATGTCTTTCATCATGTCGATGACTACCTGGGCGCACTCATTTAAAAATGGTTTATTGATGCCCAGCATTTTTCCGTGACGCGCCGCCCGGCGTAAAATACGCCGCAGAACATAACCCCGGCCCTCATTGCTGGGCAGGATGCCGTCGCCGATCAAAAATGTTACAGCGCGGCTGTGGTCGGCAATAACCCGAATCGATGTGTCGTTGTCGGCATTTTGGCCGTAAGTTTTGCCGCTGATCTTTTCGACAAAACGGATTATCGGGGTGAAAAGATCCGTATCGTAATTGCTTTGGACACCCTGAATCACGGCGGTGAGGCGCTCCAGTCCCATACCGGTATCAATGTTGGGCTTGGGAAGCGGGGTCAGCTTGCCGGTTACATCGCGGTCAAATTGCGTGAAAACATTATTCCAAATTTCCAGATGACGGTCGCAATCACAATTGATATCGCATTCGGGCCGCCCACAGCCGGTGCCCGGGCCCTGATCGTAAATAATCTCAGAACAGGGACCACAGGGACCTGTTTCACCCATCATCCAGAAATTACTTTTTTCTCCCATGCGAACAATGCGGTCTTTGGGCACCTTCATCTTTTCATGCCATATGTTAAAGGCCTCATCGTCATCCGTAAATATTGTCACCCAGAGTTTTTCCTTGGGCAGCTTCACTACGTCAATTAAATATTCCCAGGCCCAGGCAATGGCTTCTTCTTTGAAATAATCGCCGAACGAAAAATTGCCGAGCATTTCAAAAAAAGTATGATGGCGGGCGGTGACGCCGACATTTTCCAGGTCGTTATGTTTGCCGCCGGCGCGGGCGCATTTCTGACACGAGACTGCCCGTGTGTACCCCCTGTTTTCCAAGCCTAAAAAGGCATTTTTAAACTGCACCATTCCCGCATTCGTAAACATCAATGTCGGATCATCTTTGGGAATCAGGGAGGAGCTTGCCACGCGGGTATGCCCTTTCCCTTCAAAAAATTTTATAAAACCTTCCCTTATTTCACTGCCCGTCTTCGCCATGAAAATCTTCCTCCGGTATCTTTCCTAATTTATTTAATATCAAACCCGCCGGGAACCCTTTGCCCAACAGATTTTGGAATATTCTCTTTTTTTCTTTAATATCCTGCAAGTTGATCTTTTTGCCGGTTATCTTTTTCTTAATTAAAAGACTAACGGCTTCTTCTTCCGGAATTTCCCGCCGTACTTCTTCCAGCGCCTTATCGATCAAATGTGCGGCGATGCCTTTTCCCTTTAAGCTCGCGATAATTTTTCTGTTTCCATAGAGTTTATTAACTGCCAGATTGCGCGTCCACTGGAGAGCGAAAGAATCATCATCCAGATACTTCAATTCGTGGAGTTTTTCCAGTGCTTCTTTAATAACGGCGGTGGGAAATTCTCGCTCCCGCAACTTTTTTTCTATTTCGTATGCACTGTGCGCCCGCAACGACAAAAGACGATATGCTTTTTGCAAGGCATTTTCCAGTGTATATGAACAAGAATTGCCCACCGCCTTGCCCGTGGCTTTTTTACGGTCAAACAACATATTTGCAATTATTCTCTCGAGTAGTCATTTTCCGATTGCTCTAATCAATTCATTGGCAATATTGAGATTTTCCAGTCGCATGATACTTTCTTCCGCCCGGCCGAAGCTTAAAAGGTTAATACTTCCATACCAGACGATTTTCTGGTCAAAAACCGCAAATTTCTGATGGATATTTGATTTGTAAATTACTGTTATACCGGCAACTTGCAGTAAATCCAATGTTTCTGCCATAGACTGTTTATCTTTATAGTCAGTTGCCGGCCTAGTCAAGACAACAACCTTGACTTTATTTTCCAGGGCGGTGTTCATTAATGCCAACATTTGCAGCAACCGTCTTCTGCTAATAAAAGGACTGACAATCACAGCTTCTCTTTTTGCGTTAATCAGGTCATGCGAATAAACAGGAAGGAAATTTTGACTATCAAAAATAATGTCCACGGATGCTTCAGCAAGACTCTCTGCCTTTGTTTTATAGCCGATAGCAGCGTATCCAATAAGTCTTTTGTTATACATTTTTTCCAGCACTTTTACATGAACATCAATATAATCATAAATTTGGACTTCACTCTTGCTCTCCAGCAGCCGATGGAGTCTGCCTGCATATTGTTGCAATGTCCCTCTCCATGATATGGGCATTGCCAAAAACAGTGTATCAAGCCGCGGTTCATCAAACCCTTCTCCGATGTATTTTCCGGTGGCAATTAAGGTCAATTGTTTGTTGGATGGTGTTTGTAATATTCTTAATAATGTCTCTCGCTTTTCTTTTGCGCCAACAGCACCTGTAAGGGCAATAACATCAGGTATTTTTTCTTTTAATTTTTTTGCCAGCAATTCAACATGTGCGGCTCTCTCCGTCAGAACAAGAGAATTTCTACCGGCTTGATGGCTCCTGATTACATCATCTGCAATCAAGTCATTTCTTAATTCATTTACAACAATTTCAGAATATAATTCCTGGATTGAAATTTCCTTTCCATCCTTTTCCAGCGGTACTCTGAAACTGGTAAATCTTGGGATAACATAATGTTCAAAGGGTCT
Source organism: Smithella sp. (assembly GCA_039679455.1). Taxonomy (GTDB): domain Bacteria; phylum Desulfobacterota; class Syntrophia; order Syntrophales; family Smithellaceae; genus MVRV01. The sequence continues at coordinate 2,353 of JBDKUX010000119.1, read as the reverse complement.
GTTCTCGGCTTGTTTCTTCGCATCGACTCTGTACCTGATCGGTCCGCAATGCATAAAAATAATCGGTTGGTGTCCGTCCTTCCTTGTCGGGGTAGCAGTTAAACCATAAACATACTTTGCAGAAACGCTCTTTAATATCTGTTCAAAACTGAATGCCGGAACATGATGGCATTCATCAACGATTATCATTCCGTAATTTTTTACTATATCCTTCACTTCACCGCCATGATTCAATGACTGCATAACGGCAATATCAACGATGCCGCTGGGATTATTTTTGCCTGCCCCAACGAGTCCGATCAAGCTTTGTTGTTTCTTACAGCCTCGCTTTTTTTCCAAAACTAGTATTTCTTCATGAATTTCGAGAAATTCCGCAATTTTTGCCGCCCATTGCGTAAGAAGCTGCTGTCGGTGCACCAAAATTAGTGTATTGACCTTTCTTTCAGCAATCAATCTCGTCGCTATAACAGTTTTACCAAAAGCCGTGGTTGCCGAAAGAACTCCGCTTTCATGCTTCAGCATTTCATTTGCAGCCATCTGCTGTTCTTCTCTCAGCGTTCCTTTAAATTCCAAATGGATACTTTTACCGGAATTTGTTTTCTCAGACCAATTTACATTAACACCGGCTTTGCCAAGAACATTTAATATGTCTGTTTCGCAGCCACGCGGCAGGCACAAATAATTATTCGTTTCTTCAGCACAACTTATAATTCTCGGTTTGTTGTATGTCGGCAAACGCATGGCTTGGGCTTTATAGAACTCCGGATTTTTGAAAGCCGCAAGTCGCTTCAATGTATTTAATGCTTTTTGTGATATTCCTGATTTGGAAATGAAAATCATATTTGCTTTTATCAGCTTAATTTCCGGAGGAAAGTCGCGTCTTGACAAGGTAATGCCTTTTATCACTTCCGGCTTTTCAACTTCATTTTCCTCATCTATTTTTAATAAAGCACCAAGCTCATTCCCATGGCATAACTTTGGTAAAAGGGAAAATATGTCATCTTCTGATAATTTTTCGAGCGTTCTTAAAAATCCCCATTGATCATCATATTGTTTAAAATTTTCATCAATAAACACACTATTGCCTTCGTCGCGCGCTTTTTTCTGTAAAGGCAAAGCAATAAGATTGCCCAAACCGCCTTGTGGCATCGTGTCTTGATTGGGAAAAAATCTGTCGTAGGATTTGAATGATATTTCATGCCTTTTGTGCATCGCATAGGTAAGAAGAGCAGAGCCGAACTTTCTTGCCAGCGTGGCTGGAATACGATTTTGAAAGAAAAACCAGGCATGGGCCCCGTTGCCGGAACGTGAACGTTCCACTGCTACAGAAACATTAAAAGTCAGACATACATGTCTAAGTGCAGAGATATCATTTTGCCAGCCCTCATCATCGAAGTCCATGGCCAGAAAATAGCACGATTCATCCTGCAAAAGAGGATATATGCCAACAACTATATTCCCCCGCAGATGTGCCTCTATGACTTTTTGATTCAAAATATCGAAAGACTTTCCCTGACAGTCGGAGCATTTAAGCAGCGGTTTTCCACACAGTCCTTTCTTCCATTCATTAAGACAGCATGGAGCATACCCACAACGACCATCTTTGTTTTGCCATCTTTTAGCATACACATCATCCCGTCCTTTAAAAAACGACATAAATAGCTGGATTTTATCGGATGAATTGGCATAATCTATCAATCTGGCAGATAGATTATCAATCTCTGATGGCTTAGTTGCGGTTTCAGGCGGCACATTGATTTGCTTGCCTGAAAATTGTGGATCAAGCGGAGGTTGCGGATCAATACCGGATATTGCCTTGAGCATTGCAATTTCTGCTCTCAAATTTTTATTCTCTGTAACTAACCTCTGATATTTTTCCAGCAGCTCGTTATAATCCATACACTATACTGCGGGCAGACACAGCTGCCTGCCCTGGCGATCTATGGTTTATTAACCTCTTCCGGCTCGACAACAATATTCAAGCCCAGCTTCTCCTTCACTTCTCTTTCCACCTGCGCTAAAATATCAGGGTTTTCTTTCAGAAAAAACCGGGCGTTATCACGGCCCTGTCCCATTCTGTCGCCTTTGTAAGAATACCACGCACCGCTTTTTTCAATAACGCCGTGCTCGGCGGCCAAATCCAGGACGTCGCCTTCACGGGAAATGCCTTCACCGAAAATGATATCGAATTCCGCTTCCCGGAAAGGAGGCGCTAATTTGTTTTTAACTACTTTAACTCTTGTCCTGAAGCCTGTTACATCCTGCCCGGTTTTCAGAGACGTCATTTTACGAATATCGAGACGCTGGGATGCATAGAATTTCAGGGCGTTGCCGCCTGTCGTCGTTTCGGGGT
>JBDKUX010000118.1:0-2077 GCA_039679455.1 Smithella sp. | reverse complement strand
CTTTAATTGATCCGCAGCCTCTGCCCCGCCTGCTGGTGGACGAACCGACCGTATCGATGATGTTCTATGTCAACGACGGGCCGTTTGCCGGCACTGAAGGCAAATATCTTACTTCCCGGCATTTGCTTGAACGTCTGGAAAAAGAATCACTGCGCAACGTGGCCGTCAAAATCAAAAAACTGGAAAGAACCGACGCTTTTGAAGTCTGCGGCCGGGGCGAGCTGCAGATGGCCGTACTGATTGAAACGATGCGGCGTGAAGGTTACGAACTGATGGTATCGCGACCGCGCGTTATCACCAAAGAAGAAAAAGGCAAAACAATGGAGCCGGTGGAACGGCTTTTCCTGGATATTCCGGAAGAATTTGTCGGGAAGATCACGGAAAAATTGTCCGCCCGAAAAGGCCGCCTGGAGAGTCTCGTCAATAAAGGCAGCGGCAGAGTCAGCATGGAATTTCTCATTCCTTCGCGCGGTTTGATCGGCTTCCGCAGCCAGTTTTTGACGGATACAAAAGGCGGCGGGGTAATGAATTCATTGCTGGAAGATTACGCACCCTGGTTTGGCCCTATACCCCAGCGAATGACCGGAGTGCTGGTGGCCGACCGGGCCGGGCGCGTCACCGGTTACGCCAGTTACGCGATGGAGGACCGTGGGGAAATGATCGTTGACGTAGGTACGCAAGTTTACGGCGGTATGATAGTGGGTGAACGCAACCGCGTGGGCGATATAAATGTAAATATAATCAAGGAAAAGAAACTCACCAACATGCGCGCCTCGACTTCGGATGCAACTGTTATTTTACGGCCGCCGCGTATTCTCTCTCTGGATCAGGCCATCGAATTCATTGCCGAAGATGAGCTGGTGGAAATAACACCCAAAAGCGTCCGTCTGCGGAAGATGGAACTCGATGCGGTCAAAAGAGCATCCCAGCAGAAAAGCCAACGGGATCTCTAGTATTGCAGAAAAATAGCAGGATGGAATAGTTTTGAGCAAACAGTTATTAAAAGAAATCGAACGCCGCCGGACTTTCGGCATCATCAGCCACCCCGATGCGGGAAAAACGACGCTGACCGAAAAGCTGCTGCTCTTCGGCGGCGCTATTCAAATGGCCGGTGCGGTGAAAGCCCGCAAGGCGGACAAGCATGCCTTAAGCGACTGGATGTCCATTGAAAAAGAGCGCGGTATTTCGGTTACTTCTTCGGTTATGAAATTCGAATACGCGGACTGCGAAATCAACCTGCTGGATACACCCGGCCATCAGGATTTTTCCGAAGATACCTACCGCGTGCTTACTGCCGTAGACAGCGCCCTGATGGTCATTGACGGCGCCAAAGGCGTGGAGCCGCAGACGCAAAAGCTGATGGATGTATGCCGTCTGCGCAATACGCCGATTATTACCTTCATTAATAAACTGGACCGCGACTGTCTGGCGCCGCTGGATATTCTGGCGGATATCGAAGATAAACTGCAAATCGAATGTTCGCCTCTTTCCTGGCCCATCGGCATGGGCAAGCGCTTTAAAGGCGTTTATAATCTGTACAATAAAACACTGCACCTGTTTACTCCGGGGAAAAGCCGCCGTTCCGATGAGGGAGTGCTCATTGAGAATCTGTCCGATCCGCTCCTCGACGAGCTTCTGGGAAGTCAGGCTGCGGAGCTGCGGGAGGAAATAGAGCTGCTTGAAGGCGCCGCCAATCCTTACGACCATAAGGAATATTTAAAGGCCGGCCAGACGCCTGTTTTCTTCGGCAGCGCCATCAATAATTTCGGCGTCAAGGAATTGCTGGATGCGTTTGTCGAGATCGCTCCGCCACCGGTGCCGCGACCGACGACAACCAGAATTGTTGCTCCCGAGGAAGATGAGTTTTCCGGATTTGTTTTTAAAATTCAGGCCAACATGGACCCGGCGCACCGTGACCGCATCGCTTTTTTGCGCATCTGTTCGGGAAAATTTCAGCGGGGCATGAAGGTGCAGCAGCATCGCCTCGAAAAAGAAGTCAGCTTATCGAATGCAACAATCTTCATGGCGCAGGATCGCACCAATGTTGAAGAGGCCTATCCGGGAGATATCATCGGCA
>JBDKUX010000117.1:0-3441 GCA_039679455.1 Smithella sp. | reverse complement strand
GCGGGTCCTTCAATTTGGACGTCTGTGTCCCGCCAGGGCAGAGGTTCTCCTTTTACTTTTTTCCTCCCGGAAAGCTTGCTTGAATAAACATTGCTGATGTTGATGCCTCCGATAATGGCGACTTTACAGTCAACAATCAAAATCTTGCGGTGGTCCGGATGCCCCAGAAGCCAGCGACCGGGAGCCTTGAACGGATTTACCGGATTGAATTCGACCACCTGAATTCCCCTGCCCCGCAGGCGCTGAAAAAAGGCAGTAGAGGTGTTGAAACTGCCCACACTGTCATAAATTATATTGACCTGGACACCTTCCGCCTGTTTTCGCAACAGCAGGTCGGTAAACTTGCGGCCAATTTCATCATCTTCGAGGATAAAGGTTTCAAGATTGATATGGTCTTGGGCATTCCTTATGGCTTCGAACATCGCGGCATAGGTAGCCGGACCATCAATAAGCAAAGTGACTTTATTTCCCTTGGTCAGCGGACTTTCTGTGACCGATTCAACAACGGCCGTGTAACGTTCCAAAATGTCTGTCGTGTTCACCTGTCGCTTCAGCCGTTCCATGATGGCATTGCTTTTTTGGGGAGATAACAGTCCTTTGGTCGATACGATTTGGCGCGGCTCCTGGGCCGTCGGCGACGCGTCAATCTTTTCAGAGACACTCGGCAAGGTCGTACATCCATTGCTGAGGCTCAAGACGGATAAGAACATAAAGAGCAAAAAGCAAGGCCCGGCGATTTTCGTGTGTTTGTTTATCAATAAATCTCCTTTGCTATAAATAGCCGCATAAACCGGCAGTGTATAATTTTTTGTGTAAATTGTTTAAAGAAGCCAAAGAGGTGGAAAATATGGCGCTTTTCCTTTAGAAGGGTTTTTCCCCAAAAACCTGATCATGATGGAGAAAGCGCCATGAAGCTGGAAGTAACGGTAGCGGAAATTGCAGAGATTTTCAAGGTTATTCAGGAACGGCCGGAGCAACTTCTTGAGCTGATCCCGCTGGATGTTAGGGACACAGTTGGGAAGTATTTAACGGCCATGATGGAAACAGAGCTGACTCAATTCATGGGAAGAGATGCCTATGTTCGAGTTGCCGGCAATGAAAAGCGTTTCTGAATTTTATGCCTCTCCTTTTCTGAAAGCAGACACCCGCCAAGACAGTCCTCATCACAATCTCCGTCACACTGTTCAACATGAATGGTTACACTGGTATTCGGATACTTACTTTCAATATTTTGTGAAATTTCTTCCGTTATCGAGTGAGAATCAGCTACACTCATCTGCGGTTCCACCTTCATGTGAAAATCTACAAAACGGATATGCCCAGCTTTGCGTGTGCGCAGGCGGGGAAAAACAATTGACCGCACCACATTAAAACAAGGCCGATCATTACACCGGCTGATGTATAAACATCGGTGCGTAAATGCCAGGCATCAGCTTGGAGTGCAATCGAATTTGTTTCGCGTCCGATTTTAAATAGCCTTTGTAATACAATAATGTTGACTACACTGGAAGTAAGCATCACACCAATGCCCCATCCCAGGTTATCGATAGGCGCCGGTTTGCTGATTTTTTGAAAGGCTTCGTAAATGATCCATCCAGCGGCAGCAAAGATCAGCAGGGACTCCACTGTACCGGAAATATTTTCGATTTTACCGTGGCCGAAGGAATGATTTTTATCGGCCGGCTTACTCGAAGTCTTTACGGAAAAAAGAGCAATAATCGATGCCAGTAAATCAACTCCCGAATGAATAGCCTCGGATATAATCGATACTGAACCAATAACAAGACCGACAACAAATTTCATGGTTACAAGGGCGCTGTTGGAAATCACAGACAACAGCGCCACTTGTTCCTTATTTCTTTTGAATATTTGTCAACACAACTTCGCCCTTTTAACCAAAAAGTTCATGCAGAAAGTTTTCTCTTTATGGTGATCGTCGCTCTCATGTCTGGCAGAGTTATGATAATCATGGTTCTTATAATTCCATGGTAATAGCCATAGTGGTCCTTCTTTTGCGGTCTCCATTATACTCTATTTGCTAATTAACCCAATATGATACCAATGATTTTATTGATAATCGAATTCCTATCCGGTATCTTGCCTAAAGTAATTACTCCCATGGGATGTGTTGTTTCAGAACTTGATTCCACTTTTCCGTCTTTCAATATTTCAACCTTTAAAGTACCTTCGGCGGTCGTTTTACGAAAAACGCAAACCGCGGCTACACCATTACCTTTATATTCAGCAGGGATAGCAGCCTCAACATGAATGGGCTTAGGTACACCACCTGTTGTACCGACGAAATAGTAGTAACCGCTGAATTTTAATTTTTCAGTGCCTGTTACTTTTACTGTATAGGATGCTTCCATGTCTTTTAAACGGTCTGCGCAACCATAAAACAATACGCAGAACAAGGTCAAACATATCAATAAAGATGTTGTCTTCATAATTTATCCTTTTAATCAAATAAATCATGCAGAAAACTTTTTCGTTTGTGGTGATCATGAAGATTATGTTTATCGTAGTGATTGTCATCGTGATGTTTGTAATCTCTTTCATAATCATAACGATTCTCTAAGGCAACAGCAGTCGGTTTGGCACTGGCTTGCTGATCAGATCTTTCAATGATTTTATCGAGTTCGCCGCGATCAAGCCATATTCCCCGGCATTTCGGACAATAATCTATTTCTACACCCTGTCTTTCGGATAAAAGCAGTGCTGCATTACAAACGGGACAATTCATTTTCTTTCTCCTTTTAATCTTTTAATTGCTATTAAATATTCGTAGACAACAGTTTATCCGCATCTTCGGAAAAACCTTTACATAAAAAAGCGATTGGGAAATATTATGATTGAAAAGGAGGCGCTTTGTTGAACAGGGAATGAAGTGCAATTGCAAAACAAGTTACAAATAAAATTATGACGATTTTTTCATAATTAGGTAAACATGTGAATAACGGAGAGACGTGATCCACTGACAAATCAAAGCTTCCGTCTAAATTTACTTTCTTTACACCAATAGATAACGAACTGCTTATTTTACATAAGCTACAGGTATTATTACGAAAAGATTTATCATGATGGTGAATTGCCGCAAAAAAAAGCGCACAGATAAAACAAATGATAAAAAGAGATAGAATATTTCTATGTAATATTTTCATTCAATCAAATAACTTTATTCATCTTGATTGTAGTATTTGAATTCTTAGTTGAAGAACGCAAGATTGTCAAGAATCAAGTAAATAGATTACTTTACCAAAAATACCCAGAGCTTAGGCGTATTTAAGGCAAACAAACCAATCAAACAAAATATAGTTGAACTAAACCGCTCACGCGGTAACTCATAGAAGCGGTATCGAGAGATCGGTGCTGCTTTTTTTGTTTTTATAAATATTCATCCAGCCGCATACTCTTTTCAGTGCCCGTTGGACAACGGGAGCA